>JARBUG010000198.1 GCA_029239785.1 Symbiobacteriaceae bacterium | reverse complement strand
GGGACTACGAAATGGTCGTTTGCCCCCACAAACCGAAAGCAGAATTTGAACTCACAATTGAAGGGACCGTACTCGATGACACGCCTCCGACTGTGAGCACCCTGGCATGGGGAACGGCCGATGTGACGGCCGGCGCTCCCGCCAGCATTACCGCAACGCTGCCGGGAAGTTCGGCTGACACCACAGAGGTTGTCGTGACCGTTGCGCAGGAGTATCGTGCCGGTCGGCCCCTCTGGGAGCACAAAATCCAACTAGTCAACCGTGGCGAAGGAACATGGGAAGGAACGTTCCTCGCCCCGGTCACCAACCTGCAGGAGAGTCCCATTACGGTTACGAACATCAAGCTCCTTGACGCGGATGGTAACCGGACAGACATGGGGGCATCAGACCTGGCGGCACTGAACGTGCCGACCCTTCCGATTCGCGAGGCGTCGGTGCCGGGCAAGTTGAAGACGGAGCCGTACATTGTCAATGTGTTACATATTGGCGCCTACGATTACCTGGACTGGAACCAACAGGACATCAGTGCCCTGGGCGACCTGTTTGATCAGTTGGACACTGATCCGGCAGGCGCACGTGCGACAATCAACTGGCAGTTACTCACCCTGATCGAAGCGGCGAAAACGCTTCGCCAGGAGATTTACACGGCCCCGGGCTCCGGCTTCCGCTTCGTCCCCTTCAACACAAGCGGCAAGTGGCTCGCACTTGATAAAGCCTTTATGGCCCGCTTGCGACTCCTGCGTGAAGCAGCGCTGCGCGAAGGAACGCTGAGCGGAACCCCTGCGGAAAAGGGCGCTTTCCTCCAGTATGCATCGCTTGCCTATGGGGAGACTGGTTACCTCGCTGCCTGGGATCCGGCGGATCTGGCCGAACAAGGCAACCGGCTCATGGCATCGGTCATCAGCACGATCGAGCGCAGCGAACTCCAGAAGGATCTCATGAAACTGGCCCATAAGGCGCCGTCCGGTGATGAGGTCAGCCTGCTCGACCGGGATTTGATCTGGTTCATGCCGTTTGAGCACGCAGGCGCTCTGGCCGAGCATTACGACAACGGCCGCGAGATCATGATTTATCTCTCGGATGCCGCCACACCCGAAGAACTGATACACAGCCTGTTCCATGAGATCGGGCACCATTTCTCCGACATCTTCAACGACCCGCTCTTTCTGACGGCACTTGGGACCTGGAAAGACTACCTGAAGGTGCGCCAGACCTCTAACAACTGGACACCAACGGCCGGATGGGCCAGCCGGCCGCAGGAAAATCTAGCTGACGACTTTGCCTACGCGTTTCTCCCGGCTGACCTGGCCCCTCACTACGACTATCGCACAGCCTTCGCCCCGCTCTCGTCGGACCCCGACATGCTGAAAGCGTTCCGGGGATGGATGGCGAACCTTGCCGCCCGGGGTCCAGAATCGACGTTCAAACTCACCCATCAGGAACGCATTTTGGTGGGTGCGGTCGCGGTTTCGGGCACAGCCGGCCCGGTGAAGCTGATTCACTACTGGCAGACCGACGATTTGGCCGACGTGGGAAACAGCAGTTCGCTGAATCGGTACCCGGTCCCAGCTGATGGAAACTTTTATGTGCCACTTAAGGGTGGCAGTTACGTCCCCCAGTATCTGCGGTTGAAACTCCAGCAAGAGGCCTCCCATACCGATCCCATTTACGAGGGTTCTACCTACAGGGGTTATATGACCTACCCGGAGCGTTCGCATAACCGTTTCGTCACGGTGCTGCCTTTCCCGGTGCCAGGCGCCACCGACTTCGCTCCCCGAGTCACCAACTTGGCCAATGTCAGCCTGTTTCGTGGTGGTCAAATCCTCGGGTGGACGCTGACCGCAGGCGGGGTGAAGGGCACGAAGGTCACCCTGGCACCGGGGGAGAACCAGATCGAGGTGGTGGCAATACCTCCTGCAACCGGGGACGCTGCGCCCTTCACCATGATCGCATCCGTTTACTATGAGCCGGAGGGCGCCCTCGCCTTCTCTGCTGTCGCCCCCAGCACAGTGGAAGAGCCTCAGGTCACTATTCAGGGTAGAACGGAACCGCGGTCCATCATCCGAGCAGGCGGTACTCACACCACCTCGGACCGCCTCGGGCGCTATACACTCGTGGTCACCGGGCTAAAGCCCGGGCGTCAAACGATCGAGGTCAGCGTCACCTCGCCCGGCGGCAACACCGCAACGAAGACCCTAACTGTTACCTACGACGCACCGCAGTAATGAATACGGCGCCTCATCTCTCAAAGATGAGGCGCCGTTTCGTCTGTGGTGGGCCCTGCAGGATTCGAACCTGCGACCAACCGGTTATGAGCCGGCAGCTCTGACCGCTGAGCTAAGGGCCCGGTCTAGCTGTAAGGGAAAAAACAGGCGCCAAGGCCAGGCGCCTGTTTTTGCGTTGGCTCCGGCAGTAGGATTCGAACCTACAACCCTCCGGTTAACAGCCGGATGCTCTACCGTTGAGCTATGCCGGAATGCAGTGGGCTTACTATATCATAAGATCTCAAACCTCGTCAACGGCTATACGCTTACTGGCACAGGAAATTGACGCCAGTAATGATTCCGGCGCTTTCCGCTCACACTACCGTTCAGGGACTCGTTTAAAGGAGGACGCACATGACCACGACCCGCAAGCTCGGAACCATCGCCGGGGCGCTGCTGATCAGCGCCAGCCTCTTCGCCGGAAGCGCCTTCGCAGCCGAAAAAATGGAGAAGCCCGACCTGAAGCAACGGCTGGAAGAGAAGGTCCGTGAAGGCAAGTTGACCGCCGGCGAAGCCGAAGTCGTACAACAACTGCACGATCTCCGCCGCAGCTACCACGAGAAGTTCCGGACCGACGCCCAGAGCCTGATCGACAAGGCCGTCAAGGATGGCAAGATCACCAAAGAACAGGCCGACCGCTTCAAGGCCCCCCGCAAGCAGCGCAAGCCTGTCGACGGCCCGGTCATGCAGCCGGCGCCGGAGCAAACCAACGACCAGGAACAGGACCACGACCGATAAAGAAGCAGCAAGAGCCGGCGGGAAATCGCCGGCTCTACGCATCAGGGCAGTTCGCCCACGGTCCGCAGTACCTGGTCGGTCATGTCCTGCACCTGTCCGCACCACTCCAGGAGATGTCGGTTGGCGGCAGCGGCGGCCTCCAAGCCTGCCCGGGCCGCCAGCACTTCGTCGGCGACGGAGACGGCTGAGGTTGTCATCCCCTCCATCCAGCCGATGGCCTCACCCGCTGCCCGGGTCGCCGCCTGGGTAGACGTCGCGGTCGTCCCGACCACGGCGCTGACCCGCGTCATCTCCTCTTGAATGAAGGCCAGGCGGGCCTGATTCTCTTGAATGATCAGCACCAGGCTCCGAACTTCGCCTGCCACCCGCTCGCTCAGGGCAGCCAGCGATGTGAGCAGATCAGACGGGTCGTGCAGCAGGTCCAGGGCCGGCTGGCCCGGGCGCCCCGCCAGGCTCTGCCTGAGCACCGCCAGCCCGGCGGCAAACTCGCCGGCCTGCCGCAGCGCTGCCCGGGCCGAAGCCGCCAGGTCGCCGACATCGGACATGGCGCTCTCCACCGTCCCCCGCGACTCCGCGAGGCCACTCGCAATTTCGGCAGCCACCCGGCCCACGTAATGAATGGAGCGTTCCTCGCTCCGCACCCCGTCCGAAATCGCCCGGATCGCCTCAGAGAGCTTATGCAGATGCTCCAGCGCCGAACCGGCCCCGGTCCGGACTTCGGTGGCACTGGGTACGCCGGGTATGGCCGCGGGGCGTGCGTCTGCCAGCAGGGGCAGCGGCTCCATCGTCTTGGTCAGGCGGCCGGCCGCCGCCCGCAGGGAGTCGGCGGCGCCGGCCCACCGGCTCCGCAGCGCCATGATCTCCAGCGCTGCGTCGCCGATTTCGTCGTTGCCAAACCCGGCCAAGCCGCCGGCCTCCGGCCCCGGGGGCTCGGTGGCCACCTGCCCTGTCAGGCGCCGCAGGCGGAGCACAACAGTCCGGCGCAGGTACCAGAGCGCCCCCAGCAGCGTGACCAACACCGGCACGATGCCGATGGTGACCACGAGCCGCAGGGATCTGGTCAGCTTCGTGCTGATCGTCGCAAAGTGCGACTCCGGAATGCCCACATACGGGGCGGCAATCGCCCGCCCGCGGAAATCGGTGATGTTCCGATAAATCGTCCGCTGCCATTGGCCAACCACATCAGCCCGCCCCCGGTGAATACCGGCGGTCTCCAGCGACTGCATGACCGCATCAGAGTAGCGGGTGCCCAGCGCGCGTTCCTGAAACTCACGCCCCTCGGGATCACGCAAGCGTACGTTGGTCGTCACCCGCACGCCGCCCACGGCGATGGTGGCCCGCAGCGGCGTACCTGCCGACGCCCAGTTCTGGACCTCATCGACGATGCGGAAATCGTGGTTCAAAATATCGGCGGCGATGACAGCGCCAATAACGGCGCCAGATACACCATGAACAGGTGCCACCCCGGTCAGGGCCAGTGCTCTGTCGACCTTCCCCCCGACCACCAACTGCCCATTCTCACCACCCGCCTGGAGGATCGGAATCTCCACCATTTGGCGGATGGCCGCGGCTTCGGCCGATAGTTCCGCGGCGGAAATCAGGGCCGGATGGGCCTGCGGCTCGCCGGTTGTGATGGCATGCTCGACCAGACCATCCAGCAGCACCTGATCGCCGGTCTGGTCGGAGGTCAGCCTGGCGCGCACGACTCCCGCCCGGTCAACGAGCAGGAGGATGTCCGCCCGGGGAAAGACGCCCTGGAACCTCGTCAGGTCAAACGGCCCGGCACCGCCCGCCGCCTGCCCCAGCGCCCCTGCCGCACCAGGATCGGCCGCAATCGCCAGCGCCGCGGCCCGCATGTCGGCGGCGCCATCATCCAACAGGTTCACTTCCATGTTGATGGCCATGTCCAGGGTGGCCTCCACCCGGTCCTCCATGTCCTGACGGATGGACCCCTGCATGTAATGGCTCAGACCGGTCATGGCGACCAGCGGAATCACCAGTGTCAGCACCAGCGCCATCGTCAGGCGCAGCATCAGCGGAAACCGGCGGCGCATCGCTTCACTTCCTTTTTCCCATCACTTGCCCTGAAATGAGCCAAAAGCGGCGGGCAATACCCTCCCGACGTCGGATGCGGTGCGGTTTGAAACCTTGTATGCTAATGATAAAGTCACTAACAAAGTCGGCGTAAGGAGATTCGGGCGCCACCCGGCAGATCCCCGCCAACTTTCGGGTGAAGAAATGCCTAGTCCCGATGACTTACACGCCGCCACCCAATCAGGGGGTGACCAATAGACTCATGCCTACCATCCTCCCACCTGGTCGGCTTGCAGCGGCCCTGACTGCGCTTACCGCACTCATGTGCGACGCAGCGGCCCTCCGACAGGCCATACCTGCCATCGCCGTCGAGCGATTGGGCGCCCGGAACCCTCGCCTGATTGGGGCAGAGACGGACGCACAGTCTGGAGACGTGCTGATTCCCATGTCTCCAAACGTTATCTTCGCTTGTGAATCTGATAACGAACTAGATGCAGAAACGCTGACCGCTTACGCCGCCGTGGCGGGCAGGCTGCTCCAGCAGTCGTCGCACTGTCAGGTGACCGTCACCGAGTATGCGGCTGTGCTCACCAAACTCGACCAGGTCAGGCGTGACCTTGACAGCGCCCACCGCAACGAGTGGATCGCCCACGAGCGGATGCGCATCGCGCAGGACCTGCACGACCGGGCCGCCCAGACGCTCTTCGGGCTGGGGCTCACAGCCGACTGGCTTCTGACCCACGCCGACCCGTCGCTCCCTTTGTACGACGACCTTGAACGCATGAAACAGATGGCCGCCACGGGCCTGCGTCAGGTCCGGGAGGCGATCTTCTCGCTCTCCTCGGCGCCGGTGGAGCCTGCACACTTCAAACAGGCGATCCGAACGCTGCTGAAAGATATTGAAGCGGCGGGCGTCATCGGAACGTTGCAGGTGTGGGGCGATGTGCACCGCCTGACCGCCGATGTGACCGACGCCCTGTACCAGATCATTCGCGAGGCCCTGATCAACGTGCGGCGGCACTCACAGGCTGCGAATGCGTTTGTCAGCGTGCGGATTGAGCAGGCACAGGTAACGGCTGTCGTGCAAGACGACGGCGTGGGCATTTCTGACGCCGTGGCCGATACGTACCGGAAAAACGGCGCCCACCTTGGGCTGCGGGGCATGGAGAGCCGGGCTGAGCGGCTCGGCGGCAAGCTGACACTGGCGCCCGGCGACGAATGCGGGCTGATTCTGACTGCAATGATACCTCTGAAGGGAGTGGCCGCTCATGGCTGATGCCATCCGCGTAATTGTTTGCGATGATCATTCCATCGTCCGCGAGGGCCTGAAGGCCGTGCTTGACGACGGTGACACTTTTGTCGTGGTGGGCGAGGCTTCTGACGGCCAGCAGGCGGTCGAACTGGCCCGCCGGGTGAAGCCCGATGTGGCGCTGATGGACCTGCAAATGCCCGAACTGGGCGGGATTGATGCTGCCAAGCTGATCATGGCCGACTCGCCCCGTACCAAGATTATTGCCCTGACGACCTTTGCCGATGAGAAGCTGGTCGTGGAGTGCCTCAAGGTGGGCGTGCACGGCTACGTCATCAAGGACGTCGAAAAGATGGAGCTGAAGCGGCATATTCAGGCCGTATACCGGGGCGAGGCGATTATCGACCCGAAGGTGACCAGCGTGCTGATGGCCCGGGTCCGCACCGGTTCCGGCGGTGCCGGCGACCGCGGTGAGGCACCGTTGAGCCCGCAGCAGCTCTCGATTCTGAAGTACGTGGCCCAGGGCCATTCCAACCGGGAGATCGCCGACAAAATGGGCCTCAGCGAGAACACAGTCAAGGGCCACGTGGCGGAGATCCTCCACCGCCTGGGCGTCAAGAACCGGGTCGAGGCGGCGATTCTCGCCTCGGAAAAGGGTTGGCTGTGATACATTTTTCACCACAGAGGACACAGAGGACACTGAAACCAGGAATAACCCTCCAGGCCATTTATCGTATATATGACACAGAATGAACTGCTTGGTCTTCTGTGTACTCTGTGTTCTCTGTGGTAATAATTCCGTAAGATATAGACCCAACCCACTTTCGACCAATGTGGGTTGGGTCTTTTTGTCTAGGTAAACGCACAAAAGGACTACCGAACACAGTTCATGTGAACGGCATCACATATCCATTCGGGCTTGTGAATAAAGTCACATTTGATAGCGCTATTAGATAGTACTATCGTGCAAATGCCTAGACTTATCTATTTATCCCTTGTGCCGCCTGGGTGTACGTTGTAGGCAAGGTCAGGATTCTGTAATAGTTGACATTCATCACATGGGGGTGACCGCCTTGACGATCACCAGGCGCGACCTGCTCAAGCAGACCATCACCGCCGGCAGCCTGCTTGCCGTGCTGGACGCTGGTACCGCGACCGCAGCGTCGTCCGGGGGACTCAGGACTGACGGGGCCACGGAGACCAAGACCATCTGTCCCTATTGCGGTGTCGGATGCGGAATCAGTCTCTACGCCAAGGACGGCCAGCTCGTGGCCGCAGTCGGCGACCAGGACCACCCGATTAATGAAGGAAGCCTCTGCCCCAAGGGCGCCTCGGTGATGAACCTCCGCCAGGTCATCAATGAGAACGGCCAGAGCGAGGTCAACCCTCGCCGTGAACAGAAGGTCAAGTACCGGGCGCCCGGCTCCGCCGACTGGGAAGAAAAGTCCTGGGACTGGGCCATGGCCGAGATCGCCAAGCGCTACAAGGCGACCCGCGACGCCTCCTTCCAGCAGAAGGACGAGAAGGGCGTGACGGTCAACCGGACCTTCGCCATCGCCCATATTGGCTCGGCA
>JARBUG010000033.1 GCA_029239785.1 Symbiobacteriaceae bacterium | reverse complement strand
CATAATGGCCCGGCAGCTACGTAATCCGAAAGAAATCGTAGCACCAAGGGCTTGTGAATGCAAGAGCGTGGCGCAAAATATCCGATCATTTTAAGGTGCTTTATATCTTGACGTATATAGACCGTTGCGAGCATACTCAAATCGCAATAGCGCTTTAGGGCTAAGGGGAACATCACACAGAGGTGGGTTGTCGTTTGTGAAACATGTAACAATGCTCTTGGCGATGTGCCTTGTAGCCCTGGCGCCACGGGTTGCCCACGCAGAGCACATGAGCGGCGGCACCAACGACCTGATGGGCCTTTATGGGGGCGTTTCGCTGGTGTTTGGGTTTGCCGGACTGCTCGGCATGCTCGGGCTTGTGCCCCGGGGTTGGCGCAAGTTCGGCCGGCGATGGGGCCCATGGCTCCTGGTCGCCGGGGTGTTCGTACTGGCCGCCGGCGGCTACCAGATCTCCGTGAAGGGGAAGGTGGAGGAGGTTCTGGGCGGCGAGGCCTACGGCCGCATGGCAGCCCAGCAGATCATCGGTACGCTCGGAGCCTTCGTGTTATTCTGGAGTCTCGTTTACTACCTGGCCCGCCGGGCCGGCGTGCTGAATATGGGCGAGTCGGTCAAATACTCGCTGCTCAGGAACGGCGACCCGGCCGACCGCACGGCCTCCCGGGTGGCCCGGCCCGGTGAGCAGCGGCTCATGTGGATTCCCTTTGTCGCCATGGGTGTTCTGGCCCTTTTCTTTACTACAGGGGTTTTGATTGTGTTGTACCGTTTGTCCGCAGCAGGGGCCTAAGCACTTCGTTATTGGAACTGGGAGGAGAGAAATCGTGTTCAGCAACGCTGAAGGCTCATCCAGTCGGAACTTTTACTACACAGCGGTCCTCTGGATGGCCATCGGAATGAGCTTCGGTCTGTTTGCCGCACTACTGTTGGTGCTGCCTGACCTGGTCAAAGAGGTCCCGATTCTCGAGTACTTCACCTTCGGCCGTGTCCGCCCCGTTCATACCAACCTGGTCATGTTCGGCTGGCTGAGCGGCGCCTACTTTGCAACGCTCTTCTACATGGTGCCCCGCCTCGCCGGCGTGAAGTTGTACAGTGAGCGGCTCGGCAACTTCACGGTGCTTTTCCACAACCTGCTTATGACCAGCTACGGCGTCGTCCTGCTCTTCGGCCGCACCATGGGCCGTGAGTATGCCGAGCAGCCCTGGATCAACAAAATGCTGACCGTGGTGATGTTCGGTCTGGTGGCCTATAACGTGATCATGACGTTCGCCACTCGCAAGGAAAAAGAACTGTACGTCACGGCCTGGTACATGCTCGGCGCTGTCATTACCACACCGGTCGTGTACATCATCGGCAACCAATTTCTATTCCCTAACAACCCGATTGCCGGTGTCAATGACTCGGTAGCCAACTGGTTCTACGGCCATAACATTCTCGGATATTGGTTCACGCCGGTCGGCATCGGTGCAGTGTATTACCTGCTGCCGAAAATGACGGGCGCCCCGGTCTGGAGCCACCGCCTGTCCATGATTGGTTTCTGGGTGATTTTCTTTGTCTATGGCCCCACGGGTGCACACCACCTGGTCAACGGACCGGTGCCTTATTGGCTCCAGACCGTGGCCATCGCCTTCTCCGTCACCCTCATCATTCCGGTATGGACCGTGCTGACGAACTTCTATGGCACCCTGAACGGCCGCTGGGGCGCCGTCAAGGAAAGCGTGCCGCTCAAGTTTCTGGTCTCGGCCATGGTCTTCTATTTCATCACGTGCTTCCAGGGGCCCATGCAGGCGCTCCGGTCGGTCAGCGCAATCACGCACTTCACCAACTGGGTCGTTGGCCACGCCCACCTCGCCCTGCTCGGCACCTTCTCGTTCATCATGTTCGCCAGCATCTACTATGCCCTGCCTCGGCTGACGGGCCGTGAAATCTGGTCCGCAAAGCTCATGGAGTGGCACTACTGGCTCTCGCTCATCGGCTTCACGCTCTTCTTCGTCTCCCTGACGATTGGCGGCCTGGTGCAGGGCTCGCACTGGGCGCTGAACCAGTCCAGCAGCTTCATCACCTCTGTGATTCAGCAGAAGCCCTACCACATCGCCCGGGCCGTGGGCGGCACGATGATCCTGTCGGCGCAGTTCCTGTTCATCTACAACATTTTTAAGTCTGCCGTTGCCGGCAAGGCCTTCGAAACCGCTGCCCGCGGCTCGCAGGCTGAAACTGCCGCCGCAACCGGCGCGTGAAAGAGGGAGACGGCATGAAAAACAAGCTGGAGAAGAACGCCGCACTCCTGGGCCTGGGCGCCTTCCTGCTGCTCATGTTCTCCGTGACCATTACCGTGGTGCTCCCCATGCTGCAGGGCGATCTCTACGTAGCGGATGCGGCTGCACCTGTGTACGACGACGCGAACGTGGCCCTGGGCCGTGAAATCTACAGGCGGGAAGGCTGCTTCTACTGCCACACCCAGCAGGTCCGGACCATCGACAATGATACGTTCTGGCGGGCGCCGAAAACCGAGCTGAAGGACGGTACCGTGGTAGGTGACCGCCCGACCCGCCCCGGCGATTATGCCAACGATAACCCGGCCCTCCTGGGCACCGAGCGGACGGGTCCCGACCTGAAGTACGTGGCCCACCGCCTGCCCTCCAAGGACTGGCACATCGCCCACCTGATCGACCCGCGCTCCACCGAGCCGAACTCGATCATGCCTTCCTTCGCTCACCTGCCGGCCAACGAGTTGGATGCCCTGGCCGACTACCTGCTCTCCTTACGCGACTGGTCGATTCCCATTGTGACGTACGCCAAGTACATGGGTCCTGACATCCTGAACGCCGGCGATGAGATGCTGCCCGAAGACTACCAGGGCACCAAGAACCCCTACAAGCCCGGCGACCCCGCCGCCCTGGCCCGGGCCGAGCAGCTGATCAAGGACAAAGGCTGCCTCGCCTGCCACGGCACCGACATGCGCGGCAAGAACAAGACCAACGGCTGGGCCAACCCGCCGTTCCCGACCGACTGGTACAAGGCGGCCGAGAAGCACTCGGACCAGTTCATTTACTGGATCGTGTCCGAGGGTACGCTCAAGGAAGATGGCACGGCCTCCGGCATGCCCGCCTGGCGGCAGAACGGCGTTTCCGAAGAAGACCGCTGGGCGCTGGTCACCTTCATCAAGAACCTGAACACGAAGAAGTAGCCAAAGGAGGGCTCGCGGTGGGTGACTGGACCGAGTTTCGTGAGCTTGCCTCGTCTACTGGCTACATTTTCCTCGTGATGATTCTCATCTGGTCGGTGCTGGCCGGCATCATCTACTGGGCCTTTGTTTCCGGCAGCACGTCCATGCAGGAAGAGGTCAAGTTCAAGGTTGTCGAAGACGACAAACCTGTCATGCATTAGCGGGAGGTGACTAGCCTTGGCGGATGAGAAGCACGACGGCCACGATGCGGCCCATGACCACGGGGCGCCCGTGCCGAAGTTCCTCCTGTTGGTTTACCTTGTGATTGCTGCCTTCTTCGTATATTACCTGGCCACGGGCCTCAAGTTCGGCGGCGACAGCCCGACCGGGTTCTAACCACACACACAGCCCCCTTGCCCAGAGGCGTTAACCGGGCAGGGGGGCGTTTGGGCCTCATGTCGGCGCACCCGGAGGTTATGGGGGGTGAGGGGTTGCGGACTCGTCTGAATAAGGTGGAGTGGGTGATTCGGCGCTACCGCCGGGCCAGCCAGCTTGCGGTGCTGCTGCTCCTGATTCTCTCGCCGTTCCTGCAAATTTTCCGCTTCGATATTCCCACAATGTCGCTTTACCTCTTCGGGATGCGGCTCTGGGTCAAGCATTTCTTCTTCTTTTCCCTGCTGGTCACGGTGGTGATCTACCTGGTGATTGCGGCCAGCGTGGTCTTCGGACGGGTGTTCTGCGGCTGGGTCTGCCCGCAAAACCTGTTCAACGAGCTTGGGCGCCAGTGGGATGCCCGACTCGGGCGGCCTGGCACAATCGCACTCTCCGGCATCATCGGGCTGTTTGGCGGCTTCGTGGTGTGGAGTTACGGGACCGATGGCATCGCCCTGCTGCGGCAGTACGCCGCCGGCGAGGTGCCCGCGGCGGCGACAGTTACGATTCTGGCCTTTGGCACCTTCTTCGCCATGGCGATGGCCTGGTGGCGGACCGCAGTCTGCCGGGTCGCCTGCCCTTACGGGCACCTGCAGTCGATTCTGTCCAGCGCCAGCACCATGCACCTGGAACTGTTCAACCTGGCCGAGAACCGCGACATTTGCGCTTCGTGCGGCCTCTGCTTTGAGACCTGCCACATGGCAGTCGACCCTCGCACCATGGAACAGAAGCATTGCGTGACCTGCGGCGACTGCCTCGATGCCTGCCAACTCGTGTCGCAGGCGCGCAAGGTGCCCCGGGTGCTCAACTTCGTGGTGGGCGCCGGCGCAGAGCGGGGCCGGGGCCTCAAAGCCCTGGCCCCGCGCCTGGCGGTCCCGGCGATTCTGGTTGTACTGCTAAGCGGCGTCACCGCCTGGGGCCTGGCCAACCGGGACCGCGTCAGCCTTGTTGTCAGCAAGGACCACCGGGCGGTCCTGACCACGGGCGGCACCCAGTCCTCCGGCGGCGTTATGCGGGTATCGCTCATGAACCTCTCCAACACCACCGACACGTTCCGCCTCGCCGCTGCCGGACTCCCTGAGGGCTGGGCGCACTTCGAGCAGGAGACGGTCACGCTGGAGCCCGGCGCGGGCGTCGAAATCCCGCTGCGGGTCACCCCGACCGACGCAGCCAAGGGGCTCTATAACTTCGAAGTAACGGTCTCCGGGGTCGAATCTGGGGTGAAGGAATCCTTCAAGACCGTTCATTTTGTCGGAAATTGATACCTGACGCCGCAACATACTCTCCGCGACCGATGAGTACATCGGACGCGTTACCTATCCCTGGCGCTGGCGCAACTCTGGTACGATTAGCGCAAAGCCCCTGCGGTGCCATCTGTCCGGCACCACCGGAGGAATTCGGGTGACGAGAAAGAACTATACTACAGTTTGGATGACATCCGCCTAACGAACCTTACATATTACAAAGGCAGATGAGAACTATGGGTTCTTTTTATCGCTTGACACCCCTCCGGCATGGCCGATTTGGATTGATGCCCGAAAGTTTAGCGGGTATAATCAATGGCGTTGCCTCCCAAGACGCAACGTGTCTAACCGGGCGCTCGGGGGGGATTTTGCAGACGATCCAGTAAGAGTCGACCTATTCATCGTCGTTGCTCCGGAGCTACGGCTCCCAATTAGAGGGAGGTGCTGATTCGGTGGGTCTCTGGGCCAAATTTAAGAACACCACGCTTTATAAGTCCATTTACCGCAACGATTATCCCGACACGCCGCGTAACCAGGTTCTGGTCATCCTCAACAGTGTGGTCCTGCACCTGCACCCGGTCAAACTGCCCCGTCGTGCTGTGCGGGTCAGCTACACCTGGGGTCTTGGTGGTTTGAGCCTGCTCATGTTCCTGATTCTGACCCTGACCGGTGTCTGGCTCATGTTCTACTACGTGCCGGCCGTGCCTCATGGCTATCAGTCCATGAAGTTCCTGGACACCAACGTTATTTTTGGCCCGTTCGCCCGGAATATGCACCGCTGGGCCGCTCACGGCATGGTTATTGCCGTTTGGCTGCACATGACCCGCGTTTTCTACACCGGCTCCTACAAGCCGCCGCGTGAGTTCAACTGGGTCATCGGCGTCGTGCTCTTCCTGGTCACCGTACTGCTCTCATTTACGGGCTATCTGCTTCCGTGGGACCAGCTTGCTTACTGGGCCATCATGGTCGGTTCCAACATGGCCAAGGTCTCCCCGGTCGTCGGCACCTACGTGCAGCAGGCGCTGCTCGGCGGATTCGATATTGGTCCTGCAACTTTGATTCGCTGGTACACCCTGCACGTTATTTTGCTGCCCCTGGCCTGCATCGCCCTCATGGCCATGCACTTCTGGCGCATCCGTAAGGACGGCGGCATTTCTACGCCCATCCCCTACGACGAGGACGGCGAAACCGATCAGCTAAACGACAACAACGAAGGTAAGTCGTAAAGGAGGGGACCGTATGGCCGACGTGACTGAGAAGTTTCAGCAGGCAGGCCCTAAGGTCCAGCCTGGCGCGAAGGAAGAGATGGTCTACACCTGGCCGTACCTGGTCTCGATTGAGGCCATCATGGCGGTCACCATGATTCTCGCCCTGACCATCATGTCCACCTTCGTCAACGCCCCGCTGCTGGACCTGGCCAACGCTGACATTACCCCGAACCCGGCCAAGGCGCCGTGGTACTTCCTGGGCCTCCAGGAACTCCTGCTCCACATGCATCCGGCCCTGGCCGGCGTGATTGTGCCCACGGCTGCCCTCGTGCTGCTCGGCATGATTCCCTACATCGACCGCGACCGCCGCGGCACCGGCATCTGGTTCTCGACGAAGAAGGGCGTGCCCATCGCCGTCTTTGCGGCGATTTACACCGCCGTCATTGAGATCACGCTGGTCGTAGTAGACGAGTTCCTGATCATCCCGGGTATTCATCCCGACGGCTCCAAGGGCATCGGCCCCCTCCTGAAGTTCGGCCTGGCCAAGGCATTTGGCATCAAGGAGGTCTGGACCGCCTGGATCGGCGAGATCCTGATTCCGATCATCTTTATGATTGCGATTCCGTGGATTCTGGCTTCCTGGGTGAAGCGGCGCTATAAGGCCAATACCCGCGAGGTCATGATCTCACTGTATACCTTCTACTTGACCTCGTTTGTGGTGCTTTCCCTGATCGGCACCGCTTTCCGTGGCGAGTCCATGCACCTGATGTGGCCGTGGCAGGTAAAGCCGCCCCACTAAAAACCGCCGGCGACAACCTATAGAAAGGGTGACGACAGAATGGCTGATGACAAGAAGGCCCCGGCCGGGGCAGCTGCTCCCCCTGTTGCTACGCCCGTCGCCGATGGTCTGACCCGGCGGCAGGTCCTGCGCTCTGGTATGTTTGCGACTGTCGGCGCATTTTTCGGCACGCTTGCTGGCGGCAGCGCGGCCATGTTCTGGCCAATCAAGCTGACCGGTTTCGGCGGCGTCGTGTCGGTGCCCAAGAAGCTGAACGAAATCAAGGTGGGCGAAGTGGTAACGGTCCGCGAGGGCAAGTTCTACCTCACCCGCAGTGAAGAAGGCCTCATGGCTCTGTACTGGAAGTGCGTCCACCTGGGCTGCACGGTGCCCTGGAACCAGGGCGCCGGCAAGTTCCTGTGCCCCTGCCACGGCTCGGTCTACACGCTCGACGGGCAGAACGTGGCCGGCCCCGCTCCCCGCCCTCTGGACATGATGGAAATCACCGTGAGTGGCCAGGACATTACGGTTAACACCGGCAAGATCACGCAGCGCTCGACGCATGATCCGGAGCACTTCACCAAGGTCGGGTAGGAAGGAGGAGGCTGCACCATGATCGACAATTTCGCCCAGATGCTCGCCATCGAAGGCGCGCCGCACCTGCCCTGGTACCATGGCATTCATGTGACCGAGGCCATGGAGCTCCTTCTTGTCTTCGTCCTGTTTGTTGGTGTGTTGGTTACCGTGTACTACATCCAGCGCTGGATCGGTGACTACTAGGCCGATGGACAGCACCAGGCAATCCGCCACAGGAAAGGAGCTCACGGCCTGTGCGTAACGAGAGGAAATATAAGATCATATCGCTGCTGACCATTCTGCTGGCTGTCTTCCTGCTGGGTAACTGCGTACGCGAGTTGCCCCGCATGAACGCCGCAGTGGAAAAGCAGCACGATGAATACGTCATCAAGGGCGCCAAGGTGTATGCGCAGAACTGCGTGCAGTGCCATGGCCCCCGCGGTGAAGGCGTCATCGGTATGCCGCTCAACCGCAAGGAGTTCAAGGTCGATTATCAGAGCCCCGCTGGCAAGCAGCAGTACGACATGCTCGTCCAGACCATTAAGCAGGGCCGGGCGGGCAACGCCCAGCACTACCAGTGGGAGAAAACTGCCGACGGCAAGTGGATCTCCTACACCGCCATGCCGGCCTGGGGCCGCGACTTTGGCGGCGCCCTGGACGACGACTACGTGAAGGCGCTCGCCCTGTTCATTATGGATCCCACCGGTGAGCAGTGGACCCTGCCGGGCGACACGGCGCTGGCGCCGTTCCAGGACCCGAACTACGACAAGGACAAGAACGGCCAGATGCCTCTGCCCGACGCCCAGGGGGTTGACGCGGCTACGAACGCCGCCGCCAAGGCGCTGCTGAACCAGACCACCAAGACCCTCTGCCTGACCTGCCACACCATCGGGGCCCGGGGCGCCAAGATCGGTCCCGACCTGACCCAGGTTGGCAGCTGGGGCGTTGACCAGAAGTTCCTGGAGGACTGGATCAAGTACGCCAACACCTTCCAGCCCAAGGACGAGGACAAGACGCCCGCCATGGCTCACGACGTGCGCATGCCGGTGTACTGGAGCGCCAACCGCGCCACCACGTCGCCCCAGCCGAACCTGACCAATCCGGTCATCTCCACCGGCATTTACTACATGCCGCGGTTCAAGGGGAAGCTGACCGACGAGGAAATCGCGACCATCTCCCGGTACCTGATGGGTCTGAAGTAGCGTAGGCCGGGGGGCCCTGCGGCCCCCCGCTCTCCATAGGGAGGCGCCGCATTGCGCCGATATGTGTTTGTACTGGTGTTCATGGCCCTCCTCATCGGCTCGCTCTTCCGGGCTTCAGCCGACACGGGTGCGCGCATCATGAACATGTTTGCGACCATAGGAATCTTCCTGTTCGGCGTAGTGGGGACGCTGGCCCTCACCCGCTGGCAGTCGAACAATGGCGTCAAGGATGTGCACGCCGCGCTCAAGGCGCTGGAGCCCGAGTGGGTCATCACCGACTGGGCGGCGCAGGGCGGGGGAAAGCCTGACTACCTGCTGGTCGGGCCGGGCGGCATCGTTTGCGTCTGCGTTGACGAAACACCCCAGTCGACCTGGGCCACGTTCGCCCGGAAACGCATTGCCCGGGGGCGGGAGCGGGTCCAGGCGGCCGAGCGCTGGGTGCAAGGGCGGCTGACAGAGTCGCTGCCCGTTTCCTCTGTACTCCTGCTCACCCGGCGGCGGGCCCAGGAGGAGTACACGGCTGACGGGGTGACGGTGCTGAACCCGCCGACCCTGGGCGAGCTTGTGGCCCCGATGGGCGCCAAACTGATTCTCGACCAGCGTGAGCGGTTCGACCTGACACGGAAGCTGCGCAGCGTTTGAACATGTCGTCGCCAGTTGAGGAAACGATCACCTTTGATCGTTCAAGGTGGTCGCGGTATACTGTAAAGTAGCGGCTCGGACCGGGCTGGCAGCAGGGATTCCGAGGGAGGGATATTCGTGGCCCACTATATTGACGACAAGTGCATTGGCTGCACCGCCTGCGTAACGGTCTGCCCGACCGAAGCCATCAGCGGCGAGCGCAAGGCGCTGCATTATATCGACCCGAAGCTGTGCATCGACTGCGACGCCTGCGTGCGCAGTTGCCCTGTGCTGGCCATCGCTGACGAGTTCGGCGTGTATAAGCCCCGCATTCCCAAGCGTGTCGACTGGCCGAAGCCGGTGGTTGACCCGGTTTCGTGCTCGGGCTGCGACTTCTGCATTGAAATCTGCCCGTTCGACTGCCTGGAGTTGGCGGGCGAAGGTCAGTTCTTCGGCACCGCCGTACTGACCAAGCCCAACGCCTGCGTGGGCTGCAAGGAGTGCGAAGAGGTTTGCGCGAAGGGCGCCATCATTGTCATGTCGCCTAACGAATTGCACCCCATCGCCGCCGCCGAAGGGCGGGCCTAGACGGGTTACGGCACCCATTGAGGGTGCCTACAGCGAGCACAAGCGCAAAAAGGCGCCACCTGCAAAAGTGCAGATGGCGCCTTTTCGTATGTTCTCGACGAGTCACAGGCGCTTCCGCTGTACGGCCATCACCTCAATGGTCGCCTGCATGCGCCAGGTAATGTAGAGGACGGCCGGCATGAAGACGATGCCCATGGGCACGTAGAGCGCTTTCTCAAACGTTTCGTTGGGCATATCCACCGCCATGGGCGTGAGTACCGCCCAGATAATCCAACAAATCGTGGCCATGCGCCGTACGATTTGAATCATCTCGCGGTTGGTGTTAAAGCTGACGGCCAGGCGGACCAGGTGATCGTAGTAAAGGGCAAAGGCGGCAAACTCGGCGGCCCCCAGCAGCCGGCTGACCAGCGGCGGCTCGCCCCACCACCACCACAGGTTAACCGGCGGAATCAGCCCGTAAATGCTGGCCGGCCAGAAAACGTCGACAGGAGCAAACCAGATGAATATGTCCACTGTGAAATGGCCCACCACGCCAAGCGCCAGGCCGATGCCCAGGTAGCGTACATATGTGTCCCGCATGAGCAGGCTCGCACCGAAAAAACCGACCACCAGCGCCAACGCCCCCAGGAGGCTGTGGCTGAAGCCGCGGTGCAGTTCGAGTGCGATTTCCTGGTTAATGGGAAACATCGCCACGGAGGCGAGAAAGTCAAGGTCAGGGATGAAGTTGCCCAGGGCAAAGCCGTACAGCAGGGCCCGCCGTGCGGTGGGCGCCTGAACAAAGCTCGTGAGCACGTACTCGCCAACCACAAGCCCCGCCAGTCCGTGAAGGCCTACCTGTCCCATAATAGCCCTCCTCATCCCTCCCCGATTTCGGCGCCGACGTTGCCCGGGCCTTTTTACCGGAGGCGAAATGAAAGGGAGGGGGCGGTCGACAAAAGGCGAATCCTAATGCTGAAGGGGGTTGCTTCATGCCGTTTTCTGTCGTTTTGTTCGATCTGGACGGGACGGTGATCAACACAAACGACTTGATCGTCGCTTCGTTTCAACATGTCCTGAAGGAGAAGCTGGGGCTGGACGTGCCCGCTTCGACCATATACCGCCATTTCGGCGAGCCGTTGCCCCGCACCATGGGCCGCTACGCCCCGGGCCGCGAGGTGGAGCTGAGCGACTTCTATCGCACCTTCAACCTGGCGAATCACGATCAGCTCGTCAAACAGTTCGAGGGAATGCGTGAGACGCTGGATGCGCTCCGGGAGGCCGGGATCAAACTGGGCATCGTTACATCAAAACGGGTAGATGTCGCCCTGCTGGGGCTGAAGGTCTGCGGCTTCGAGGGCTACTTCGACACGTTGGTCGGTATGGATGAAACTGAGAAGCACAAGCCGGAGCCAGAGCCCATTCAGCTGGCGCTGGAGCGGCTGGGCGAGCAGCCCGGCGGCCACGTGCTCATGGTGGGCGACAGCACATTCGACGTCCTTTGCGGGCACAACGCCGGGGTCACGACCGCGGCGGTCGGCTGGTCAGTGATCGAGCGTGAGGTGCTGGCGGGCGCCCGGCCCGACCACTGGGTGGAGCACCCGGCGGAGCTGCTGGGGCTGGTGCTCGGGGCACGGTAGCCACACGGGCCCGGGCCGGGGCGCGAAAGAGCGTGAGCCCGGCCACCAGCGCCGGGCTCACGCCAAAAGCCTGCTATCCCTCGGTCCGTTCGGGCTGCACGGCATTCTCCCGCTTGTATCCGTAGAAGTAGGCACCGTCCTTCTGGGTCTCCGGGCCGGGTGCACTGTTCACATACTTCTCTTCCTCGTACTCAGTCGGGTCCGGGTGCTGCCGGCGCCGCACCACATCCGGGGTCCGTCCCTGGGGCGTCGGGTCCTTGCCACCTGTATGATCCATGGATTATCACCTCAGCGTTAGTTTGCGCGAAAGGGGTTCGGACTGTGCGTACGCTCTATCGAAACGGACAGGTATTGACGATGGACCCGGCCAATCCACGGGCAGAAGCGTTTATCGTGGATGATGAGCGGTTCATGGCTGCCGGACCCAATCACGCGATGGATGCGCTGCTGGGGTTCGAGGACCGGGTGGTCGACCTGGGCGGGCAGACCGTGGTGCCGGGCCTCATCGATTCCCACGTCCACTTTACCTGGTTCAGCTTTGGCCTGATCGATATTAACCTGGACGGCGTGGCCACGCTCGACGAAGCGCTGGCCCTGGTGCGCGACCGGGTCGCACGCACCCCCGGCGGGGGCTGGGTCCGCGGCCATGGTTTCAACGCCAACTTGTGGGACCGCTGGCCGACCTGCCGCGACCTCGACATGGTGGCCCCGCTGCACCGAGTCGTCCTCTCCAGCAAGGACGGACACAGCCTGTGGGTCAACACGCTCGTGCTCCGCGACGCCGGCATTACTGCCGCCACCCCCACACCCCGGGGCGGTCAGATTCTGCGCGACGAGCGAGGCGAGCCTACGGGCATCTTCCAGGAGAGCGCCCAGGACCTGTTTGCTGACGCGGTGCCCGAGCGGTCCGAGGAAGAGTACCTCCAGGCGATGCGACTCGGGCTGCGCCATGCCAACCGCGTGGGCATTACCGGCCTTCACTGCGTGGACGGCATTGACAGCTTCCGAAACCTGCAAACGCTCCAGGCCAGGGGCGAGCTGACGGTCCGCTTCCTCAAGTCGATTCCCGAGCATGCCATCGACCACGCCATCGGCGCCGGCCTGCGCACGGGCTTTGGCAACGAGTGGCTGCGGGTGGGGGGCATCAAAATCTTCACCGACGGCTCCCTGGGCTCCCAGACCGCCTGGATGCTCGACGGCTACGAGGACAGGCCGGACTATGCGGGCGTCGCCACGCATACGCCTGAGTCGTTGGAGGCGCTCGTTGCCAAGGCAGTGGCGGGCAACTTCTCGGTGCTGGTGCACGCCATTGGCGACGCCGCCAACCGCATGGTGCTCGACGCCATCGAACCCGTGGCCGACATCTCCCGGCAGAAGGGGCTGCGGCACCGCATCGAGCATGCCCAGTTGCTGGACCCGGATGACCTCGAACGGTTTGCCGAGCTGGGCATCATCGCTTCGGTGCAGCCGAGCCACGCCCCCAGCGACCGCTACATTGCCGACAAGTTCTGGGGCGAGCGGGCACGGTATGCCTACGCCTTCCGGAGTCTGCTCCGGTCGGGCGCCCGCCTGGCCCTTGGCTCCGACGTGCCGGTGGAGCCCCTCGACCCCCTCGCCGGCATTCATGCCGCTGTGTGGCGGAAGCGGATGAGCGAGCCGGATTCGGAGTCGTGGTACCCCGAAGAGCGGCTCACGGTCAACGAGGCGCTGTACGGCTTTACCATGGGCGGCGCGTATGCATCGGGCGAGGAGACCATCAAGGGCTCCATTTCGCCGGGCAAGCTGGCCGACTTTGTGGTACTTACGCATGACATTTCAACCGGGGCCGAGGAGGCCCTGCGGGCAGCCAGGCCCCGGGCGACCGTGGTCGGCGGCCGGCTGGTGTACGGCGACCTGTAAGCTACTGAGACCATGGAGGACTAGAAAACCCATGCACAGGTGGACTCGTTCCAGACTGATCGGGCTGGCGGCCGCGGCCCTGGCCGCAACCCTGGCCCTGACCCTCGCCCCGGGCTCCGCGCCCCGGGCCGTCGCTGCCGACCCCCAGGAAACAGCCCCGTTCGTTGGCATCGACCAAGTAAAGGCGGGGTGGGCCAGGGCTGAACAGGAGCTAACACCGCCCCGGGTTCAAGTCAAAGGCATCTACCTCACCTCCTACTCCGCCACCAACCCGGGCATGTTTCAGGGACTCCTCAACCTGGTTGAGCGGACGGAACTGAACGCCATGGTCGTCAACATCAAGGACGACTGGGGCAACGTGACCTTCGACTTCGACCACCCCATAGCGAAGGCCGCCGGCGCCATTCACCCCGACTTTGCCGACGTAGAGGCCTTCACCAAACAGCTGCGTTCCAAGGAAGTCTACAGCATCGCCCGCATCGTGACATTCAAGGATGCCCACGTGCCCAAGTACCGCCCCGAACTGGCCGTGGCCTCCACCCAGGGCGGCATCTGGCGCGATTACAACTCGGTTTCGTGGCTCAACCCTTACAACCGCCACGCCTGGGACTACGTGGTCGACATCGCCAAGGGCGCCGCCCTGGCCGGGTTTGACGAAATCCAGTTCGACTACGTGCGCTTCCCAACCGACGGCAACATGGACACCCTCGCCTACCCGGGCAAGGACGAGCGCCGGCGTGAGCAGGTAATCGGTGATTTTCTGGCCTACGCCCGCAAGGAACTGCGGCCCTACGGCGTATGGGTCAGCGCCGACGCCTTCGGCCTGATCACCAGCCTGAGCGACGACCTGGGTATCGGCCACCACCTGGAGGAACTCTCCGCCAGCGTCGACTACCTCTCGCCCATGGTCTACCCGAGCCACTACATTCCCGGTAACCTGGGGCTGCCGAACCCCAACGCCATGCCCTACGAAACCATCTACCGGTCGATGATGGACGCCAAGGGCCGCTGGGAGAAGGCGGGCCTGACGGGCAAGGTGCAAATGCGCCCCTGGCTGCAGGATTTCTCGTGGGGTCACCCCTACGGCCCGGCTGAGGTCCGGGCGCAAATCCAGGCCACCTACGACGCCGGCTATAAAGAATGGATTCTGTGGAACGCCGCCAACGAGTATACCGAGGCCGCCTTGGAGCCCGCGAGCAAACACTAAAGCCAAAATGAAGGGGCACTCGTCGCAGCGAGTGCCCCACTTTTGTCGGTCTGAGCGAGTCGGGTTCTGCCGTACATATAGGCAGGGACGCCCAAGCAACCGGACACTTTGCGCAGAAGGTTTACGGGAGTAGGACTTTCGGATAAGTTTGTCGTTACCTGGAGGAGAAGTTAGAAACACAGTCGAACAATAGCCCTCGTAGGTGAAATGTTCGGACTGGAACCGATGCCGGACTCGGCCCGGTTCGCCCAGATCACCGACCTGTTGCGGGTATCTCAAGAATCTAGTTAGCCGGAGTGACTGCACGGCTGGCCAGTAACGTGGCGCACCGTCTTGGCGGTGCGCTTTTGAGCCCCCTTCGGACATTCCAGGGAAATCGAGTCCTACACGGGGCTCCCGACCAGCCCAGTTCCATCAACCGCTGAGGAGGAGATGGAGTTGAAAAGATTTCCTGTTGAGAAGGTGCGGAACCTAGCCCTAATTGCCCACGGCGGTGCCGGAAAGACGTCGCTCGCCGAAGCGATGCTCTTCACCGCCGGGGCAATTGATCGGCTGGGTCGCGTGGACGAAGGCAACAGCACCATGGACTTCGACCCCGAGGAAATCCGGCGGAAGGTCTCCATTTCTGCGGGCATCGCGCCCCTGGAATGGAAAGGCCACAAATTTACGCTGCTGGATACCCCGGGCTATTTTGACTTCGTAGGCGAAGTCAAAGCCGCTCTGCGTGTCGTGGAAACCGCCCTGACCGTCGTCGATGCAGTCGCAGGTGTCGAAGTGGGCACCGAGCTCACCTACAAGCACGCCCTCAAGGCTGGCGTGGCCCGCATGGCCGTCATCAACAAGATGGACCGTGAAAACGCCAACTTTGACAAGGCGCTCGCCTCTCTGGAGAACGCGTTCGGCCGCAGCGTAATCCCCTTCCACCTGCCCATCGGTTCTCAGGCCGATTTCAAGGGCATCGTGGACGTCATTCACGGCAAGGCCTATACCTTCGCCGGTAAGGAAGTCAAGGAGACGGAGGTCCCCGCCAGCTTCAAGGGCCGGATCGACGAGCTCCGTGAAAAGCTGACCGAGCTGGCCGCCGAGTCTGATGATGAACTGACCATGAAGTTCCTCGAAGAGGGCGCCCTCTCCGATGAAGAACTGGTCATGGGCACCAAGAAGGGCGTAGCCAACGGCCAGATCGTTCCCGTCTTCGTCTGCGCCGGCGGCAAGAACTTCGGCACGGCGCTCCTCATGGACGCCATCGTCGAATACGCCCCCTCGCCCGCCGATGTGGCTGCAGTGAGCGGCACCGACGCCAACGGTGACGAAGTGACGCGAAAGGCCGACGAGACGGCGCCGTTCAGCGCCCTCGTCTTCAAGACCACCGCCGACCCGTTCGTGGGCCGCATGACGATCATGCGGGTCTTCTCGGGCGTCGTGAAGAACGACACGGTGGTATATAACGCTGCCAAGGGCAAGACCGAAAAGCTCTCCCATATGTTTATTCCCAAGGGCAAGGGTCAGGACGCCGTTACCGAAGCCGGCCCTGGCGACATCATCGCCGTGGCGAAGCTGAACGTCAGCCAGACCAACGACACCCTGTGCGATGAAGCCCATCAGATCAACATCACGCCGGTCGAGTTCCCGTCGCCGGTCTTCTCCGTTGCTGTCCATCCGAAGGCCAAGGGCGACGAAGAAAAGATCGGCTCCGGCCTTGCTCGTCTGGGTGAAGAAGATCAGACGATTTCCGTGCGCCGCGACCCGGTTACCGCCGAGACCATCGTCTCCGGCCTGGGCGAGACCCACGTCGACGTTATGGTCGACCGCCTGAAGCGGAAGTTCGGCGTTGACGCCACCACCACCGAGCCCAAGGTCACCTATAAGGAGACGATTCGCGGCAAGGCGCAGGCCGAGTACAAGCACAAGAAGCAGTCCGGTGGCCGCGGCCAGTACGGCCACTGCAAGATCGAGCTCGAGCCCCTCCACGAGGGCAACTACGAGTTCGTCGACCGGATTTTCGCCGGTGCGATTCCCCTGAACTACCGGCCTGCGGTTGACAAGGGCGTTCAGGAGTCCATGGTGGACGGCGTTATCGCCGGTTACCCGGTTCAGGGCGTCCGCTGCACCCTGCTTGACGGTTCCTACCATGACGTCGACTCCTCCGAAATGGCGTTCAAGATTGCGGCCCGCAATGCGTTCCGCACGGCCTTCAACAACGCCAAGCCGGTCCTGCTCGAGCCGATCATGAAGATCGAAGTGCGGGTGCCCGACCACTACATGGGCGATATCATGGGCGACCTGAACAAGAAGCGCGGCCGCATCGCCGGCATGGAGCCCACGGGCGACGGCTACCAGATCGTCAAGGGCACCGTGCCCCTGAGCGAAATGGCCCGGTACGCCATCGACCTGCGGTCGATGACCCAGGGCCGCGGCGAGTTCAGCTTCGAGTTCGACCGCTACGAAGAGGTCCCGGCGATTGTCGCCAAGCCGATCATCGAAGCGGCGGCGGCTAACCGGAAGGCCGACGAGGACTAAAAACAGCGAGGCGGTGCCCCCATACGGGAGGCACCGCCTCTTCCTATTGCGACTCGCCCCCGCCCCGGGAATCCCGGATGTACGGGTGCCCCGGCGCCGCCTGCGCCCTGGAAAGGTCGTCCCGCCGGGCCATGCCCTGCTTGGCCTGGTCCTCCTGCTCAATCCAGATATCCCTGGCGTGATCGGGGTTGGGCAGCCCCATCTTGCCGCCGTTCAGGTAGTTGCCGGTGGCGTTCGTGCCGGTATTGTCCGTATCGATCGTCGTCGGCTCCTCGTTCCGCTGATTCTTGAATCGCACATGCGATTTGTCGGTCATAGCTGAATGCCCCCTTTCGAAATGTAGCGTGCCCAGGAAATCGGGGCGCATATCGGGTATGATATGTACAGAAGCTGACCGAGGAGGATACTTTACATATGGCGCGTATGGCCGTAGTACACCTGGCGCGGGGCAAGACCCAGCGCATCGCCGAGGGCCACCCCTGGGTCTTCCAGGGCGAGGTCCACCGCATTACCGGCGACTACAACCCCGGCGATATCGTAACGGTGGTTGATGGGCGGGGCACCTTCATGGGCCGCGGCTACATTAACCCCGCATCGCAAATCATCGTGCGGATGCTGACCCACCACGACGAGCAGATCGACAAGGAATTTTTCCGCAAGCGGCTGACCAAGGCCTGGCAGTACCGGCAGCGGCTGCTCGCCGACACCACGGCCTGCCGTGTCGTCTTTGGCGAAGCCGACTTCGTTCCGGGCCTCATTGTCGACAAGTTCGACGATATCCTCGTCATTCAGGCGCTCTCCCTTGGCATCGACAAGTGGCTGCCCGAAATCGTCGAGATTCTCGACGAACTGATCGCCCCCCGCGGCATTTACGAGCGGAATGACGTGCCGGTGCGCGAACTGGAAGGACTCAAGCAGCACAAGGGCTACCTGCGGGGTGAGTTCGACCCGCGGCTGGTCATTCCTGAGAACGGCCTCAAGGTCGTAGTCGATGTGGCCAACGGCCAGAAGACCGGCTACTTCCTGGACCAGCGCGACAATC
The DNA here is from genome assembly GCA_029239785.1 of Symbiobacteriaceae bacterium. Lineage (GTDB taxonomy): Bacteria > Bacillota > Sulfobacillia > Symbiobacteriales > Symbiobacteriaceae > JARBUG01. Next base: position 14,338 of record JARBUG010000033.1, on the reverse strand, counting down.
GCCGGGCCATTCGCCCTTATTCCAAGGACGCCCGGGTGCTGGACTGCTTCAGCAACGTGGGTGGTTTCTCGCTCAATGCTCTGGTGGCGGGCGCCCGCGAAGTGATCGCTGTTGATGCTTCCGCCGATGCGCTGGCGTCGGTCAAGGAGAATGCCGAACTGAACGGCCTGAGCGACCGGCTCTCGACCCGTGAGGGCAACGCCTTCGACATTCTGCGCCAGCTTGAGACTGCCCAGGAGAAATTCGATGTAATTGTGCTCGACCCGCCAGCCTTTGCAAAGAACAAGGCGAGCCTGGAAGGCGCCGTGCGCGGCTATAAGGAGATCAACCTGCGGGCCATGCGCATGATTCCGGAAGGTGGCTTCCTGATCACCTGCTCCTGCTCGTACCACATGAAGTCGGACCTGTTCAAGGCGGTCGTGGCCGATGCGGCCTACGACGCGCACCGCCGGCTCCGCCTGGTGGAGGAGCGGGCCCAGGGCGTCGACCATCCGATCGTGGTCGGGTATGACGAGAGTCATTACCTAAAGTGTCTCATCTACGAAGTACTGTAGAAGCTTGCACACGCACTTTCAGCCCTTGTGGCCGAAAGTGCGTTCTTTTTGGAACTTCCCTGAGGTTTCCGGCGTCTTTATGGTCGTGTGAGACAAGGGGGTAAGATACATGACACTCTCGATTCGACCGACCACTGCGGACGATTTCCCGCGCATCGTGTCCATCATCAACAGTCAGGAGACGGAAGGGACCACGCTGGAGGGTATGCTCCGCAGCGAGCAGTTGCGCCCGGCCGACATGCCCCACTTCCGTCTGGGCGCCTTTGACGAGACGGGCGAATTGGTGGCATTCGGAACGTCCTGGAGGAGCCCGCAAATGCCCACCGGTTGTTTCGGCCTGCGTGTACGCGTCGACCAACCGTACCGGCACCGCGGAGCCGGGCGTGCCCTATATAACGTGCTTGAAGACTGGGTGATGAATCAGGGCGCTACCCGCCTGGAGACCGAGGTCAAAGATAATCAGCCCGAAGCCATGGCGTGGGCCGACCGCAGGGGCTGGGTCAAGGAGCACCACCTATTTGAATCGACCCTTCAATTGACGGACTGGGCACCGGCCGACTGGCAGCACGAAGCTGTCCGGCAGGCCGAAGCCGCTGGCATTCGCTTCGCGCACCTGTCCGAACTGGTGTCCGGCGACGAGCTCTACCGCCGCTACTACGACCTGATCTCCCTCATGATGCGCGATGTGCCGGCCTTCGGCGACCGCCCGCTGCCGCCCTTTGAGATGTGGAAGAAGTACCTGACAGCCGATCCGCATTTTGACCCCGCCAACGTGATCATCGCAGTGGATGGCGATACCTGGGCAGCCATGGCCGACCTCCAGGTTATGCAAAGCACCGGCGGCATGTACCACGGCCTGACAGCCGTGGACCGGCCCTACCGAGGACGTGGGCTTTCCACCGCCATCAAGGTTGTGGCTTTGCAGCACGCCAAAGCGAAGGGCGCCCCGTACGTGCGCACCAACAATCATTCCGCCAACGCGCCCATGCTGGCGGTAAACCGCAAGTTTGGCTACGTGCCGGCGCCCGGTTTCTTTACCATCGCCAAAACCTTGCCCAAGCTCGACTGAAAACCCCAGGCACAAAACGGGTAGAATACGCGGAGTGGCCATGTGCCGCTCCGCTTTCCTTTCGCCCTCAGTAATGGTCAAAAAACGTCAGGAGACGAGCTTTGGGCCAGATTGATCAAGATTTCCGCCCATACTCGGGCAAAACCGGCCATATTGGCAATTGCCGATCACCAATCAGATGCGTAATCTGAAGAAGGAAGGTCAAAAAAGATCAGGGCACGGTGGTGAATCTATGGCCAACCTTGCAGACGATATCGAACAGTTCCTGAAGCTGATGATGGGCGACTCGGGCGTGGCAGAGGTTCAGCGGGCCACCCTGGCCGCACAGTTCGGCTGTGCGCCATCGCAGATCAACTACGTGCTGGCCACCCGATTTACATCAGAACGTGGATATGTGGTTGAAAGTCGCAGGGGAGGTGGTGGGTACATTCGCATCACCCGACTTAACTTTGAGGCCGGCGATGCCATACACGACCTGATCCAACGGCAGATCGGCTCCCATCTCTCGCAAGATGAAGCCCTCGGTTACATTCTGAGGCTCCATGAGCAGAGCATCATTGATGAACGCGAAGCCGCAATCATGCAGGCCGCCATCCACCGCGACACCATTGCCCTGGAACTCCCCTACCGGGACGTGATCCGGGCCAACCTGCTCAAGGCGATGATTCTGGCGGTCCTGCGGTTCTAGGCACCCTCAATGGGTGCCGTAACCCGTCAGGCGTGGGCCTAATCTCGACCGGCCCATGCCGAGAGGAGCTAGTCAGGGGGTGCAAGCATGCAGTGCGACAACTGTGGCCAGCGGCCGGCGGTCTTTCACACGACCACGGTCGTTAACGGGCAGAAACAGGAGGCCCACCTTTGTGAAGTCTGTGCCCACGAAAAAGGGCAGGCGAGCTTCACATTCCCGAACCTCTCCATCCAGCAGCTCCTGTCCAGCTTTCTCGGGCAGGACCCCTTCGTTGTCGGGGCGCGCACAGCGCCGCAGCAGCAGGCAGAGCCCACCTGCAAGAACTGCGGCACGACCTACAGCCAGTTTGCCGATGGCGGACGCCTGGGCTGCGCCCAGTGCTACGACCATTTGGAGATGTACCTCAACCCGCTGATCAAGCGGATTCAGGGCACCACCGTTCACGCCGGCAAGGCGCCCAAGCGCACCGGCGGCATCGTGCGGAAAAAGCGGGAGCTGGCATCGCTCCGGCAGGATCTGCAGGGCGCCATTCAGGGCGAGAACTATGAGGAAGCCGCTCGCCTGCGCGATCAAATCAAACAGATCGAAAGCCAGATTCAGGCAGGGGGTGACGGCAGTGGCATGGAATAAACTGGTTAGCCAACCCGCAAGTAAGTGGACAGATGCGACCGGTCCCCACGCCGAGGTCGTGCTCTCTTCACGCATAAGGCTTGCGCGTAACGTAACCAATCTGCCCTTCCCTCATCAAATGAATGAAGCGCAGGCTGAAGAGCTCATCCGCCAGGTGGAAACCGGCGTGCGGGAAATCAACCTGGTCGGCCTCTCTTCCCGGGTGGAGCTCTTCAAACTGGCCGATACCCCGGCCCTGGACCGGCAGGTGTTGGTCGAAAAGCACCTGATCAGCCCGCAGCAGGCCCAGCAGGCCCGCGGCAAGGCCGTCGCCATTTCCGAAGATGAATCGATTTCGATCATGGTCAACGAGGAAGACCACCTGCGCATTCAGTGCCTGGCGCCCGGGCTTCAGCTAAAACAGACCTGGCGCACGGCCTCGCTGGTGGACGATGCCCTGGAGCAAAAGCTGAACTACGCCTTCCACGCCCAGAAGGGCTACCTTACCTCCTGTCCCACCAACGTGGGCACCGGCCTGCGGGCCTCGGTCATGATTCACCTGCCCGGCCTGGTCCTCACCCAGCAGGCAGGCGGCCTTTTCCACCGGCTCTCGCAGCTCGGTCTGGTCGTACGGGGCCTCTACGGCGAAGGGACCGACGCCGCCGGCCACATTTTCCAAATCTCCAACCAGACCAGCCTGGGCAAGGCGGAAGAGGAGATTATCGAACACCTCGAGGCCGTTGTGCTGAAGGTGGTGGAGGCCGAAAAGCAGGCCCGCCTTCACCTGCACGGTGAAATGCCGCTCCAGGTGGAGGACCGCCTCGGCCGTGCCTACGGCATTCTCTCTTCCGCCCGGGTCATCACGTCTGAAGAAGCCATGAAGCTCCTCTCCGACGTGCGCCTCGGCATCGAAATGGGGCTCTTCCCCCGCCTGAGCCACCGCACGCTCAACGAGCTCATGATTGCCATGCAGCCGGCTTTCCTGCAAAAAGCTGAAGGCCGTGAGCTGAACCCGTTGGACCGCGACGCAAAGCGTGCCACGCTGATTCGCACCCGGCTGGCATCCTAGCGAAGAGGTGAAGGCCGTGGCATCATGTACGCCCGAAACCGAACGCCTGGTCAAACTGGCCCAGCAGGAAGCCAAACGGCTTGGCTTCCCGTTCATTCAGCGGGAGCAGCTCTTTCTTGGATTACTGTTAGAGGAGTCAGTCAGCCGTATCTTGACCGACCTTGGGCTCGACCTACAAAGTACGCGACAAGCCATCGAGGAAAAGTTGCCGCCAAGGCTCGGCGCACCCGACGACCCTGACGCCATCGGCATGCTGCCGACAGCTGAACAGGTTTACCGGCAGCGGGCCCAGGCCGCTGCCACCATGGTGGGGCATAAGGTGATCGAACCGGAGCACGTGTTGTTGGGGTTTCTGCTTGAGCAGCACGGCGTGGTCCATGAGGTGCTTACCTCGCTGGGGGTCACCAAAGAGAAGGTAATGGAAGCGATCAAACGTCTGGATAAGTAAGGGGGTTATGCTAGATGTTCAGTCGGTACACCGAACGGGCCCAGCGGGTTATCGTTCTCGCACAGGACGAAGCACGGCGCCTGAATTACGACTACGTTGGCACGGAGCACCTGCTGCTCGGGTTGATTCGTGAAGGTGAAGGAATCGCCGCCAAGGCGTTGCAGAGCCTCGGCATTCAGTTGGAGCAGGTCCGGGCCGAAGTCGAAAAGATGATCGGCAAGGGCTCGGCATCGACCCGGGGCGAAATTGGCTTCACGCCTCGCGCCAAAAAGGTCATGGTGGAGCTGGCTATTGAAGAAGCCCGGCTCCTGGGGCATAACTACGTGGGCACCGAGCACATCCTCCTCGGCCTCATTCGTGAAGGCGAGGGCGTGGCAGCACAGGTGCTGCAGAATCTGGGCGCCGAGCTGGAGCGGGTCCGCAACCAGGTCATTCACCTGCTGGGCGGCGTGCCGCACCCGCAGGGCAACGCTCCCCAGGGCGGCGGCGCCAAGGCGAAGCCCGGCAAGTCCAACACCTCCACGCTCGACCAGTTCGGCCGTGACCTGACCAACTACGCCCGCGAGGCGAAGCTGGACCCGGTCGTCGGCCGCGAAAAGGAGATCGAGCGTGTCATTCAGATCCTGTCTCGCCGCACCAAAAACAACCCGTGTCTCATCGGCGAGCCCGGCGTCGGCAAGACGGCCATTGTCGAAGGTCTGGCCCAGCGCATCAACGACGGCCGGGTGCCGGAGCTGCTGAAGGATAAGCGGGTCGTGTCGCTCGACCTCGCCTCCCTGGTGGCTGGCTCCAAGTACCGCGGCGAGTTCGAGGAGCGCCTCAAGAAGGTCATGGAAGAGATCCGCCAGGCCGGCAACGTGATCATGTTCATCGACGAACTGCACACCATCATCGGCGCCGGCGCTGCCGAAGGCGCGATCGACGCCTCCAACATCCTCAAGCCCGCCCTCGCCCGTGGCGAAATGCAGGCCATCGGCGCTACCACCATCGATGAGTACCGCAAGCATGTCGAGAAGGACGCCGCCCTTGAGCGCCGCTTCCAGCCCGTTATGGTCGAGGAGCCCTCCACCGAGGACGCCATCTCGATTCTGAAAGGCCTGCGCGACCGGTACGAAGCCCATCACCGGGTGGAAATCACCGACGCCGCCATCGAGGCTGCGGTGCGCCTGTCTGACCGGTTCGTCACCGACCGCTTCCTGCCCGACAAGGCCGTCGACCTGATCGACGAGGCCGCCTCCCGGGTCCGGCTTTCCACCTTTGTCGCCCCGCCCGACCTGAAGGAGCTGGAGGCAAAGCTGGACGAAGTCCGCAAGGAGAAGGAAGCCGCCGTGCAGGGCCAGGAGTTTGAAAAGGCCGCCCGCCTGCGCGACAAGGAGACCAAGCTCAAGGAAGAGCTCGACCGCAACAAGAGCGAGTGGCAGCAAAAGAAGGTCACCAGCAAGTCCACGGTTACGGAGGACGATATTGCTCACATCGTCTCCTCGTGGACTGGCATTCCGGCCGCCAAGCTCACCCAGAACGAAACCGAGCGGCTGCTCAACCTGGAAGCCGTCCTGCATGAGCGGGTCGTGGGTCAGGACGAGGCGGTCAAGGCGGTCTCCCGGGCCATTCGCCGGGCCCGTGCCGGCCTGAAGGACCCCAAGCGTCCCATTGGTTCGTTCATCTTCCTCGGCCCCACCGGCACCGGCAAGACCCATCTGGCCCGGGCCCTGGCCGAAGCGCTCTTCGGCGACGAAGATGCTGTCGTCCGCATTGACATGTCCGAGTACATGGAGCGGCACACCACCAGCCGGCTGGTCGGTGCCCCGCCCGGATACGTCGGGTATGAAGAAGGCGGCCAGCTCACCGAGGCCGTCCGGCGGCGCCCGTACTCGGTCGTCCTGCTGGACGAAATCGAGAAGGCGCATCCCGAAGTCTTCAACATTCTGCTGCAGGTGCTGGAAGATGGCCGCCTGACCGAGTCGAAGGGGCGCACCGTCGACTTCCGCAACACGGTCATCATCATGACGTCCAACGCCGGCGCCCAGGTGATTCGGGGCGACAAGCAGCTCGGCTTTACCGTGGCCGAGTCCGACGAGCAGGCTCACGAGAAGATGAAGAACCGAGTGATGGACGAGGTCAAGAAGCTCTTCCGGCCGGAGTTCATCAACCGGCTTGATGACCTGATCATCTTCCACAGCCTGAACATGGACCACCTGAAGGAGATTGTCCGCCTGGAGGTCAAGAACGTTGGCAAGCGGCTGAAGGAACACGGCGTGGAGCTGACCATCTCCGACGGGGCGCTCGAGAAGCTGGTCAAGGCCGGCCACGACCCGCAGTACGGCGCACGTCCGCTCCGCCGGGCCATTCAGCGGCTGCTGGAGGACCCGCTCTCCGAGGAGGCGCTCAAGGTGCCCTTCAAGTACGGCGAGCAGGTTCACACCGACGTGGATGACGAGGGCAACATTATGTTCAAGCGGACCGAGCCATCGGCCCAGACGGTGGGTGTGGCGGTCGGCGGCGAGAGCGCACCTGGCGGCGCTGAACAGCCGAGTTAAGGAACGAACAGGGCCGCTTCTCCACAACCTGCGGAGAAGCGGCCCTCTTCTTCTACATGCGTCCGGCGAACACGATCAACACGGCTACGTATCCACATACATCGAACAGATTGTGAAGCAAGGCGGCGCCCAGATAGTTACCGGTCCGCTCGTAGTAGTAGCCGAAGAACAGCCCGACCACGGCTGCAAAAAGCGCCTGTGCAGCCGTTGCCGCCAGGGGCTGGCCCAATAAGGCGTTGGGCAGGTGAATGAGCCCGAACACCAGGGAGGTCAGGAGCAGTGCGTGCGATAGTTCCCAGCGCCAGACTCGCACCTTGCCGGGCAGACGAAGCAAGAGGGGCAGATGCAGTGCCGGGCGGATGGCCATCTCCTCGGACAGGCCCACCCATACGCCCTGGAACAGGATGATTACGGCAATCGGTCCTGCACCGGTTTGCACCCATTTAGGCATGGAGCTTAGCAGCGCTTCTACAAGACTTGGGGCGAACTTGAGCGCCAGAATCCACAGAGACATGACCCAAAAGAGGCGCATGCCCGTTTCGCGCCAGCGGAGCAAGGAGCGCCTCTCCGGAGGCAGGGACGGGGCCACCCGAAGCCGATACCAGAGCCACGGAATTACGAACTGCGGCACATGCGTCGCCCAGGAAACCAGGGCGCGGTAGGGCGAACCCTCAAGAAGGGGGCGCAACAGGATTCCGGTCAGAATGGCCAGGCTCCCCGCCAGCATAAAGACAAGCACGGCCTCCAGGGGGGCCGGAGCCTGTGAGGTCTGGCGGGGCAGGGGGGCGGCGTGTATGTCCAAGCGGATTCCTCCATGATGAGTGCGAAATACTAGGGGGTTTTCCCCGCCTGTTCTGGCTATTCCTTCTCGGCAGATAACCTCCGGTGAGCTGGAACGCAGGATACCGCCAACCCACAGCCGAATTGGGAAGAGCGTAAGTCTGGACCGGGAGGGACTCACCATGACCGTTGCCAGTGATCTGATGCGCTCTTGCCTCGTGGTGCGTGAAGATGCGACTGTGGCCGAAGTGGTAAATCGTATCGACCAATGGGCGGTCTGTATGGTGATGGATAGTCGCGACCGGGTAACGGGCATTCTGACCGAGCACGACCTGGCCCGGCTCGTGTACGACTCCGGGCGGCTGGAGAGCGACTCGCTGGTGGCGGGCCATTTGCCGGCCTTCCTGGGAATGACCGTTGCGCAGTTGCGGGCGGTGGGCGTCAGCGAGATCATGACGCGGGAGCCCGACACCATCGGCCCAGATATGAAGCTCGACGATATTCTGCAGGCGATTTTCCGCCAGCATCGCGACGTATTGCCCGTTGTGAAGGACCACCGCCTGCTGGGCGTGGTGCACCGAATGGATGTCATCAAGAAAGTGTTGGGGTAGCGAATGGCCAAGGCCAAAACCATTTTCATCTGTCAGGAATGCGGTCAGGAATCGCCCCGCTGGCTGGGCAAGTGCCCGGGCTGCGGGAACTGGAACACCCTGGTCGAAGAGACCGTTGCTCCGCAGCCCGCTCTGCGGGCTGGAATCTCCCCCGGCCTCTCCACCGGCGATAAGCCCATTGCCATCGACCAGGTGGATGCCGAGGACGCCCCCCGATTCCCCACCGGGTCCGGTGAGTTGGACCGGGTACTGGGCGGGGGCATCGTGCCCGGCTCGTTTGTGCTGGTGGGCGGCGACCCGGGCATCGGCAAAAGCACCATTCTGCTGCAGCTTGCCATGAAAATCGCCGAAATGCACGGCACGGTGCTGTACGTAAGTGGCGAAGAGAGCGCCCGTCAGGTCCGCCTGCGGGCCGACCGCTTGGGCGCTTTGCACTCCCGGCTCCTTGTGGTGAGCGAAACGAACCTCGACGTAATCGAGCAGCACGCCCTGCAGCTCAAGCCGGTGGTGCTGGTGGTTGACTCGATTCAGACGGTGTTCAAACCCGACCTGCCCAGTGCCCCGGGCAGCGTGACCCAGGTGCGCGAAGGTGCAGCCCAGTTGCTGCGGCTGGCCAAAAGCAAGGGCATGTGCGTCTTTATTGTGGGACACGTCACCAAGGAAGGCGCGCTGGCAGGACCGCGGGTGCTGGAGCATATCGTGGATACCGTGCTCTACTTCGAGGGCGAACGGCACGCCAGCTTCCGTGTGCTGCGGGCGGTGAAAAACCGCTTCGGGAGCACGAACGAAATCGGCCTGTTTGAGATGCGTGATGTCGGTCTGGCTGAAGTGCCAAACGCCTCGGAACTCTTCCTCTCCGAACGCCCGCTGGACGTGGCGGGGAGTGTGGTCGTGCCGTCGCTGGAAGGCACGCGGCCGCTTCTGGTCGAGGTGCAGGCGCTGGTCAGTGCATCCACTTTCGTGTCGCCGCGGCGCACCGCCGACGGCATTGACCAGAACCGGGTGCAGTTGCTGATTGCGGTGCTTGAGAAGCGGGTTGGCCTGCTGTTGGGCAACCATGATGCCTATGTCAAGGTGGCAGGCGGTGTTCGCATCGCCGAGCCGGCCGTGGACCTGGGCCTGGCCGTGGCGCTGGCCTCCAGCTTCCGGGACCAGCCGCCCGATCCGCACACGGTTGTCATTGGCGAAGTAGGCCTGGCCGGCGAGGTGCGGGCCGTCTCTCGGGTCGACCAGCGCATTCGCGAGGCAGAGAAAATGGGGTTCCGCCGCGTGGTGCTGCCGCAGGCCAATTTGAAGAACCTGGCAATCAAGACGTCGCTCGAACTGGTGGGTGTAGAGACCGTCATGGAGGGGCTGGAGGCTGCGCTGAACGCGTAAACCGACCAGCCACGCACGTGAAGGATTTTTTCACCTGTTGGAGAAACTGTGTCAGACGGGGATGGGGGCGGCTACCTCGAGGGGGCAGGCGGTCAGCATGGCAGACGACCGGGATGATTTTTGGAAAGTACTACGGCAGGTGGCTCCTGGCACTCCCCTGCGCGAGGGGCTGGAGTCGATTCTGCGCGCCCGCACCGGCGCCCTGATTGTGCTGGGCGACTCGGCGGAAGTGCTCAAAACAGCGGATGGCGGATTCCGCATCGATTCAGAGTTTCAGCCTGCGAACCTATATGAACTGGCGAAGATGGACGGGGCCATTATTCTCAGCCGCGACGCCAAGCGCATCCTCTATGCAAACACCACGCTCATTCCGGACCCGTCGCTGCCCTCGTTCGAGACGGGCATCCGCCACCGTACGGCGGAGCGCATGGGCCGGCAGACCGGCGAATTGGTCATTGCCATTTCGCAGCGCCGGAACATCATCTCGCTGTTTAAGGGCGGCATGAAGTACATTCTGCGCGATATCTCCGTCATTCTCACGAAGGCCAACCAGGCGCTCCAGACGCTCGAAAAGTATAAGACCGTGCTTGACCAGGCCCTGACCAACCTGTCCGCACTGGAACTGGAAGACCTGGTCACCGTCATGGACGTGTTGCTGGTCGTGCAGCGTACTGAAATGGTGCTGCGCATGGTGGCTGAAATCGAACGGTACATTTCGGAGCTGGGCACCGAGGGCCGGTTGGTCAGCATGCAGTTGGCGGAACTGGTGACCAACGTGGCCGAGGAAGGCAACCTGATCATGCGCGACTACCTCAACACAAGTGAGGGCCGCACGGCCGAGTCCGTGCGAGAAGCCATGTCAGGCTGGGAGAGCGAAGACTTGCTCGACCTGTTGGCCATCGCCCGTATGCTGGGGCTGGGGGCGGCGCCCGGCGTGCTTGAGAACCCGGTGGCGCCCCGTGGGTACCGCATTCTCCGCAAAATCCCACGGCTGCCGGCGCCGGTCATTGACAACATCGTAAACCACTTCAACCGGCTGCAGAATGTGCTGCGGGCCTCCATTGAGGAGCTGGATGAGGTCGAGGGCATCGGCGAGGTGCGGGCCCGGGCCATCAAGGACGGGCTGCGTCGGCTGCGTGAGCAGACGATGCTTGAGCGGCATGTGTGAGGCCTGACGGCTGGGCAATCGGGCAGGGGGGATTCCCATGGGGGGTCCCCCCTGCACTTTGTTCGGAAGGCATGGCATAATGGGAGGCAGGGTCAACAGAAAGAGGGACGCCTATGCGTTTGGTACATATTATCGCCGGGTTCCTGGCCGCGGCCATGTTGGTAACGGCCTGCGCCAGACCCACGCCGGGTCCCAATCCCGAGCCCCCGTCGTCTTCTCAGGCAGGCACCCAGCAGCCCACAGCACCCGACCCGGCCAAGTCTGGCAGCCAGGGAAGCCAGACCACGCCGGCCAATTCGGGTCCGTCGGCTTCCGCCGGGGGCACCACGCCCTCTTCGCAGACCACAACGCCGCCGTCCCCGGCCCAGCCGAAGCAGGCCGAGGTAACGGTGCAGTACCGCTACGGCGATTCGTGGCGCACGGTAACCCTCCTGTCATCGCACCTCCCTCCCGGTGCGGCTGAACTTCGCCTCCTGTTCTCCAAGCCCGTCCGCCCGGACGAGGTGGAGCAGGCACTGCTGGCGGCCCAGCCGGCGCCCATCCGAGGCGTGCTGCAGTGGGTGGACGAGCATACCCTGATTTGGCGAATCTCCCAAATGCCGCCGCGCATCGACTTCCTATTGGGCGACGCACACGACAAGGAAGGCGTCTCCTTGCCCGGGGGGCTTACCTCGCTGCGGGCCGGGGAGGCGCCCGCCCTGGTCATGGTTAACCTGGCTGATGGCGCCGAGACGCGTATTTCACCGCTGCCGCCCGATATTTTGAGCGCCGACCTGACGCCTGACGGCAAGTACCTGAACCTGACGGTTTGGAAGCCCGGTGCAACCCGTTGGGACTGGGTCACCACAGACCGCTACCTGACGCTGGAGAGCCAGGAACTGAAAAATGGCCGGGTCGAAGGGCAGCAGCCCCGCCTGCCGGCGAACCTGGAGAGCTGGGCCCTGAGCCCGTCCGGCCACCTGGTTGCAGGCCTGCGGGCTTCCGCCCAGGGCGGGCTGCGCGACCTGGTCACCGCCGATGTAGTGGGCGCCCGCCAGCAGGTTGCTCCCGGCTTCGTTGCCCGGGCGCCGGGCGCCGGCACTGCCGGGGTTGTATGGTCGGCCGACGGCGCCCGGGTCGGCGCCCTGGCCCAGAGCCCCGCCAGCCCCGACCTGAGCGACCTGGTCACCTTCACCCTGGCGGACCGTAGCATCACTGCCCTGGCCCGAGACCTGCCCGTCCCCGCCGGCACCGCCCGGCTCGCCTGGTCGCCTGACGGCCGACACATGCTCGCCGGCACAGTGCTGCTAAACCTCGAAACCGGCGCCCGCACCCAGCTGCCCGGCACCGCCGAAACGGCCAGGGGCATGTGGGAGCCCGGCGGTGCCCGGCTCCTTTACAGCGCCGAGGACTGGGGCGTGACCATGCTGGTCGACCCCGCCACAGGCGAAGCCCGCGAGCTTGGGCGGGGTCTCACCGTGGGCTGGACCGAACCCGGCCGAATCTACCTGGTTCGCTGGCCCAGCTCGGCGACACGCTACATGCCGCTTGGCCACTGAATGCAAGACATAAAAGGACCCGAGCCTGTTACCCAGGCCCGGGTCCTTTTTTTGCCGCCCTTATCAGGCGAAATTGAAGACACCGAGTGCAGCTAGCTTCTTGTGTTCCTTCAGCAGAATGTCGTACAGGTTGAGATTGAGCGAATTGGACAACGCAGCCAGATAGAAGAGCGTGTTCCCGAGCTCGTTCTCCAGCACCTCGCGGCAGTGCTCGCAGAGCTGCCCGTTCAAATGGTTGTGCATGTGCTCTTTTACTTGGGCGAGGTCAATGTCGGGCGGAATGACCTGCCTATCCGCCGTGATCTTCACGCAGCCGCAGGACGTAACCGCCTTGGTAATCGCACGGTTGGTGCGCGAATTCGCCTCCTGCAACTTAGCCATGATGTCGAGGATGCTGCGATGACGGATCAAATACTCCCCGACGGTCTCCTGAAACTGGTCGCACAGCAAATCCTTCATCGACCTTCTCACCCCTCAGTTCCCTATCCCGGACCTGTGCATGCTGCTGGTTGAGAACAGGCGAGCGAAGCCTTGCAGGCCTGACGACACCTATTTTACCAGAGGTAGCAGAGAGGGACAAATGACACCCTGCGGTAAATTGTACCACCCCTCAATTCTGTTGGGCAGTCTTGACATTTCACGCAGGCGGGGGGACCTACCCTTTCAATGTCCAGCGTGTCACCCAGGGCATGGCTATGTGCCAGGAACCCGCTAGTACCAGGCCGATGCTCCAGGCCAGGCCGGTCCACGCCAGCTCAGGCTGGGTGGGTAAGGCAATCGTCCAATTTGCGTGGTCAACCAGGCGTGGTCCATACCGAAGCACCAGGACACCGACGAGAACGGACACAAGTCCGGGCAGCCAGAGCCCGGCCAGCAACCCCAGATCGCCCTGGAGGACCCGTGCTCTCCAACTGGCCAGCAAGGCAAGGAGCGTGAAGAATGAGGCGGTCAAGACCAGGACGATCAGAGCGACAGCGGTGCTTAGCCACCGGAAGTTCGCCACCGGTGAGTACCAGGGCTTGCCGATCAGAACCGCAGCGGTGCTCCACGCGAGCACCGAGATGGGATACGATGCCGTGAGCCGTGCGTTCTCGTTTGTCAGCAAGATCACGGCAGCGTTGCGGTCAGGCAGCATCACCAACTCATTGCGGAACCCGTGTGCGTCACCGCCATGGGAGATCGCTGGCACACCATGGAATACACTAGTCCACCAGCCGAGTCCGTAATTGTCGCCCGGCCGGTGAGCTGTTGTCATGGCCTTCACACTGTCGGGTGATAGCAGTTGGAAGTCGCCGGAGCGGCCTTGGTTGAGGAAGGGCGCCGCAAACCGGGCCAGGTCATCGGCGGTGGAGATCAGTTGATAGTACGGGGTCGCATGGGGCAGAAACGGGTGGTTAACTGCCATGGGAAAACCGAACGTGGCGGTGTAGCCCTGCGCCAGCCCCGCCGCCCGGGCCTCGGGCTCGGAGAAATAGGTACGGGTCATGCCGAGGGGCTCCAGAATGTGCTCCCGCACGTATTGCTCGTAAGTCTGGCCGGATACGGTCTCCACCAGGAGACCCAGCGCAGCGTAGTTGCTGTTTGAGTACACGAAGCGTTCGCCGGGCGCCCCCACAGTGCCAAACCGCGGCAGGTCCCGCACCGCCGTTTCGAGGCTGAACTGCGGGTCGATGATCGGCGGGTAACCGGCGTGCCTGGGAATGCCGCTGGTCTGTGACAGCAGGTGGCGCACAGTAACGCCGGCGCCTCCCTCCGCCGAGCCGAGCCGGAACCAGGGTATGTAGGCAGTAACAGGCGCATCAAGGTCCAACTTGCTCTGTTCAGCCAACTGCATAATGGCCGTCGCTGCAATTGGTTTGCTGATCGAGGCGATGATCATCGGCGTATCGG
>JARBUG010000197.1 GCA_029239785.1 Symbiobacteriaceae bacterium | reverse complement strand
GCTGGCCAGGTTGGCCAGGACGATATTGACGGCCAGGATATGCGGGTAGGTGGAATCGGTCAGCAGGAGCCCAGTGAAGAGGTTGGCCGCTTCGCGGGGCTCCTGGCCGCGCATGCCTTCAACGACCATCCACTCCAGGGTGCCGGCGGGCCACTCGGGACCATCCTGTACCCAGTCGACCATGACAACGTTGGCCGTTTTGAGTCCGAACATCGCTTTCTTGGGCTGCATGCGCAGGCGGACAACGCCGGCCTGCTCGTTGGCCAGGAGGGCCGCCGAGAGCAGCGCCGCTGTCAGCTCCATGTAGCCAACTTTCGCACCGGTCGTCAGGGAGGTCCAGCTGCCGCCTTTCAGCATGGTGCCTTCGGGGGCAAACTGGTTGGCATGGAGTAAGACCACTTCGGACGGGGTGATGGACTCAGCGCCAACGGCAGCTGGCTGCGCAGCAGCAGCGGGCTGGACCGCGGTTGGGGCCAGGTCAGGCAGGCTTGCCGCCGGCGCCCAGTTGGCCATGCCCGGCGTCCAGACCAGGGTCTGACTGCTCACGCGCCCGCTGCTGAGCAACTGCTGTAGCTCGGCCTCAGGGATGGGGCCCATCTGTGCGTTGTCCGCCGCCATGTAATGCCACTGGCGCTCGCCGGCCGGCGCCCAGAGCGCCTGAACCTGTGCGGCCGACAGCCAGCCAGGTTGATGATCCGACCAGACGGGCGTCTCACGCGACAGGCCACCGGACTGGAGCAGACCCTTCAACTGAGACTCGGGAACCGGTCCGACCTGTTGGTTCCCTTGCATGTAGTACCAAAGGCGTTCGCTCATATGGTCTTTCCCCTCTATATCATATATAGACTATCTGGTTTGCCGCAGATATTCGGGGTGACATGCGCGAATTCCTGTCAGTGCCGTCAGGGCTTCAGCACGATCTCCTGCGGGTCCAGCCAGGTCTTGCTCACGTGGTCACGCGCACGAATCACTGTGCGGTCGGCCCAGATATCAAGCATGCGGCTTCCGCTGGCATCCCAGTCCTGCTTGAACCCGCCGAACTTGTCTTCGGCCCCGGTGGCGGGCGCGAACTGGTAGAACGTCGAGCCCAGGCCTATATAGGTAACGCCGTTCAGGTTCGCCACGTTGCCCTCTCGCTCGGGGCCCATATGGGTGTGCCCTGAGAGCCAGAGCTTGACCTGACGGTTCCTTTTCATGATGGCCTGCAGTTCAGGCAACCGGACGCAGCCCGTAAAGGTGTTGGATTCGCCATGGCTCCAGGTGATCGTATTCTGCAGAGGTTGGTGCAAGCTGACAATGGTGTACTTGTCCGTGTGCTCGGCCAGGACCGACTCGAACCACCTTAGCTGCTCGTCGCTCAGCCAGGCCCAGTCGGGCAGGCGGGGCGCCGTCTTCCACTGCTCGGTGGCCAGCATCACAAAGTGAACGTTACCCACGACCTTGTTGGACCAGACCGTCTTGTAGCCGAACGCTTCCCTGAAGCGGCGCATCTCTTCCTCGTCGGTGGCAGTTTTGTCGTACAGGTCGTGGTTGCCGGTGGTGACCAGCAGTTGCTCTTCCTTGACGGTTCCCTTGAGCAGCTTCTTGAACGTGGCATACTCGGCCGTGAGGCCCAGGTTGGTCACGTCGCCGCAGAAGAGCCAGAGGTCGGGGCGAAGGGGCTTGTAATCGGCCAGGGCCTGTTCCAACTTGTTGGCCCCGTGGCCCGATTCTTGTGTATGGGGGTCGGAGAGGAGCGCTACCCGCAGAACGGGGCGGGGAGCTTCGTCTGCCGGTGCCACTGCTGGCGGGTCCTTCGGGCCGGACTCGGGTGAAACGCCGGGTATGGCGGGCAGCTTGAGGCGGGAGCAGCCAGTGGCGCCGGCAAGCACCGCGGCCGCACCGATTAACAGCTCTCGGCGGCTGATCATTCTTCTTCCTCCTGGCATATGGGGAATCGTTTATAGGACGTACGAACCGGTTTGTTTGATGCGCAAGCTCCGTAGAAAAAGGCCCGGTGCAGGGCACCGAGCCTTTCGTTATGTCAGCGCTTCCTAGTAACGCCGGCCACCGCGGCCGCCGCCGTAGCCACCGCCGCCGAAGCCGCCCCGGCGCTCACCGCCGGCTGGGCGCTCTTCCCGGGGCTTCGCCTCGTTGACCGTCAGCGAACGGCCTTCCCAATCGGCGCCGTTCAGGGCATCGATGACTGCCTGGGCGGACTCGTCTGCCACTTCCACAAAACCGAAACCGCGGGACCGGCCGGTTTCGCGGTCAGTGGCGACGCGGGCCGAGATGACTTCAGAGTACTGGGCGACGGCCTGGCTCAGGTCATCGTTCGTTACCGCCCAGGGGAGGTTGCCAACATACAGAGTCTTGGACATTCCTTCGTGCTCCTTCAAATGGATTCTGATCGCTTCGACGGGCACGAAGTACAGCTCTGTTCCCAGAGAACCCCCGGCACCGATTCACGACATCCCAAGTATAGCCGTTCCACACAGTGTCTGCAAGTTAACGCAATAACACCCATTCGCAGGCAGAAAAAAGGCCTGCCCGCCTCCCGATGACCGGGAGTTGGGCAGGCCTTTTGCTTGCGGACTAGAACCGGCGACCGCCGCCGAAGCCACCGCCACGGTTGCCAGCGGGGCGCTCTTCACGGGGCTTCGCCTCGTTGACGGTGAGGGCACGGCCTTCCCACTCGGCGCCGTTCAGGGCGTCAATAACGGCCTGGGCGTTGTCGGCCGGGACCTCGACAAAGCCGAAACCGCGCGACCGGCCGGTTTCACGGTCGGTAGCAACCCGGGCAGAGATCACTTCAGCGTACTGGGTGACGGCCTGGGTCAGATCGGCGTTCGAGGCGGACCAGGGCAGGTTGCCGAAATAAAGAGTCTTAGTCATTCTTCTTCGTGCTCCTTGAAACCATATTTATCGCTCAAACTCGCACGAAGACATGCTCTGTCAACCAGAGAGGCTCAGCACGGATTCACGACTTTCCCAGCATACGCTATCTCAACCAGAAGTGCAAGCATTTTTTTACGAGAAATGCGCCGTCTTCATTCATCACTTGCTTTCCGCCGATTTTTGCGGTAAAATTGGCTTTGACGTGCTACATACGACGTCCTGGGGGCCTGGTGCTTTCGCACCAGGCCTCTGTTTTTCCTCCCCTATACCAGAAAGCGAGGGATACCCAATGATTGAAGGCCTGATGAACAACACTGCAGCGAGGACATTTGGTCTTCCGCAAGGCTGGACCCTGCGACAGGTGGCGACCGCGCTGGCACGCCAGTGGCTTCCCCCTTTCCGGGCCATCCCCGTGGCAAAGGGCGCCCCGTGGATGGTGCAGCCCATCGTGGAGGAGTCCGTAGCCTCGGGAGGACCGCTCTGGGAGCCCGGCATTTCTACGGAGGAATTTGAAGCGCGCATGAACCGTATCGATCTAAACTGGGCCATTCGGGCGAAGGCAGGCAGGGGCAAGGGCACCATTTTGGCCCGGCTCGCCATGAGTGCCGAGCACCCGGCCGCCTTCCAGCTCACCTGCTCCCAGGAAAGCATCCCCGCCAGCCTGTTCGATGCCGATAAGCTGGCCAGATTCACCGAGGAGCAAGGTGGCGAAGGTGCAGACGGGCTCTTTGGCGGTCTCCTGGTCGAAAATGGCTTCCGCCTGGTTGCTGGGTAGTTTGGTGCGTGAAAGGCGTCCCCGTTGCCGGGGACGCCGTTTTTTTTACCTGTGCTGCTGCCTGAGCCACGCAATGCGGGGCGCCCGGCTGGCGGCCGTGTCGAGACTGAAAGAGCGCACGACGCCCAGCTGGTCGCGGGCGTAGGCCTCGGTCCGTTCGACCACTTCTCGGAGGCCGGCGGGCGGTGCATCAAAGGTCATCCAGGCGATCTGCCGCTCCTCCTCGTCATAGTCCCAGAAGCCGATGATGCGGCCCCGGTCGACGATCACGTACAGCGGCGCGTCAGAGAGGGCGCCGACCGACTGTGCGATGCCCTTTTCGGTGAAGATCGGGCGCTGCTGGTCCGCCGCGGACATGAGCGAGCCAAATTCCCGGCGGTGGAGCAGGAGGCCGTCGAGGTTGGTGACCAGGGCAGGCTGGGGCTCGGTCGGGGGCTCGAATGCTCTGTACTGCTCCAGCTCCTCGGGCAGGATGAGGAAGGGCTCCCCCGCTTCCACGGGGACCAGGCCCAAGGGGGCGACGGCAGCCTTGGCGGCCCCGACACCAAGGCCGGAGAACCATTGGAAGTGGGCCAGGGTGGCCGGGCCGATCCACGCGAAGTAACGGCGAGCCAGTTCGGTCAGCGCTTCTTCGTAGGTCAGGGTGAAGGTTTGGAACGGGTTGGGCGCCCAACGGGTGTAGGCGTAGCGCTGCTGGTCGAGGCGCCCGCCCTTGGGAACGCGGCGGATTTCGCCGTGCGCCTGGAGGTAGCCCAGGGCCAGGGGCAGGGTGGTGGTCATGCCGCGCTTTTTGCCGGCATCGCCCAGGTTGCGGATGGCGCCGCCGCAGGCTTCCTTCAGTTGGTCCGGGTTGAGGGGCTCGCCAGGGGCAAGGGCCTCCCGGACCGCCTGGAACAGGGTATCAAGTTCCTGGTCGGTCACGTCCAGGTATTTCTTGGCCTGGTTGATGGGAACGTCGGCGGATGGCTGTGCAACCTTCAGGGCCAGGGCGAAGTCTTCGGCGGGTACGACGTGGGTGCAGCCGCGGGCGGAGGGCAGTTCGTGAATATGTAGGTCGGCCACGGCCTGGTCGGCGGCTTGACGGGTGGCGCCGGCGCGGGAGAAGAGGGTAAAGTAAGGGCTCGCGCTGCCGACGGAGCGGGCCCAGCCGGTGCGGGCGAGGACCTGAGCGGGGGCGGCACCGGTAAGGCTGCCGTCGAGCCCCTGCTTCTTGTGCCACCATACGAGTCGTTTCAAGTCGCGTCACCTCGTCATTCAGGGATATCTGCGTCTGTGGGTATACAAGACCAATCCCGGCCTGTATTCGACGGCAAAGCGCCACCGGTCCTGCAAGTGGGCGGGGGCACTTAGAGAATCGCTCCCATGATGAGCACAGGCCGCCTCACGACCACCGCAATTGCCCGTGCGCCCCGGTCCCTCCCGGGCGCCCTCGCACAATGAACTAGAGTCCCTGGCTTGAACAGCCAGGGAGCATTCCCCCTTTGGGAAACACTAATTTCCAGCATAGGAACAATTCCGTCGAACGCCAAACGGAGTGGAAAAGGCCGGTGGGGTCGCCCCCACCGGCCTTTGCTGCCTACTTCTTCGGGAAGTTCACGACCGAAATCCGGTTCTGCAGCCCGTAGGTCAGCGGCCCACCGGCTGTAACGGTCTTGAAGTGCTCGACCGTCACTTCCACATCGACCACGCCGGTGTCAACCTGCTTACCCGCCACCTGAAGCTCCTTCAGAATCGGCAGATCATCACCGCCGCCGGCCATGAAGTTGTTGACAGCCACCTTATAAGTAGCGTTCGGGTCCACAGGCTGGCCATTGGCCAGGTTCAACTCCAGAATCCGCTCGCCGTCAGCCTTGGCGTAGTCCCACTTGAAGCTGATGCCCGCGACCTGCATGGGCCGGTGGCTGCCGGGCTTGTTCTCAATCATCTTGACGTAGCTGATGAGGCCCTGCTCCAGCACCAGCTTCAGCTGGGCGCCGGTCATATCGACCGTCACAATCGTGTTGCCGAAGGGCTGGACCGTGAACATGTGACCAAAGTTCACCTCGCCGGTGGCGGGGTCGCCTTCGAGGTCGGCCCGGATGCCGCCGCCGTTCATGATTGCGATTGTCACACCAGGCGCAGCCGTCAGCATGCCGTCAGCGATAAAGTCGCCCAGGGGCATCTCGCCGGCTTCGGTCGGCGTCCGGGAGATCTTGGCGGTCAGCTTTCCCACGGGTCGGGTCTCAATGGGCTTGACCGCCGCCTGCCATTTGGCCACCAGTGCTTCGGCCCAGGGGGTCGGGGCCAGCGTCGGCGACGGCGTCCAGACCGCCGGAACCGCCTTGGTCACCTCGCCGGTTACCTTTTCGATGTACAGGTCGATGCGGGCCAGTGCCTGGCCGTAGCTGCCGGCCTGCACGACCGGCACCTGGTTGCCCTGGGCGTCAAGCGCATAGCCAGCCACCCGCAGATGGGAATGTGCCGCGGTGACAAGGTCCACCTTCTCGGTGACACCCTTGATCCAAATGGCCACTTCGTCGCTTACCTTGAAGGGGTCATCAGGGGCGCCCTGGCTGGCCGCACCGTGGGTGACGACGAAGACCAGGTCGGCACCTTCCGCCCGCAGCTTCTTGGCCTCAGCGTTAATCACTACGGCGGGATCACGGAACTCCAGGTTCTCCACGATCGAAGGCAGCACGATACCGGCGGTCGCCGGGGTCGTAATGCCGATGATACCAATCTTATAGCCGGCGACTTCTAGCACATGGGTCGGTGTGGCCCAATCGGGACGGGTGTCGGTGCCCTTGTTGAAAATGTTGGCCGTAATCATGGGCGCCTTGGAGCCGGCAATCAGCTTCTCCAGCGTGGGGATCTTCCAGTCAAACTCGTGGTTGCCGATGGCCGCCACTTTGACGCCCACGTTGTTCCGCCAGTCCAGCGAGGCCTCGCCGGCCGACAGGTTGGAAATGGGGGTGCCCTGATAGGTGTCGCCACCGTCGATCAGGACGGTGTTCGGGTTCTTCAGCAGCTGGCCGTTCATGGCGGTGGTCAGCACGCTGACGCCCAGGTCGTAGTTGGCCCGCTTCTGGGCGTCCTGGACCAGATGGCCATGGAGGTCGTTATACAGCACCACCGAGATCTTCTCGGTGCCTGCCGGCAGCTTTTCGGGCACAGCAGTGGCGATTAGCTTGACCGCCTCGCCCAGGGTCAGGTTCTCCTG
This sequence comes from Symbiobacteriaceae bacterium, assembly GCA_029239785.1. Classification (GTDB taxonomy): domain Bacteria; phylum Bacillota; class Sulfobacillia; order Symbiobacteriales; family Symbiobacteriaceae; genus JARBUG01. The sequence goes on along the minus strand of JARBUG010000197.1, from coordinate 1,119 downwards.
CGGTGAGATCTTGCCGCCGAGTTTGCCCTGGACCACGCCGTTCAGCATCAGGAAAGCCAGGGCCTGCTTGCCCTCAGCGGTCATAGCCTCGGCGTCGGGGTACTTCGCCAGCACCTTCAGGTCGGCGCCGGCGACTGCCTGTCCACCTACTGCGTTGGCAAGCAGTACAAAGGCTTCCTGACGGGTGAGGGGCTCCTTCGCTCTGGGGTCGGCCGCCAGGCTTCCGTTGGCCATCATCAGCAGGTTCGCAAAGTACCCCCGGGTGATCGTCTCGTCGAACGAGACATTGGCATTGGCCGTGAGCACACCCTGGTGCTGCAGGTCGCAGGCGTAAGTTGCAGCCCAGTGAGCAGCAAAGCCACAGTCGTCAAGTTTCAGGGGCACAACCCGGGGACCGGCTGCATTGGCCAGGAAGCTGCTGGCCAAAAGCATAGAAGCCGCGAGCACAACAGTGATCCAGCGGTTGATGCGCTTCAACTGGAAGGCCTCCTTCAGGGAAAATCCCAAAGAATATTCGTTCCAGTCAAGGTAGTTTCACTGCCAAATAGTGAATTCCTGCTCCCATAATCACCAACGAGATAGGTAAAAGGCACTATATCATTGTCGCAAAACCATGATTGTTCGGTTGACACGGAACCGGCAGAATGTTAATGTTGCATCAGGCCCGAACCAGATCATATGTTCGGCCCCCGAAGCATCCGTACATAGTGAAAGGATGATCACTGTGTCCTATCCCGTGGTCCACTTCGAGATTCTCGGTAAGAACGGCAAGGCGCTCCAGGAGTACTATGCGAACCTCTTCGGCTGGAAGATCAACGCCGACAACCCCATGGAGTACGGCCTGGTTGCGGCTGGCCCGGGCGGCATCGGCGGCGGCATCAGCAGTTCGGAGAACGCCACCGGCACCTGCATCTATGTGGCGGTGCCCGACCTACAGGCGGCCCTGGATAAGGCGGTCGCCCTGGGCGGTAAGGTCGTTCACCCCATCGAGGAGATTCCCGGCATGGTCACCTTCGCCCAGATTCAGGACCCGCAGGGCAACGTGATCGGCCTGGTCAAGGACAGCATGTAGAAGTGACCGCGTAGCACGCATATAAGAAGGCCCTGGCTGACGTAGTG
>JARBUG010000196.1 GCA_029239785.1 Symbiobacteriaceae bacterium | reverse complement strand
TACTTTCGACCCAGGAACTTCTCGATGGTCTTCGCCTTGGCCGGAGATTCTACGATAATCAGGTTCTTGGACACTCAGTCCACACCCCCGTGCTGCCTTGCCACCGCTTATTCTGACCCGGTGGATTCCATGACTATTCGCCTAAGTCTCGCCTATCCGATACGCATGTACTGGCCACCAGGCAGTTGCCTGACCCGCCCCTCTAACTCAAGCAAGGTGAGCAGCCCCTGCACCTGACCGGCGGGCATTCCGCAGGCTTCTGCCAGGTCGCCGGCCCAGCGGGGTTCGCCGCCCATCCACCCCAGAATACGTGCCCGCTGGGGCTCCAGTTCCGGAGCTGACTCGCGGGCGGCCTTCCTTCTCCTGTCCCGAAAGCCAAGTTCCGTCAGGATCGCCTCGGCGCTGGTCGCCAGACAGGCACCATCTTTCAGCAGAGCATGCGGCCCTGCCGACATGGGACTTGTGATGGGCCCGGGAACAGCGAAGACGTCGCGCCCCTGGCTGATTGCCTGGGCGACAGTGATGAGCGTGCCGGACTTCTCGCCGGCCTCCACGACGACGACGCCGTGGGCAAGGCCACTGATGATTCGGTTGCGTTCAGGGAAGAACTCGCTTCTGGGCTCGCTGCCGGGCGGCTGTTCCGAGATGATAGCCCCGCTGGACCGGATGGCACGGTAAAGAGGAGCCGCTTCCCGGGGGTAACAGACATCGGCGCCGCCGCCAAGTACGGCGATGGTCGTGCCGCCGGCCTCCAGGGCGCCCCGGTGGGCGGCGCAGTCGATACCGCGCGCCATTCCGCTTACGACGATCGCTCCCATTTGGGCCAACTCCCGCCCGAACCGCTCGGCCACGGTTAACCCATAAGCTGTGGGCTTGCGCGTACCCACAATCGCGACAACGGGGCGGGCATCGGGCGTCCAGGGTCCAACTTGGTAGAAAAAGGGGGGAGGTTCCGGGGTATACCGGAGCCGCACCGGGTAGTCGGCATCAGAGAGAGCGACCAGCATGAGCCCGGCAGCCCGTGCCCGCTCCAGCTCGGCCTCCGCCTGGCGGCGTGCTTCGGCGCTGCCACGGGTGGTGACAAGAGACTCGGCGGCTGACCGGGTCCAACTGTCCAATTGAACCAAATCACAGGCTCTCGCCCGCCAGGCATCGGACGGGTCGGGAAAAGCTTCAATCAGCTTGGCTAGCCGGAGACGCCCCACGCCCGGCGCCCGGGACAGGGTCAGCCATACGACCGCTCCCACCAAATGACCGCTCCCCCTTTATCATGCTCGAACCCGAACCGGCAGTTGCTGTGCAGCCAGCATGAGCAGAAGGATCTGCCCCAGCCCGCGTGTCAGGGGTGCAGTGTGTATGTATTCGTCGGTGCGGTGTCCGTTGCCACCCAGGGTAACCCCGATTGTTACGGCCGGAATGCCCATGGAGAGCGGTACATTGCTGTCCGTGCTAGATGGGTAGGAACGGGTCTGAATGCCCATCTGCTGATGGACCCGCCGTACGATTTGGCAGAGCGGGTGATCTTCTTGAATCATGCCTACCGGTCGGTCTCCCAGCAGGAGAAACTCTGCGCTCAAGCCCATGTGCCGGCACACATCGCTGGCGATGCGGCGCACCTTTTCCTCCAAGCGGCGGAGTTCTTCGACGTCGAGCGAGCGGAGATCGATGACCGCTTCGGCACGGGCAGCAATGGTATTGACAGATGTTCCACCAGTAATTGTTCCTACGTTAAAAGTCGTCTTCGGGTTCGTGGGAACCCTCAGTTCCGAAATCTGTGCGATCATGCGGCCGAGTCCGTGAATGGCGCTTGGGGTACCGAAAGCCCCCCAACTGTGGCCGCCATCTCCCGTGACTACCAGCCTGAACCGGCGGCTGCCTACACCCTGGCGTACCAGACTCCCGAGCGAGCCATCGAGGGCAATGACATAATCGATCTGCTCGCCGTAGGTGTCCATTACTTTCCGGATGCCCCGGAGGTTCCCCAGGCCTTCTTCGCCAACTGTGGCTGCGAAGAGCAGGTCCCCAGACAGAGCCAGGTCTGACGCACGGAGCAGCCGAATTGCCTGGAGCATGGTGGCCACGGAAGCAGAGTTGTCTCCCACGCCCGGCGCCCGGAGAATCTCACCGTCGGTTCGCACCCGAATGTCAGTCTCACGGGGGAAGACCGTGTCGATATGGGCCGCCAGCAAAATGTTCGGACCGCCACCGGTTCCACGGCTACGCCCCACGACGTTGCCGATTTCGTCGACAACCACTTCGCTAAGGCCCATCTCGCTCATGCGGCGCTGAACGTGCACCGTTCTGCCGGACTCCTCGAAGGTTGGAGCTGGAATCTCACATATGGCGATTACTTCGCGCACGAGGTCGGGCAGGGCCGATTGAGCCAGGTCCAGCAATCGGCGGGTCACAGGTGTGTCCCATTGATGGTTCACGCGTTCCAGCCCCCCCTTTAGCGTTTCAACTTCGCATTATACCGGATGACCTCTGTGTTGGAAAGGTATCCATTTCTACGTTGCCGATGGAATGTTGCGTGAACAAGGACAGGCCCGCCCGAGTAAGGGCGGGCCCTCGGTGCGTTTAGTCTGCCTGCTTGCGAATCCAGACTTCCCATAAAGCAGGGCCAGCCTGCACGACTGTAAGCACTTCGTCGCCGTACATGGCAGCGCTGCGCGGCACGTTGCGCGTGGCAGGTTCGTAGTCTAGCAGGACTTTGAGAACTTGCCCGATCGCCATCTCTTCAAGGGCGATTTTGGTCTTGGCAAAAGTAAGGGGACAGACATCGCCTCGCAGGTCGATTTCACGGTGGCAGGGAGGCAAGGCGCTGTGTGTCTGTGACATAGAAAGAGGCCCCCTAATTGTTTTGTGAGACGATGCGGCAGGCAATCAACCTGCGAAATAGCTTAGTACCCGAAGGCAGGCTTCCTCGATGGCCGAAGTTCGCCAGGCTTCTTCGGAATGACCGGCCGGGTACGGCCTGCCGGTTTTGGGATGTGGCAGGGCGTCGAACTCGGTGCCAACGAACTCGCCTGTCTCCTCGTCGCGGTGGACCACCAGGTAGCCACCGCGGGCAAGGTAGGCACGGTCGATCTTCCAGCGGGCGGGCTGGGCCACGTACCCCAGCAAATTCCCTGCGTCGTCGCGTATCTCCTCCCCCGTTGCGAGGAGGAAGCGCCGTATCTCATCAGGTTCGATAGTCATGACAATAACCTCCGCCAGAGACAGGCAGGTGGTCACCCCTGGCGCCACCTGCCTACAGGCCCCTGGATTCCTACAACTTGATGTCATCTCCGCCGATGGTCGTTTCTGACTGTTCAAAGCGACCCTCTTCGGACTTGGAGCGGGCCGGGTGGGACTTGTCAATGCTGGTCAAGCTGTTCGGGGGTGTTTTCATGGGATTCTCCTGGCGCTTCTGGTTCAGCTCTTCGAGCTTGCGGGCGTCGTCTTCCCAGTCGTCGCCCCGCTTGCCGGCCATCGGTCCGTGGTGAATGGTGATGGGGTGTTCATGTGAATATTCGCCGGGCATTCTGATTCCTCCCGTTGACATTTTTGCCGGCCCCGCCGGCCGACCGGTGTTAGCATGCCGCAGGAGCCGTGTCCTATGAACTCACCACCAGCACGGACCGCTCGATGCTGCGATATTGCAGCGCCTCAGCCAGGTGTGCGATTTCAATTTCATCAGCGCCCGCAAGATCAGCGATGGTGCGGCTTACTTTCAGGATGCGGTCGTGCGCCCGGAGGGAGAGCCCCATTCGCTCCATGGCCTGCCGCATGAGAACCTCGCCGCCGCCTGGCAGACGACAGAAGCGCCGGACCAGGTGAACAGGCATTTCGGCATTGCAGGACAGACCGGTACCGTAGAACCTTTTCCGTTGACGGGCCCGGGCTGCGGCGACCCGGCTGCGAACGCTCAGGGAGGATTCGGACGGGTGCGTGCCCGTTTGCGTCACGAGGTCATCGTAGGGGACAGGCTCCAGGTGGATTTGAAGGTCAAACCGGTCGAGCAGCGGGCCGGAGAGTCGGCTCCGGTACTGGGTGATGGCCACTGGCGGGCAGGTGCAGGCTCGCGTGGCGTTGCCCAAGTAGCCGCAAGGGCATGGATTGGCCGCCGCCACCAGCATGGGGCGGGCAGGGAAGACCGCGTTGCCATGTGCACGCGAGATCGATACTTTTCCATCTTCAAGTGGTTGGCGGAGACCCTCAAGGACAGGACGGTCGAACTCGGGCACTTCGTCCAAAAAGAGCACGCCACGGTGCGCCAGGGTGATCTCTCCCGGTCGGAGCGGGGTACCGCCACCCAGCACTGCAGAGCGCGAGGCACAGTGGTGCGGTGCCCGGAATGGCCGTGTTCTGAGCAGCCCTCCGTTACCGGCCAGCAGCCCGACCACGCTGTGAATACGGCTCACTTCGAGCGCCTCTTCGGGCTCCAGCGGGGGGAGGATGCCCGGCAGGCAACGGGCGAGCATGCTCTTCCCCGCCCCCGGGGGGCCCATCATGATCAGGTTATGTCCTCCGGCCGCTGCCACCTCCAGTGCCCGCCGGGCCGCCAATTGCCCCTTGACGTCGGCCAGGTCGACCGGATGGAAGGAGCCTTCGTTACTCTCTGGAACAATTCGGGCCTCTTCCAGCGGCGCTGCGCCGGTAATGTGATTGACCACCGCGACAAGGTTGACCGCGCCGTACACGGTGCCCCCCGCCAACGTAGCCTCCGCGGCGCTCTCCAGGGGAACCACGAGGGCGCGCGCACCGGCTTTGCGGGAGGCAAGTGCAATTGCCAGGGCGCCCCGCACCGGGCGCAACGCTCCGTCGAGTGCGAGTTCACCAGCAAAAGCCATACCGTGAAGCACGGATGCCGAAAGGTGGCCGCCGGCTGCAAGAATGCCCAGCCCGACCGCCAGATCAAACCCGGCACCGCCCTTGCGGGTATGTGCCGGCGCCAGGTTAACTGTGATGCGGTGGGCCGGAAACGTCCACCCACCGTTCCGGATGGCAGCCCTGACCCGTTCCCGTGACTCACGCACCGCTGCATCCGGCAGGCCAACGATGTCAAACGCCGGAATGCCGGGGCTGACGTCTACCTCGACGGTCACGGGAAACGCCTCAATTCCTTCCAGGGCGAAACTAAGCACCCGGACAAACACAGCCACCACTCCCTAAGAAGAGAAAAACCACCCGGGGGTTCCCGGGCGGCTGCCTTTTCCGCGGGCGCAAACGAATGTTCTTCCATAATCTTACACACCAAACAAGGCGCCGTCAAGCGGCATGCTCAGTTTGCACCAAATGCATCGGTGATGACATGGCATTGCCACGCGCCGTCTGGTCCTGGCTCAACCGTGACCACATCGAACCGGCAGGGGCACTCCCCGCCGCCAACGGTGGCCAGGTAGGCCCCGGCCAGTCTGATAAGCTGCCGCTGTTTGGCCGGCGTAACCGCTTCGGCGGCCGTGCCGTAGCCGACCCCGGTGCGAGTCTTGACTTCCACAAAGACGAGGCAGCCGTCTTCTTCGGCCACAATATCCAACTCACCGAAGCGGAACCGAAGGTTCCGGGCGATGATGCGGTACCCGAGCCCGAGGAGGTGGCGGGCTGCCGCCTCTTCCCCCGCTCTGCCCAGCGCCGTGCGTGACTGCCGTTCTTTCACTCAGTCATCCGCAAAGGCGGCGCCGGGGCTGAGTGTTACGATGTCCCTTACGCTTCCGTAACTCTTGCGGTGAATCGGGCATGGGCCGTACTTCTCCAGCGCCTCACGATGCTCAAACGTGCCATACCCCTTATGGCTGGCAAAACCATACTCCGGATAAAGCCTGTCCATCTCCAGCATATATTCGTCGCGAGCCACTTTCGCAACGATAGATGCCGCGGCAATGGAGCACGACTGACCATCGCCCCCGGCGATCGGCGCCTGCTGCTGTGTCACTCCGGGCAGGTGGAGCGAGTCGATCAGCAAATAGTCGGGGCTTACGGGAAGGGCTCCCACCGCCTTGACCATGGCCTTGTACGTAGCCAACATGACATTGGCTTCGTCGATACCGTCGGGATGGACCATTCCCACGCCAACGGCCAGCGCCTGAGCGCGAATCGCATCACAAACCTCCTGCCTGCGCTTGCCAGACAGGCGGCGGCATTCCTCAAGGCCGGGCAGCAGGAGTTCGCCAGGCAGAATGACCGCGGCTGCGACCACAGGACCGGCCAGCGGCCCGCGCCCCACTTCGTCAAGTCCGGCAACGAGGCGGTAGCCCATAGCCCAGACCTGGCGTTCGTAGCTGAACATGCGGGCGAGCCGTTCCCGTTCCCGATGCCACTCCTCCAGTTGCGCCTGACACTGTCGGACCAGTTTCTGGGCTCCGCCCCGGGGGTCGTTTCCCAGCAGAGCGACCACCTGCGTGTACACCTCGGGGTCACCAACCTGGATTAGCTCCTGCAGTTTGCGCAGGCTCATCTTCTTGATGTTCAGTCGCATGCCCAACCCACCCTGCGGTGGTCCACCGCCCTTTCTGGCCAAGTGATCTGGCAGAAAAAAGAGACCCGTTTGCTCTTCACGGGTAGTGGCAGGAGGTTCGACGACCTTTTCCAAAAATCCTGCACAAAAGTAGAGGCAGGGTTCAGTCCCCTGCCCGCTCCAGGCTGATTCGGCCCAGGCGCCCCTCGCGAAACTCGCGCAGCACCAGACCGGCCACCTTGTCCATTTCAACAGCGCCACCAGCCCGCAGGAGGCCCCTGTGCCGCCCGATTTGCTCGATGTTAACACCGAGGTCATCAACGACTTCCGAGAGCCCCAGACGCTCCGTCAGCGCCTCACGCGAGTGCTCCCAGAAGTAAGGCAGTAACTGCCCGACAACCTCCATGTGGTCGAAGACCTCATCTTTAATCGACCCGATGGCGGCCAGCAGAACCCCGTCCCACTGGTCTTCAAACTTTGGAACCAGAATGCCCGGCATATCGAGCAGTTCGATATCGCCGCCGATGCGAACCCACTGTTTTCCCCGCGTGACGCCGGGTTTGTCGCCCACGATCGCCTTGCGAGCGCCCACCAACCGATTGATGACCGACGACTTGCCCACGTTGGGAATACCCACGGCCATGGCGCGTGCGGGCCGGGGCTTCCGCCCTTTGGCCACCCACTCTGCCAATTTGGGCGCAAACGCATCCCGAATGGCACCGATCACCTCTCTGGCGCCGGTGCCCTTGACCGCATCAAGGGCCACAGCGATTTCACCCTGGCGGCGGAAGTGCTCCATCCATCCCCGCGTTGTCGCGCCATCAGCAAGGTCTGCCTTGTTCAGCACTTTGATGCGCACCTTGTGCGCCACCAACTTCATGAGATCAGGGTTGCTGCTCGCCTGTGGGCAACGGGCATCGACAATCTCCAAAATGACGTCCACCAGCGGTGCGTTCTCCTGGAGCACCCGCTTCGCTTTCGCCATATGTCCCGGAAACCACTGGATCACGGGCACACGAAAACCCCCCGGTACGATTCAGCTGTTGCGGCCACCGGATTGACGAACCGGCAAATGCGGGTCAGGGGCCAGACGCGTAAGAAGGCCATGCCCCGTATATAGTGCACGTCCACCCCATAAAACGACCGGCTGTCCTCACTATTATTCCGATTATCCCCCAGGACCCAGACGTTGTCTGGCGGAACTGTATACTCCACCGTGCTATCCTCCTCGGACAGGCGTACGCTGGGCGCCTCCGGGAAGATTTGCCCGTTCACGTAGACTTTGCCGTGCCGGAGTTCCACCTTGTCACCGGCAACTGCCACGACCCGCTTAATGAAGTCGCGGTCTGGCTCCTTGGGGTATTGGAAGACGATGATGTCGCCGGGCTTGGGCGCACGCACCCACCGGTAGATGAACTTGTTGACCAGCACCCGCTCGCCGTTGTGCAGCGTTGCTTCCATGGATGACCCCTGGACGCGGTAGACCTCGACGAGCATGAAACGGATAACGAGCGCAATGATGAGGGCCAGGGCCAGGGTCTCCACAACCTCGCGCAGC
>JARBUG010000195.1 GCA_029239785.1 Symbiobacteriaceae bacterium | reverse complement strand
CCCCAGCAGCCGCGCCTGGGTCAGGAGCGCCACCGCCTGCGCATCCGCCAGCATGTAGGCGATCCGCTCACGGGGGTAGGCCGGGTCGATGGGCAGGTAAGCGGCGCCCGCCTTCAGCACACCGAGCAGCGCCACCAGCATCTCCGGGGAGCGGTCGGTGCAGACGCCCACCAGCTGTTCCGGCCCCACGCCCATGCGGCGCAGGTAGTGGGCGAGCTGGGTAGACCGCCGGTCCAGCTCGCCGTAGGTGAGCCGCTCGCCGCCACAGACGACGGCGACACGCTCCGGCCGCTCGGCGGCTCTGGCCGCCACCAGCTCGTGGATCAGCGTGGTGACCGGGTAATCGCGCTCTGTGGCGTTCCACTCCACCAGCAGCTGGTGCCGTTCCGTGTCGGAGAGCAGGTCAAGCGCTGCGACGGGCTGGTCGGGACTGGCCACGGCCGCGGCCAGCAGGCGCTGGAAGTGGGCGGCTATCCGCTCGACCGTCGTCCGGTCGAAGAGGTCCGTGTTGTACTCAAAGGTGCCGGTCAGACCGGCCGCCGTCTCCTCCAGGGAGATCGCCAGATCGAACTTGGCCGTCTCCGTGTCGATGGTGACCGGAGCGAACGTAAGCCCGTGCGGTTCCTGGCCGGCGCCCGGCGCATTCTGCAGGGCGAACACCACCTGGAAGAGCGGGCTGTGGCTCAGGTTCCGCTCGGGCTGCAGCTCCTCCACCAGGCGCTGCAGCGGCAGGTCCTGGTGGGCATAGCCGCCCAGCGCGCCCGCACGGACCCGCACCAGCAGTTCCCGGAAGCTCGGGTTGCCTGCCAGGTCGGTCCGATGGGGCAGCGTGCCCACAAAGAAGCCGATGAGCGCTTCCGTCTCCGCCCGGTTGCGGCCGGCGACGGGACACCCCACCACGATATCGGTCTGGCCGCTGTACCGGGCAAGCAGCGCCTGGAAGCCGGCCAGCAGCGTCATGAACAGGGTCGCCCCCTCCTGGCGGCCGAGCGCCGCAAGGCCACCGGCCAGGTCAGCCGGCAGGCCGACCGGCAGCAGGGCGCCGCGGTGCGACTGCACGGGCGGCCGCGGCCGGTCCGTCGGGAGTTCGAGCAGGGCGGGCGCCCCGGCCATCCGTTCTTTCCAGTAGGCCAGTTGCCGGTCGGCCTCGCCGCCCTCCAGCCACTGCCGCTGCCAGCGGGCAAAGTCGGCATACTGGATGGGCAGGGGCGCCAGCGGCGACGGCTGCCCTTCGGCGAACGCTGCGTAGAGCGCAGAGAGCTCCGCCAGCAGCACCCCCATCGACCAGCCGTCGGAGACGATATGATGCATGTTCAGCATCAGCACATGCGCCTCGGGCGCAAGGCGCACCAGGAGCACCCGCAGCAGGGGCCCTGTGCGCAAGTCGAAGGGCCTGGTCGCCTCCTGGCTCAGCACCCGGTGCAGTTCCGCCTCCCGGTCCGCCTGGGCAAGGTCAGACAGGTCCGTCACCACGACCGGCACGGCGGCAGCCTCACTGATCAGCTGCACCGGCTCCCCGGCCCGGTCGGCGAAGGTGGTCCGCAGCGCCTCATGCCGTGCCACCAACGCCTCAAGGCTCCGCTCCAGCACCGGCAGTTCCAGCCGGCCTGTCACCGACCAGGCCGCAGGGATGTTGTAAAAGGGGCTGCCCGGCTCAAGCTGGTCCAGGAACCAGAGCCGCTCCTGTGCGAACGAGAGCGGCAGCGGCCCATGCCGAGAGGGTCTGGGAACAGCCACCAGCGGGGGCGCCTGCTCATCGGCCCGGGCGTCCCCAATCAGCAGCGCCAGCTCCGCCACCGTGGGCGCGGCAAACAGGCTGTGCACCTGCAGTTCCACGCCCAGCGCAGCCCGCACGCGGGAAGTAATCCGGGTGGCCAGCAGCGAGTGGCCGCCCAGTTCAAAGAAGCTGTCGTGAATGGACACCCGGGCAACGCCGAGCACCTCGCGCCAGATTTCGGCCAGCATCTCCTCCAGGGGCGTCTGCGGGGCCACATACGCTTCGGAACTGGCCGGTTCCGGCAGGGCCTGCCGGTCCACCTTGCCGTTGGGCGAAAGCGGCATCGCATCCAGCATCACGATGGCCGAGGGGATCATGTAGGCCGGCAGCCGGTCCTGCAAGTAAGCACGCAGCTGGGCGGCGGAAAGATCGCCCAGGGCAGAGACCACATAAGCCACCAGCCGCTTGTCGCCGGGCCGCGCTTCCCGGGCGATGACGACGCACTCCCCGACCCCGGGGTGGGCGCCCAGGACGCTTTCGATCTCCCCGGGCTCAATGCGGAAGCCGCGAATCTTCACCTGGCTGTCGAACCGTCCCAGAAAGGTGATCGTGCCATCCGCTTCCCAGCGGACCCGGTCGCCCGTCCGGTAGAGCCGTCCGAACTGGGTCGCCACGAACCGCTCGGCAGTCAGGTCGGGCCGGTTCAGGTAGCCGAGGGCGAGGCCGTCGCCGCCCGCGTAAAGCTCCCCCTCCACCCCGACGGGCACCGGCTGCCGGTCTGCATCCAGCACGTAAACCTGGGTGTTGGCGATGGGCCGCCCGATGGGAACCGAGCCGTGGATATCGCTATCGATGGTATGGCAGCAGGTAAAGGTGGTGTTCTCCGTCGGGCCGTAGCCGTTGATCAGCCGGCAGTGGGCCATCTCGCGGCGGACCTTCCGGACGTGCGCGACCGAGAGCACATCGCCACCGGCCAGCAACTGCTGGAGCGGCTGCAGCTCGTCGAGGTGCCCGTCCACCATCAGATGAAAAAGGCTGGCCGTCAGCCACAGGGTGGTCACGCCGTAGCGGCGGATCGCCGCGCCAATCGCCTCAGGCGTAGGGGTGCCCGGCGCCATGATCGCCAGGCGGCCGCCGCCCAGCAGCGGCGCCCAGATCTCCAGCGTCGAGGCGTCAAAGGAGATCGGGGCAAGCTGCAGGTAGACCTGGCTGTCGCTCAGGTCGGCGTAGTTGGTGTTGCAGACCAGCCGGACCACGGCCCGGTGGGGGACCATCACGCCTTTCGGGGTGCCCGTAGACCCGGAGGTGTAGATCACGTAGGCCAGGCTTTCCGCCGTCGCCCCGCTGTGCAGGTTCTCATCGACCGGGGCAGGCAGGTCGGCCGCGTCCAGCCACATGGCGACAACGCCCTGCGCAGGGAAGGCGCCCATCACATGCCGATGTGCCAGCAGGACCTTCACACCTGTATCCTTCAGCATGAAACCCAGCCGCTCCGCTGGGTAGGATGGGTCCAGGGGCACGTAAGCGGCGCCGGCCTTTAAGATGGCCAGGATACCCACCAGTTGTTCCACCGACCGGTCTGCGCACAGGCCCACCAGATCGTTGTCGCCGACGCCCTCTGCCCGCAGCCGGTGCGCCAGTCCGTTGGCCCGGCGGTTCAGATCCCCATATGTGATGATTTCGTCGCCAAAGAGCAGCGCCGCAGCCGTCGGAGTTTGCTCTGCCCGTTCTTCGAACAGCTCATGGATACAACGGCCCCGAGGGTAGTCGGTCGCCGTATCGTTCCAGCGCTGTATCAGTTCCAAGAACGCGGGGTTGTCCAATCCCTTCACCTCTTCCCGCATATTTCAGCCAATTGGTTTCATATTTTGTAGCACGAATTCCTTCGAGAGTATGAATATCGCACGTAGTGTAACAATATTTGAGTCTGGGGTCCCACCCGCACCGGGACCAGGGTCCCGGCGTCTATGAGTCAAAAGAAACAGCCCGAACCGCAGATCCATGCGATTCGGGCTGTTCGTTTATTGTGGAATTACCCGGGCCAGGTCCTTAAGTAAGGCGCTGATTATCAGCCTCTCGGAGCCCAAGAGGAAGAAGTGATCGCCGGGGAGGATGCGGAGCACCAGTTCCCCGAGTGTCTGCATCTCCCAGGCCTGCAGGCCTTCAGCGTCCACGTGCGTGTCGTTCGTACCGCCGAAGACGGAGATCGGGCAGGAGAGGGGCGGTTCCGGGCTGTAGCGGTAAGTCTCCACAGCCGTCATGTCCGCCCGGAGTGCCGGCATGATCAGCCCCATCAGTTCTCGGTTGGCCAGGAGTTCCGCAGGCGTGCCGCCATACTTGCGGATGCGCTCCAGAAACTCCGCTTCGGGCAGCCCGTGAATGGGCGGCAATGTGCGGGCGCACTGCGGGGCACGGTGTCCCGAGACCGCCAGCAGGGCGGGGGCGAGGCCGTGCGCCCGCCTGAGGAGCCGGGTGATTTCAAAGCCCAGCAGGGCGCCCATACTATGGCCGAAGAGCACGAACGGCCTGTCCAGGTACGGGACGAGCGATGCCGTAACCGCCCTTGCCATCTCCTGCATGTCGGTATACGGCGGATCACTGAAGAGCGGGCCCCGCCCCGGGAGGCAGACGGAGAGCAGTTCGGCGGCAGGCGGCATCAGGTCCGGCCAATTGCGGTAGGCGGCAGGGCTGCCGCCGGCGAAGGGCAGGCAGATCAAACGAACGGTCGCCGTTGGATTTGGCTTTGGACACCAGACCCGCGGTTCGGTCAGCCGCGTGTTACCGGTCACTTTTCGATCACCTTTCTCTTCACGCATTCTTTCCGCCAGTCTAATTTGACAGCCTATGTAACAAAACCTTTGTAAAAGCAGCGCCCGCTACCTCCCGGGGGGAGGGGCGGGCGTGCATACTTGGCGTGAACTCGGTCCGGGGGCGTGCGCGTGACCGGGGGGCTCAACGCAAGCCGCGATACGTTATCCCCGGTTTCGCTGCCGGTCCCGCAGGATGGAAAGGTACGCGCTCCACGGTCCCACTTCGGCGGCGTAGGCCTTCGCCATCGTGCGGGCGATCTGCCCCACGTGGTCCAGGTCGTGCACCACCCAGGTCGCCAGCAGCTGCCGGAGCGTCACCTCCCCGAGCGCGGGATGCAGCCCCGTCCGGCCCAGATCGCCCTCTGTCAGATGCAGGCCCGCCAGGGCGGCGAGGCTGTCACGCCGCAGGTCGGCAAAGGTGGCCAGCAGATCCTCCAGGCTTCTGCCCTGGCTTTCGGCAAACTGGGCGGTGCGGTCAAAGGGGTCGAAGGGGCGCGTCTCGCCGGCCAGAATGTGCCGCACCCGCGGCATCCAGTCTGTGCGCTCGCCGTGGATGAGGTGGCCGATGACGTCGTAAGGCGACCAGGTCCCTTCGCCTTCTGTAGACCGGACCCACCCATCGGGCAGGCCCGCGAGCAGTGCCTGCAGGCTGGCGGGTGTCCGTGCAAGCACCGCCAACGCGTCCTCCAGCTTGAACCCATGGAGCTGCATCGCCTGATTCCCCCTCTCCTGAACCGTTCAGGGTAAGTATACAACAGCCGACGCACGGCCATCGCCAGGCGAACGCGAAGAGGACGAGCCGGGCGCCAGGCCCGGCTCGCTTTCATCTGCTAACGATGCACATCGGCCTCCGCCCGGATCTCCCGGGAGGAACTGCCCACCCGCATCCGGAACACCCCCGGCTCCGCCACCCAGCGCTTCACGCTCGGGTCGTAGAAGGCGAAGGCCCGCTCATCCAGCTCGAAGGTCACCGTAGCCGACTCACCCGGCACCAGCGCTACTTTCGCGAACGCCTTCAGCTCCTGGGGCGGACGGGGCAGGCTGGCTTCCGGGTCCGAGACATAAAGCTGCACCGTCTCCTTGCCGGCTCCCGGCCCCACGTTGGTCACCGTCACGGAGACCTGCGCACCATCCGGCGAAACCGTCAGGTCGCTGTAGGCAAAGCGGGTGTACGACAGGCCATGCCCGAAGGGATAGGCCACATCCAGCCCCTTCAGGTCGTACCAGCGGTACCCGACAAAAATCGACTCCCCGTAGATGACCTGGCGCTTGCCCGGGAAGGTGTGGTAGGCCGGCGTATCGGCCAGCCGGGCCGGGAACGTGACCGGCAGCTTGCCGGACGGGTTGACGGCGCCCAGGAGCACATCGACGATGGCATGGCCACCCTCCATGCCCGAGTACCAGGCCTGGAGCAGGGCGGGGACCTGATCGGCCCAGTCCAGATCGACCGGGGCGCCCGTGTTCAGCACCACGACTGTGTTGGGGTTGGCCGCGGCCACCGCCCGGATCAGTTCCGCCTGGCGCCCCGTGAGGGACAGGTCGGGCCGGTCGTGCCCTTCGGACTCATACTCGGGCGGGTAGCCCACGAAGAGCAGCGCCAGATCGGCGCCCCGGGCCGCTGCCACGGCCCGCTCGAAGGCCGCGTCGGCATCGGCAGTGTCGTCCTGGCTGATGCGCACTTGCAGATGGGGCCACGGGTGCCCCTCGGGCCGGATGTACTCGACCGTCAGCTCATGCTCGCCGCCGGGAATCTGGACCGTGGCCGTCACGGCCAGCCAGTCGGCGCTCAGCTCCGGGCCGTGGTTCTCCAGCAGAAGGGTGCCATCGACGTAGATGCGCAGAACGCCGGTATGGCTGATGCGCAGCGTGTGGCTGCCGACGGCCAGGGGCGGGCGCCCGGTCCAGCGGATGGCGAAGGATGAGGGCGTCTCGGCGGCCCAGTTGCCGAGCCAGTGGAAGTTGAGACCGGGGTCGGTCCGCTCCAGCAGGGGCTCGCCGGCGAAGTTTGGGTTGCCGAAGTAGCGCCCCAGCAAATCGGCGGTGAAGTAGGGCGGCTGGACGCGATAGGTGCAGCCCTGTTCGTAGATGATGTCGGCGCCCTTGAGCGCCTGCTTCAGCCCATCGAGCGGGCTGATGCGGTAGGGCGGCTCCACATAGGCGCTGCCGCCGCCGCTGACCGGCGCCTCATCCGCACAAGGGCCGATGACCGCCACCTTCCGCAGGCGCTGCGGATCCAGGGGCAGCATCTGCCGTTCGTTTTTGAGCAGGACGATCGACTCGGCCGCCAGGCGGCGGGCAAGGTCCTGATGTTCCTTCGTGTTGACGGTGCCGGCGGGTCGTGAGGCGGCGGTCAACTGGTCCAGCTTGCCGCAGCGCTCCATCAGCCGGAGCATTCGGCGGGCGGCGTTGTCGATCACCTCTGGCGCCACCTGCCACTTCCGCACCGCATCCAGCAGCAGGCGTCCGAAGTATTTGGGCGGCCCGGGCATCTCCAAATCGAGCCCGCCCTTGACCGACTCGTAGATTTCGTGGTTGGCGCCCCAGTCCGAAATGACGGGGCCGTCGTAGCCCCACTCGCCCTTTAAGATCTGGTTGAGCAGGTAGTCGTGCTGGCTGGCATATGTACCGTTCACCCGGTTGTAGGCGCACATGACGGTCCAGGGGTTGGCTTCCTTGACGACCAGTTCGAACTGGCGCAGGTAGATCTCCCGCATGGCCCGCTCGTCTACCTCGGAGCTGCCGCGGTCACGCTCGGTCTCCTGGTTGTTGCAGGCGAAGTGCTTGAGCGAGGCGCCGGCGCCCCGGCTCTGGAGCCCCTGGACCCAGGCGGCGCCGATGCGGCCCGCCAGGATCGGGTCTTCGGAGAAGGACTCGAAGGTCCGCCCGGCCAGCGGGTGCCGGATGATGTTGACGCACGGGCCGAGCAGGACGTCGCAGCCCATGGCCAGGGTCTCCTCGGCCAGGGCCTGGCCTACTTCGTGAATCAGGTCCGGGTCCCAGGAGGCGGCCATGGCGATGCCGGTGGGAAAGGCGGTGGCGGCGCCGGGGATGCGGCCGTACTCGGCGGTCGCCCGGACCCCGTGGGGGCCGTCGGTCATGGTGACGCCGTCCAGCCCCAGGCGGGGAATGGGCGCCGTGTGCCAGGCGTCGGTGCCGGAGAGGAGCGCGACCTTTTCTTTGAGGGTCATGCCGGCGAGTAGTGCTTCGATGTCTGCCAAAATGAACACTTCCTCATACGAAAACTCCTGGATAAGATTCCCCGCTGCCTTGCGGTCTCCTCTTTTGCCCGATCGATGATCGACAGGCCTGTTTTGTTCTGCCTTGCAGCGCCCCGGGCTGGCGGCGCCCGGGCCGGCGGCGCCCCGGGCCGGCGGCGCCCGGGCCGGCAGCGCCCGGGCCGGCGGCGCCCGGGCCGGCGGCGCCCGGGCCGGCGGCGCCCGGGCCGGCGGCGCCCGGGCCGGCGGCGCCCGGGCCGGCGGCGCCCGGGCCGGCGGCGCCCGG
>JARBUG010000194.1 GCA_029239785.1 Symbiobacteriaceae bacterium | reverse complement strand
TTAATCGGACGGTTGAAGGTTCGAGTCCTTCGCGGTCCACCAAACGTGGAAAGCAAACCGGGAGACCAGACAGGTCTCCCGGTTTGCTTTTGCGCGCCCCACGCCGCACAGCTACAGTCCCGACTGCCTCCCGGTCCACGCCCGCCGGGCCAGGTGCCAGGCATAATGGAACGGATACCGCACCAGCGGGGTCTCCATGCCCGCCAACTGCGGATGCACGGGCTTGGTGTTGGCCTCCAGCACCCATGGGCGCCCGCTCTCATCGATCGCCAGGTCCACGCCAATCTCGCCCAGCCGGCCAAACCTGGCCTCCAGCGCCATGGCCGTCGCCCGGCCCGCCTCCCGGGCAACCTCTTCTACGTTGGCAAAGACCTGCGCCTGTCTGCCGAACTTGGCCCGGAACCGGTCGGGCAGGTATGGGTCACCGCCCTGGCTCATGTTGGCAGCCACCTTCCCGGCGCTCCCCTGGCGGATCAGCACCAGGGGTACCTGCCACTCATCGGCTCCGTCCTTCTGCAAAATGACCCGCAGGTCGCAAATGCGGCCATCCACCCGGGGCAGCGTAATGCCCTGCTGGAGCGCCCAGAGGCGCCCGGCCGTTGCCTTGCTGAGGAACTGATGGAGCTCCGCCTGGGTCTTAAACGTCTCCTTGGTCGACTTTCCGCCAATCTGCCCGCTTACCTCCCACCCGCGGCCCACCGGACAGATGCGCACCACCTCGGTTCCGTGGCTTCCCTCATCTGCCTTGGCAAAAACGCAGGCGTGGCGCCTCAGCATTTCGATCAGGTCGTCCTGGTTGCGGTAGGGGCGGGTGTCAGGCGCCAGGCCATTGGTGGCCGGGAAAAAGGTAAGCGCCTCGTGCATCTCCAGCTTGGAAAAGGACGCGACCGGGTTGACCAGCATCGTGTCGTTGTGCAGAATGAGCTCCTGCATGGCGGCCGAAACCGCCTGCCGCTCCGCCTTCGTCGGATAAACCGCCCGATGGTAGACCACGTCGGGCAGCGGCAGGCGCGTCCTCGCCCAGCCGTCGCCTTCGTCATACGTGAGTGCGTTGACCCAACCCCGTTTCAGGTCCAGATCGTCAATGCCGAAAATGAACGGGATCGTGCCGGCGTCCTGGCCCTCGCTCATCATCCGCCGGTATCGGGCGCCCCAGGCGCCGTCCAGCAAATCCAGCGCTTTGGGGCCGAGCAGTACGCCTACCAGCGGCCGGCGGCCGCCGACGCCGGCAATCCGCGCCCGGCCGGCCTCGGCATTCTGATTCGCCAGGTAGACCGTATAATGAATCGGGTACCGGTGGATGCGCTCGTCAATCATCGGATCGTGCAGTCGCTCCAGGCTGACGCGCATCGGCTTCCCGTTCACTTCGATCAACTTGATCTGGCCCGAGCGAATCACACCCAGGTCGAGGCCCAGCTCCACGCACAGTCCGAAGTGGTGCTCCGCCTCGGTCGCCAGCAGAACGGAGACCCGCAGAATGTCCGCGACGATGGACCGGGCTTCTTCCCCGAACAGGCTGGCCAGCGCCTGTTCTGGCGGCGCCACCTGGCCGCCGCTGCGCGGGCTGGTAATCACCCCGCCGACCGGGGCCACGCGGGCCACGAGCCCCGTCACCACCCAGCGACCCTGGCCGTCTTTCTGCACCAGCGACCGAAAGTCGAAGCGGTTTCCTGCATAGGTAGCCAGATCAAGGCCTTCCTGCACCAGATACCGGGAATTCGCCCGCAGCATCTGCTTCAGCGCTTCGGGCACCATCTGGGGGGTGAGCCGCCGTGTCACATTCCGCTGCCCGCTCCGGCGCTGCAGGAGCCACCTGTCGCCCTTGCGGGTCAGCCGGTGCACGCCCTTGCCTTTGTACAGGTTATCGGGTTTCAGGTACAAATCGTCGAACCGCTCCATCGCCTCGGCCAACGTGGCGGCTGTCAGCGGTGCCGTAAACGGCAAGTACTCCGCCAGGTCCGGGTTGTGTGACAGGGCTTCGAAGGTCATCAGTTTCGTCACCTTGACCGGTTGGTTGACGACCTTCAGGCCCAGGCGCCGCGCAATGGCGCGCACGCGCAGAGCTTCCGGTCGGGCCGTTTCACTGAAGCACCGGTCGTAAATCGCCCGGGGCGCCGGACCCGTGACGGGCTCCCAGGTGCAGGCCTCGCCTGTTCCGCACTTATGGCGGTACCCGGTCACCGTGCCTTGCTTCTCATTCAAACCCGAAGCCGCGAAAAAGGTCAACGAGGCCCCTGCCTCCCGGGCATACCGGGCGTAGCGGCAGTAGTACTTCTCCTTGTGCCCGCCGAGCACCCGGCGGAGCGCTACCTCACTGATCAGAAGGCCGATCTGGGGTCCGGCGGGGCGGGCCGACAGTCCAAAGCTGAACCGGTTCAAGCCTGTCGCATCCTTTCGTCTGATCGGACTCCGTAGTCCAATCTATGCCCGCGGCGCCTTATGTCACCTTCCGACACCACATCCGAATACGATTTCATTGTAAATTCCCGAGCGGAAAGAGGTGGCGGCGTGGGCTATCGGACCGACATTAGCCAGATCGATCAGTTGCCTGAGGCGGAGCGCCAGGCGCTGGCGCCGGTGACCAACGAGTACGTCTTTCGCATCAGCGATTATTACCTCTCGTTGATCGACTGGAACGACCCGGCTGATCCGCTCCGACGCATCGTCATCCCGGCGATGGAGGAGTTAAAGGAATTCGGGCGGCTCGACCCGTCGGATGAGGCGGCAAACTATGTGGCAGCGGGCTGCCAGCATAAGTATCCGCCCACGGCCCTGCTGCTCGTCTCCGACGTATGCGGGGCGTACTGCCGTTTCTGCTTCCGAAAGCGGCTCTTTCGTGATGATGTCGCTGATGACCAGGTCAGCCTCGACATCAGCGAGGGCCTGGCTTACATTGCCGAGCACCCTGAAATCAACAACGTCCTGTTGACGGGCGGTGACCCGCTCATTCTGTCGGCCGGACGGCTCGACCGGATTTTGACCGCGCTGCGCGCCATTCCGCACGTCCGCATCATCCGCCTTGGCTCCAAAATGGTGGCATTCGACCCCGAACGCATTGCCGGCGACGCGGCCTTGCTTGAGGTGCTCTCCCGCCACAACCGGACCGATGCACGCATTCATGTCATGGCGCACTTCAATCATCCGAAGGAGATGACGCCCCAGGCGATGCGCTGCCTGGCGGCGCTGCAGGCGGCGGGCGTGATCATCGTGAACCAGACCCCGCTGCTGCGGCGGGTCAACGATGACCCGGCGGTGCTGGGCGAGTTGCTCGACCGCCTCTCCTGGGCCGGGGTTACGCCCTACTATATCTTCCAGAACCGGCCGGTGGCGGGGAATGCGGACTTTGTGGTGCCCCTGGCCGAGGGGGTTGCCGTGGTGGAAGCGGCAAAGGCGCGCACTTCGGGCCTTGGCAAGCGGATCAAGTACGTCATGAGCCATGCTTCCGGGAAAATCGAAGTGCTGGCCGTTGAGGGCGATCGCATCTACCTCAAGTACCACCAGGCGCGGCGCCCGGAGGATCAGGGGCGGTTCTTGGTTCGGCGGCTGGCGGAGGGTGCAGGTTGGTTTGATGAGTTGCAGCCGGTGTGATGATGCAGAAGCCCGCCTTCATGACGAAGGCGGGCGTTTTTGCGTCACCGAAATTGGGATAGGATACAGTTTTACCGCGGATTACGCGGATGATTGGATTTCGCGGATTTGGATTCTGCGTAATCCCATAATCTGCGAAATCCGCGGTAAAAAAGATCCAAAATGACCGAAGCCCGCCTTCATGACGAAGGCGGGCCACACAATTCTATGCGCTTACTCCCCCCTGCCCACGGGACCCTCGAAGAAGATGGACAGGCACCCCGGGCCCACATGGGCGCCAACGGTCGCCCCAATCTGGCCCAAGACCACCTCGCGGGCGCCGTACTTGGTCCGGAACCGGTGCGCCAACTCCAGCGCCTCGTCCTCGGCCGAAGAGTGGCTGATGCCCACGCGCTGGTCGCGCGGGTCGGCGCCCAGCCGCTCCAGTTCGTCAAACAGCCGGGCGATGGCCTTTTTCCGCCCCCGCACCCGGTCAAACGGAATCAGTTTGCCCGCCATATCAACGCGCAGCACGGGTTTTACATCCAGCACGCTGGCCGCCATGGCCGAAAACGCGCTGACGCGGCCACCCCGCCGGGCATACTCAAGGGTGTCCAGGGTGAACACGTGGCACACCCGGGCCCGGAAATCCTGCAAATCGTGCGCAATCTCGGCGCCGGTCTTGCCTGCGGCAGCCAAATCGGCGGCACGCAGCACCATGAGCCCCAGGCCCACCGAGGCGCCCAGGCTGTCCACCACGTGAACCCGCCCGCCCAGCTCCGGCGCAGCCGCGGCCACCGCGCTGCTCTGGTACGAGCCGCTCAGACCGGAACTAAGGCCCACATACACAACCTCGTCGCCGCCGGCGGCCTGGGGGCCGAAAACCTCGGCAAACTGGGCCGGCACCACCTGAGAGGTGGTCGGCATCACCTTGGATGCCTTGAGCCGCTCGTAAAAGCGCTCGGGGGTAATATCAACCCCGTCCTTCAACTGCTCGCTGCCGAAACTGACGGTGAGCGGAATGCTGGTAATGTTCCGATCGCGGAGCATCGAAAGGGGCAGATCGGCGCAAGTGTCGCAGACGATTCTGACTGCCATCTGATCGTCTCCTGTTGTCGAAAATGTTTGCCACGTATCGAGCGCATCTCTCCGTAAATTCGCCTGCCCCAGCCAGTTCCCTGCGAACCGACGATAAGTTTTTCCAGCATGCGCACCTGACGCCGGGGAAATTCTAAGGACGGAAGAGACCATGGCAGACAGGGAGGCGTGTGAGGTGCGCAAGTGGTTGGCAACGGTGCTGGTCGGGTCGATGCTCACCGCAGGCTGCATGGGCGGCGGGCAGCAACAACCGCAGCAGGCGCCTGAGCCGAGCAAAGACCAGGTCGAAGAGGCGGTCAAGGCGGCCCTTCATGAGGAAGACATGAAGGACTTCATGCGCACGACGGTCCGGCAACAGGCGGGCGCCGAACTGCTGGAGCTTGCGCTTGATACGCAGGACGGCCAAAAAGTGCTGCAGGAGGCCGTCAAGCGGAACCTGAGTTCATCTGTGGGGCAGCAGGCTATTACATCTAAGGTCGGCGAGTTGATGAGCGACCCGCTGTTCCAAACGCAAATACAACTGGCCATTCGTGAATCGATCATGGAGATGCTGACCAAGGGCACCGCTTCGCAGAGCGGTGGCGGTGGCGGAGGCGGCGGTAAGAACGGCAAGCAGCAGCAGAAGCAAGGCGGGGGCGAAGAAGGCGGCGGTGGAGGTGGCGGCGGAGGCGGAGGCGGCGGTGGCAGCTAAGACAAAGGCCAGACGTGCAATGTGGCACGGCTGGCCTTCGCCTTATTCATCGCTCGGGCGGTCGCCCGGACGGTCAATGCCAGGGCGGGGCATCAGCCCGTCTGCCTCCAGGTTCTCCAGCAGTTCCCTGTAGTCGCTCTCACGCACAATCAGGTCGGTGGGCGAAAGCTCTCCCACCACGAACCGGGCCGTCCGGCGAGATGCCTTTACCTGCTGGGCCAGTATTGGCGAAGCGCAGCGCAGCAGCGTGACCGACTGCAGGTAGACCTGACCGAACGAGGCGGCCCAGGTGCGCAGGTCAAACGCCACGTTCTGCGGGAGGCCGGTGCCGGAGTGCTCGGCCAGGAAGCTGAGCATCTCATCGCCCGACAGGCCGGTTTTCAGCCCCCGGTAGACGCTGGAACGGCTGAGCCGGTATGTCAGGGTGCGGTCGGTCCGCCGAATCAGGTCGGCGATCAGTTCCATGGTCCACAGCACCCGGGGCGGCACGGGGCGGGGCAGAATCGCCTCGAAGGTGGCCTGGAGCAGAAGGGCCGGCTGCCCCGGCACCCCCGGCGGCAGGTCGGGCGCCGCCCCCGCCAGCACCGCCAGGCCGGCCGGCGTCACGCGGCACGCCAGTTCGGGCTCCTCCAGCGGGCCGGTCTGGCCCAGGTCGCACAGCCCCATAGGCGCCAGAAATGTCGACAGATGGTGCTTCAGCCGCAACAGGAACGACCCGCGCTGGCTCGGATTAATCAGGGGTTCCACTTCAGCCACCAGCCGGCTCACGGAGAGCCACTGCAACCCCACAGTGCGCAGCACCGAGAGAAAGGTCTGCAGGTCCTGGTAGAAATAGCGGTCCTGCCAGTAGCGGAACAGGTCCAGCTGCTTCTCGCCCATGGGCTGCTCCAACCAGTCAGACAGGTTGGGCGAGGGCATGAGCCGCCCATCCACCCGCATGGCCAGCCGCCGATCCAGCGCGTACCCGACCAGCAGGCCCAGTGGCTCGGGGTACCGGCCCACCAGGCTCTCTTCATCTTCGGTGCCCATGCCCAGCAGGTCGAGCAGGGAGCGCATATGCCGTCGGAACACCTGGCCCTGCTGGGTCAGGGTGATTTCGTTTTTGTACAGATAGGCCAGAAACCGGTGAATGTCTTCCACCAGATCGCGCTCGGGCTCGGTCGGCCGGAGCGTCTCGCCGGTCGACAACTGAATGCGGTCGACCATCTGGCGGTTGAGAATTTCGCCCAGCACGGCCAGCAGGTCGGTCGGAATAAAAAAGACCTGTCTGTAGTTCTGGGTGCGGGGGTAAATCAGTCCGCGGTTCTGCAGGTCTTCCACAGCCCGGGCCGGCGACTTCCGCCGCTTGCCCGACAGCAGGTTGACGATTTGGTGGTAGAGTTCGACCGTAATGCCCTGGTCGCCGCCGTTGAACACGACGACCTTCAGCGCAGCCCACTCTTCTTCAGACAGGATGGCGAGCATGGAATGGAGCCACTCGCGGTCAAGCAACCGGTCAGCCAGGCTCTGCTCGGTCGCCCCGGGGGCCGGCTCGATGCCGGTCTCTTGAATAATCCGTTTGAGTTGATCAATCGGGGTGCGCTGCAAGCACTCCACAAGCCGCAAGCCGAATCACCTCACGGGCGCCGTTCTCGCCTACATATCTTCCATGTGTATGATCTCGTAACGGTAGCCCTGCTCGGTGAGGAAGAGCTGACGCTTGGTCGCAAACTCCTGCTCTTTGGTTTCGCGGGTAACCACCGTGTAGAAGCTGGCGCCGGACCCGTCGGCCTTGGGCCTGAGAATGCGCCCCAGGCGCTGGGCCTCTTCCTGGCGGGAGCCAAAGGTGCCGCTCACCTGAATGGCCACCGTGGCATCGGGCAGGTCAATGGCGAAGTTGGCCACCTTGGAGACGACCAACACCTTAATGTCGCCACGCTTGAACTGGGCGTAAAGCTCCTCGCGCTCCCGGTTGGGCACCTGCCCGGTAATCAGGGGAGCGTCAAGGGCCTGCGAAAGCGCCTTCAGCTGGTCGATATACTGGCCGATGACGAGCACCAGATCGTCCCGGTGGCGCCCCACCAGTTCCTGCACGACTTGATTTTTGACCGGGTTTTCCGAAGCAATGCGGAACTTTGACCGGTCTTCGGCCACGGCATAAGCCAGGCGCCGCTCGTCGTGCAGTGGCACCCGGATTTCCGTGCAGGTCGCCTCGGCGATAAAGCCCTGCCGCTCCAGCACCTTCCACGGCACATCAAACCGCTTGGGCCCAATTAGCGAGAAGACATCCTCTTCGGCGCCGTCTTCCCGCACCAGGGTCGCCGTAAGGCCCAGCCGCCGCATGGCCTGAATTTCAGAGGTAATGCGGAAGACCGGCGCCGGCAGCATGTGCACTTCGTCATAGATGATCAACCCCCAATGGTGGGCGCCGAAAATCTTGAAGTGGGGGAAGGGGGAGCCCTGTTCGGCGCTCTCGCGGTAGGTCAGCATTTGGTAGGTTGTAACCGTGACGGGCTTGATCTCCTTGACTTCACCGGTGTACTCGCCAATCTGCTCGCGGGTCAGTGTCGTCTTGTCGACCAGTTCGTCAATCCACTGGCGCACAGCCGTGACGTTCGTGGTCAGAATCAGCGTCTGCTGCTGCACGGCGCTCATGGCACCCATGCCCACCACGGTTTTGCCCGCACCGCAGGGCAACACAATCACCCCGGAGCCGCCGAAAACGGAGC
>JARBUG010000193.1 GCA_029239785.1 Symbiobacteriaceae bacterium | reverse complement strand
CCATGTCGCTTTATAGGCAAACTTTTTCGGACTTTTGGGTGCGGCCGTTCCATGGGCTGCGGGAGGAGACTTTGACATGAAGGCCGAGATTCTTGAGGCACTTGACGACCTGGTACGGGAGAGGGGCATCGCGAAGGAAGTTCTGATCGAAGCCATCGAGGCTGCGCTGATTTCGGCCTACCGCCGGAACTTCAGCTCCGCTCAGAACGTTCGGGTCCACTTCGACCCGAAGACCGGCGACTATAAGGTCTACGCACAGAAAGAGATCGTCGAAGTGGTGGAGGACCATCGCCTCCAGGCCTCCCTGGAAGAGGCGCGGGTCAAAAACCCTGCCCTTGGTCTGGGTGATATCCTGGAAGTCGAGGTCACCCCGCGCGACTTTGGCCGCATCGCTGCCCAAACGGCGAAGCAGGTTGTGGTGCAGCGCATTCGCGAGGCCGAGCGCGGCATCATCTTCGAGGAGTACTCCAGCCGCGAGGGTGACATTGTCACCGGTCTGGTGCTCCGGCAAGACCAGAAGACCCGTGCGGTCTACGTTGAACTCTCCAAGGGCGTCGAGGCCATTCTTATGGCCAACGAGCAGATTACCGGCGAGAAGTTCCACGAAAACCAGCGCATCAAAGGCTATGTCATCGAAGTGAAGCGGACCACCAAGGGCCCGTCCATTTCGCTCTCCCGCACGCATCCCGGCCTGCTCAAGCGTATGTTTGAGTTGGAAGTCCCCGAAATTCACGACGGCGTCGTCGAAATCAAGGCGATCTCCCGCGAGGCCGGTGCCCGTTCCAAAATGGCGGTCTACTCCCGCGACGAAAACGTCGACCCTGTGGGCGCCTGCGTAGGCCCCAAGGGCATGCGGGTCACCAACATCGTGACCGAACTGCAGGGCGAAAAGATCGACATCGTCGAGTGGAGTCAGGACCCCACGGTCTTTGTCGCCAAGGCGCTGTCGCCGGCGAAGGTCGTTTCGGTCGACTGCGAAGAGAACGGCCGCATCGCCCGCGTGGTTGTCCCCGACTATCAGCTTTCCCTCGCCATCGGCAAGGAAGGGCAGAACGCCCGCCTCGCCGCCAAACTGACGGGGTGGAAGATCGATATTAAGTCCGAATCGCAGGCCAAGGCCGGCGCCTGGGAAGGCGACGACGAGGCCGACGAGTAGGAAGGTCCCCAATCCGGGGCACCGACGTCAACTCTCGTTCCCTGAAGGGGGGTGGCGATGATGACCAAAGGGCAGCATCAGCCCAAAGTGAAGAAAGTTCCGGAGCGGATGTGCGTTGGCTGCGGTCAGCTCAAGGCCAAGAAGGAGCTACTGCGGGTGGTCAGAACGCCCGATGGCGTCATCGAGTTCGACCAATCCCCCGCAGGAAAGAAGGCCGGCCGCGGCGCATACCTGTGCCCCAATCGTGACTGCCTGGCCAAGGCGGTCAAGGGGAAGCGTCTCGAACGGGCCCTTGAACACCCCGTCTCCGATGAGGTATGGGCCAAGTTAGAAACGGGGATGGTGACGCCTGGTTGATCCCAAAGGCCCTTGAGCAACTGTTAGGACTCTGTCAGCGGGCCGGCATGCTCGCATCCGGCGACACGGCCGTCGAACTGGCGCTCAAGAAGCGTCAGGCCAACCTGCTGATCGTCGCACAAGACGCCAGTGAGCGAACCCGGGAAAAGTTCGCATTCCTGGCGCAATCGTTCGGTGTGCCCTGCTATGTCGTGGGCACCCGCGACGAACTGGGGCTGGCACTGGGTAAGGCCCACCGGGCAACGGTGGCCGTGCAATCCCGGGACTTCACCAAAGGCATCGTCGGGATCCTCGAGAGAGAGGGCCTGACTCCGGTACCGGGACGGAGGTGAGTTCGGTGGAGGCTAAGGTTCGTGTATTTGAGCTAGCTAAAGAGTTAAGTGTGGACTCCAAACGTGTTCTGGATGTCCTTCAATCTTTGAATGTGGATGTGAGAAATCATATGAGCACCATTGACCACAAGACCGCCGAGAAGGTGACCGAAGCGGTAAAGCGTACGCCGGCCAAAAAGGCCGAAGCGGGTGCCGCTGATACTGCTAAGGCTGCCCGCCCGACGGCTCCGGCAGCGAAGCCGGCGCGGGAAGCCAACCCCGCCAAGGCCTCTCTGTTGGAAGACTTTTTCGGTGCCAGCACCAAGCCGCGCCAGCGGGTGGAAGATATGAAGCGGGAACTTCGTCCGGCGGCTGATCGGCCTGCCACGGCTGAGCGTCCGCGCCCTGCTGCTGAACGGCCCGCTGCTGACCGGCCGCGGCCTGCCGCCGATCGGCCTCGTTCGGCCGTGGAACGGCCCGCCGGCCCCGCCGCCGACGCACCGAAGGCTCGGGTAGCCGCTGAGGCGACCCCTGTGGAAGCTCCGGTCGCTGAAGCCCCTGTCGCTGAGGCCCCAAAGGCTGAAGCCCCGAAGGTTGAAGCCCCGAAGGCTGAAGCCCCGAAGGTTGAAGCCCCGAAGGTTGAAGCCCCGAAGGCCGAAGCCCCGAAGGCCGAAGCCCCGGTCGCTGAAGCCCCGAAGGCCGAAGCCCCGCGGGTCGAAGCTCCGGTGGCTGAGGCTCCGGTCGCCGAAGCCCCGAAGGCCGAGGCTCCTGTGGCTGAGGCTCCGCAGGCCGAGGGTCCCGTTTCTGAGGCCGCTGCGCCTCAGGCGGAGGGCGACCGCACCGCGGCGCCCAGCCGGCCCGTGCCTGCCGGCCCTGCTGCTGGCCTGCCCACCGGCCCCCGCGCCAGTGTTCCTTCCGCCCCCCGTGCTGGCGGCCCCGGCATGCCTGGCATGCCCCGTCCTGCCGGTGCTCCGGCGGCTTCGGCTCCCTCCGGCCTTGGCATGCCCACCCGGCCTGTGCCCGCCGGCCCCTCTGCCCCTGCGGCTGACCGCACGGGCATCGAAGGCGGCCCGGTTCGCCGGCCCGCCGGCCCTGCTGCCGCAGGTCCCACCGGCCTCTCCGGCATCGGCATGCCCACCCGGCCCGTCCCCGGCGCCCCGATCGGCGGCGGTGACCGTGGTCCCCGTCCCGGTGGCTTTGGCGGCCCCCGCCCCGGCGGCTTTGGCGGACCTCGCCCGGGCGGCGCAGGTGGCGACCGGCCCCAGCGGCCCGGCGGCTTTGGCGGCCGTCCCGGCGGCGGCGGTGGTGGCTTCGGCGCCCGGCGCCCTGGCGGCGGTGGCGGTCTGCAGATTCCCAAGGTCGACCCCAAGGTCGCTGAGCAGGCGAAGCCCGCCGAGGGCAAGCGTCCCATCGGCCAGGGCGGCGACCGCAAGAAGGGTGACGCCTTTACCAAGCGTGAAACGGCGGCCTCTCGGCCGTCTGAAGAAAAGCTGTTTGGCCGTCGGCCCAGCTTCGGTGGCAAGTCCTCCGTCGTTGAGCGCCGCAGCCTGAAGCCCATCACCATCGAAGGCCCGATGACCGTCAAGGACCTCGCCCACGAAATGGGCGTGACCGCCGGCGAAGTCATCAAGAAGCTGCTCACCGGCTTCGGCATCATGGCCACCATCAACCAGGAGCTGGACATCGACACCTGCGTCCTCGTCGGTGGCGAATTCGGCATCGAGGTCGGCGTCAAGGAAGTTGAAAACGTCCTGGAAGAGTACGACCAGGTCGACGACGCCCACGAAGATGATGAAATGAAGCAGTCGCGGCACCCGGTCGTTACCATCATGGGTCACGTCGACCACGGCAAGACCTCGCTGCTCGACGCTCTCCGCTCTGCCAAGGTCGCCCTCGGCGAAGCCGGCGGCATCACCCAGCACATCGGTGCGTACGAAGTCGAGCTGAACGGCCGCAAGATCACCTTCCTTGACACCCCCGGTCACGAGGCCTTCACGGCCATGCGTGCCCGCGGTGCCAACGTCACCGACATCGCAGTTCTGGTGGTCGCAGCCGACGACTCCGTCATGCCGCAGACCATCGAATCGATCAACCATGCCAAGGCTGCCGGCGTGCCCATTCTGGTCGCCATCAACAAGGTCGACAAGCCGGGCGCCCAGCCTGACAAGGTCAAGCAGGACCTCACTGCTCACGGCCTCGTGGCCGAAGAGTGGGGTGGCGAGACCATCATGGTCCCCGTCTCCGCCAAGCAGCGCACGGGCCTCGACGATCTGCTCGAGTCCATTCTGCTGGTGGCCGACGTGCAGGAGTTCAAGGCGAACCCCGACAAGGACGCCCGCGGCTACATCGTCGAAGCTGAGCTGGATAAGAACCGCGGTCCCGTGGCTACCGTGCTTGTCAAGGCCGGTACCCTCAATAACGGCGACTCCTTCGTCGCCGGCGCCGCCTGGGGCCGTGTCCGTGCCATGTTCGACCACCGCGGCCGCAAGCTGAAGTCCGCCGGCCCCTCTACGCCGGTCCAGATTCTCGGCTTCCAGTCGGTCCCCGCCGCCGGCGACGTCTTCCGGGTCGCCCCGGACGAAAAGACCGCCCGCGCCATCGCCGAAGGCCGCCAGGCCAAGGTGCAGGCCGAACGGCAGGGCACCAAGGCCATGTCGCTTGACGACTTCATGTCCAAGGTGGCCGAGGGCGAGGTCAAGGACCTCAACCTGGTCATCAAGGGCGACGTGCAGGGCTCCGTCGAAGCGCTGCGCGGCCAGCTCGAAAAGCTGCGTAACGAAGAAGTCCAGGTCAAGATCATCCACAGCGCCGTCGGTGCCATCACCGAAACCGACGTCATGCTGGCCTACACCTCCAAGGCGATCATCATCGGCTTCAACGTCCGTCCGGACGACCGTGCCGATCGTGCTGCCAAGGAGCAGGGCATCGACATTCGCATGTACAACATCATCTACAACGTCATCGACGACATCAAGGCCGCCCTTACGGGCATGCTGGCGCCCAAGATCGAGGAAGTCATCCTCGGCAAGGCCGAAGTGCGCGAAACCTTCAAGGTGCCCAAGGTCGGCATGGCTGCCGGCTGCATGGTCACTAGTGGCAAGGTTACCCGCAACGCCAAGTACCGCCTTATCCGCGACGGTGTCGTTGTATGGAACGGCGAAGCCAACGCCCTCCGCCGCTTCAAGGACGAAGCCCGCGAAGTGGCCGAAGGCTACGAATGCGGCATCACGCTGGAAAAGTTCCAGGACTTCAAGCCCGGCGACATTCTGGAGGCCTACGAGCTGAAGGAAGTCAAGGCAGGTTAACGAACAGGCCGGTGGTGGCATGGTGCTGCCACCGGCTTCCTTACATAGAAACGATTTCGCCATAGGGAGGGTCGCCCCGTGGTCATCGCGGCCATCCGTCTGGAGCTCTCCATTCCGGAATCCGGTTCGCTGAAGGCGAAACGGATGGTGCTCAAATCACTGATGGACAAAGTGCGCACCCGCTTTGGGGCCGCTGTCGCCGAAGTCGGCGACCAGGACCTCTGGCAACGGGCGGTGGTCGGCATCGCCCTCATATCAGGCGAAGAAGGCCACGTGCGGGACATGGCCGCCAAGACCATCGGTTTTGTTGAGTCACATTGGGAAGGCGAAGTGCTTTCCATCGAAACTGAAATCCTCTGATGATCCGGGGCAGACTATGGTCAACAAGGAGTGTGATCTTCTATGTCCACACAACGCGCCGCCCGCCTGGGCGATCAAATTCGTGAAGAGCTCTCCAACCTGATGCGTCAGGAACTGAAAGATCCGCGCATCGGCTTTGTCTCTATCGTCAAGGTGGAGGTGGCCGGCGACCTGCGCCACGCGAAGGTCTTCGCCAGCGTGCTGGGCGATGAGAAACAGAAGAAGGACAGCCTCAAGGGGCTGATTAGTGCTGCCGGCTTCCTGCGCAACGAATTGGGCAAAGTCCTGCAGCTCCGCTACACCCCTGAACTCCATTTCGTCCTGGACGAATCCATTGAGCACGGCACCAAAATTGCCCAGTTGCTCGTGCAGGTGCAGAAGGAGCAGAGCAAGAGTGAGTAACCAACTCGATGCCGCGGGCGTGGCCCGCCTGATTCACGAGGCCGAGTCCGCCCTCGTTTTCTGTCACGTCAGCCCTGACGGCGACTGCATCGGCTCCACGCTCGGCATGGTCCACGCCCTGAAGCAAATGGGGAAGCGGGCCGCAGCCGTCAAGGTTGATCCCATCCCCCGCATTTATGGCTTCATGCCCGGGGTAGATTCGCTGTACCTCCCCTGGGATGAGGTGGAGGGCGAGTGGGACCTCGCCCTGATCCTCGACTGCGGCGACCTGGAGCGGGTGGGGGCAGCGCTTCCCATCGTCAAAAAGGCAAGGCGATCGGTCAACGTCGATCACCACATTACCAACACCGGCTTTGGCGACGATCATTACCTGGACTTTACCGCGGCCGCCACCGGCGAGCTGGTCTATATGATCCTGCGTGAACTGGGTGCCACGATTGATGTTGATGTCGCGACCTGCCTGTACGGCGCCATCGCTGCCGACACAGGCGGGTTCAAATACGATAACTCGGCACCCCGTACGTTCCGCATCGCGGCCGACCTGGTCGAGGCCGGCGCCCGGCCTTACGAGGTGGCCAGCAGCATCTGGGAGAACGAGACCATGCCCAGGCTCGCCCTGCTCTCCCAGGCGCTTGCTACGCTTCAGGTCGACCCGGGTGGCCAGGTCGCCTGGATCTCCGTCACGCGCGAAATGTTGGCGCGCACCGGTGCCGGCGAGGATGACGTCGAAGGGCTGGTCAACTACGCCCGGAAAGTGACGGGCGTCGAGGTGGGCCTGCTCTTCCGGGAGGCGCCTGACGGCAAGGTGCGGGTCGGCCTTCGCTCCCGGCGCATGGTCGATGTAGGCGCAATCGCCAAGGGCTTTGGCGGCGGCGGGCATGCCCGTGCTGCCGGCTGCGGTCTGGCCACCGATATCGAGGACGCTCGCAGCCGTGTGCTGAGCGCAGTGAGGGCGGTTATCTAGCATGGATGGAATCTTGAACCTGCTGAAGCCTCCGGGTATGACCTCCCACGATGTGGTCAGCGTTGTACGCCGGGTGCTCTCCATCAAAAAAGTGGGCCACACAGGGACACTGGACCCCGGCGTGGCCGGCGTGCTGCCCATTTGCGTCGGTCGGGCCACCCGTCTGGCGGAATTTATCGCGGGCGAGGACAAAGCCTACCGGGCCGAAATCACCTTTGGCGTCACGACGGATACGCAGGACTCCTTCGGACAAGTGACCGGCGAGGCCGATGCCTCGGTCCTGAGCAAGGGCGACGTCGCCTATATACTCACGAGATTTCAGGGCCAGATCATGCAGATTCCGCCCATGGTCAGCGCCGTCAAGGTCGACGGCAAACGGCTCTACGAGCTGGCTCGTGAAGGGGTGGAGGTGGAGCGGGCGGCACGGCCCGTTACCATCCACAAGCTGCAACTGCTCGATTTCCGCCCGGGGCCCCGGCCCGTCGCCTTTGTCGACGTGGTCTGCTCCAAGGGCACCTACATTCGCACACTGGCCTACGATATCGGGCAGGCGCTGGGCGTTGGCGCCCACATGTCCTACCTCGTGCGTACTCGCTCCGGCCCCTTCACTCTCGAAGCGGCATCCACGCTTGAGGAGCTGGCAGCCGGCCGGGCGCCCATGCTGAGCCCTGCCGCCGCCCTGGGCGCCATGGACCGGGCCACCGTCCCGTCCGCAGCGGTCGAGCGGCTGAAGCACGGGGTGGCCCCGCGCATGAAGGTGTCAGCTCCGGCCGGCGCAACCATCGCCCTGCTCGACCAGGCTGGCGAACTGCTGGCCCTGGCCGAAGCGCTGCCCGATGCTTCCATTAAGCTGCTCAAAGTATTCGCCTGAGAGGTCATGCTATGGAGCTCTATACGTCTGCGGGGGCCGTTCCCCAGCGGGGAGCGGGCAATCTGATCGCCATCGGGAAGTGGGACGGCGTTCACCTGGGTCATCAGGCCATCATCTCGGAGCTGGTCGCCGAGGCCCGCCAGACCGGCGGCCAGGCGATCGTCATGGGGTTCCATCCCCATCCCATGGCCGTTTTGCGGTCGCACGCCGCACCCGCGGTGCTCCAGACTCTGGAGGAGCGGGCCGAAGTGCTGGCAGCCCTGGATGTGGACATCCACCTCGCAATTCCCTTCGACCAAACCTTCGCTGGCATGACGCCGGAAGCGTTTGTGCATGATGTGCTGGTACGTGACCTGAAGGCC
>JARBUG010000192.1 GCA_029239785.1 Symbiobacteriaceae bacterium | reverse complement strand
TAGGCCCAGGTCATACTGAGCACATCCGATTCGCTGTAGCCGTTCCAGAGGCGCCTGTGACCGTTCTTCAGTGCCGCGTGCACCTGAATGGCGGTCCGGTCCGGCAGGGCAGACCAGATCATGGCGGCCGTGCCCGATGTGACCGCAGCGGCGACGGAGGTGCCGCTCAGGCTGCCGTACTGGTTGCCGGGCAGCGTGGAGAGCACGTCAACGCCCGGCGCATTCACCTCGCCATAGTTGCTGAAGACGGCATACATATGGTCCCGCCCCATGGCGGTGGCCGAAACCACGCCTGGGAGCGCGGCCGGGTAGTACCCGGCGACCTCGCGGCCCTCGTTGCCGGCGGCGGCCACGACCAGGGCGCCCCGGTCCTGGGCGTACTTGACCGCCTCGCCCAGCGTAACGGGGTAGTCCGGCAGGCGTACGCCAAAGCTCAGGTTGATCACCTTCGCTCCGTTGTCAGCCGCCCAGCGAATGCCTCGGGCGATGTCGAGCATCGAGCCGAAGCCCTTGGCATCCAGCGCCTTGACGGGCATGACCGAAACGGGGAACCGCCCCGCGAGGCCGGAAATGCCAACCGCGTTGCCACTGGCCGCCGTGATGATGCCCGCCGCGTGCGTGCCGTGACCGTTGGCGGAGTCGTCGCTCACGTCCGCCGGGTCGGCGGCGCCGGAAATCACGTTCTGGCCGGGCACCAGGCGCCCCGCCAGGTCCTCGTGGGCGGTGTCAACGCCGGTGTCGACCACGGCCACGGTGACCGCGGCCGCCAGCGCCGGATTGTTGTTCAGATTAACCCAGGCCTTGGACCAGGCCGATTCTGACTGGAGCTCCGGGTGGCTCCACTGCTCGTTCCACCGGGGATCGTTGGTGGCAGCAGCCCGGAACAGGTAGTTGGGCTCGGCAAAGTCGACCCGCGGGTCGGCCTTCAGCTTCGCCACGGTCGCCTCCACCGCTTCGGGCAGCAGGGGACGAATCACGTGGAGCTTCCCTTCGCCGCCCTTGGGCGATGCCATGGCTGATAGGCCAGCCGCCAGCAGGGAGACCGATTCGGGCGACTGGGCGTCTCTGAAGCGGACGATCAGTTCGCCGGTATGGGCGAATGGAGGCAGGTGCGAGTCCGGGATCGAAGCTGCCGCATCGGCGGCAAAGGGGTCTGCTCCAGCTTCGGCCCTGGCCGTCGCCACGGGCAGGGTCAGGGTGCTGAGCATCGCTGCCACCACCGCAACTGCCACCGTCTGGCGCAGGCTGGACCATCGGAAGAGTCGTAACACACTAATCACGCCGGTTCCTCCTGGGTTCTGGATTATTTCGTTTCCCCACGAATACAGGAAACGGCGCCCTGAAGGGAATTCTCATATCTCAAAATCAAAAACGAGAATGATTCTCGCCAAAGTCTACTCACAAAACCAGTCCTATGGCGCATTGCCGCTCTTTGGGCGGCGGGCCTATACTCAAAAGGCAAAGACCCATCTGGCGCATCGCCAGGACGGGTCTTTCGGCGTGAGATGCAGGTTTTTCCCTCGCCCAACTTTGTGGCGCGACGGAAAGACCACCGGGAGGGCACACCATGACCGCACTCGTAGCACCGCTCCTGATGGTCGTTATGGCCGAAATGGGCGACAAGACACAGCTTCTGGCCATGACCTTTGCCGCGAAGTACCGGACGCCCCAAGTGCTCCTGGGCGTCTTCATTGGCAGCCTGCTGAACCACGGCATGGCCGTGGGCCTGGGCACCTACCTGGGCGAAATCATCCCCCTGGGCCTGCTCGGGGTCGCGGCCGGCTTCCTCTTCCTCTTCTTCGGCGTGCTGGCCCTGCGCCAGGAGAATGATGATGAGGAGGAAGGCCAGACCGCCCGCTTCGGCCCCGTCGCCACCGTCGCCCTCAGCTTCTTCCTGGGCGAAATGGGCGACAAGACCCAGCTCACCACCCTGACCATGGCGGTCCAGTACACGGCCCCGCTCATGGTGCTGGCCGGCGCCGTCGCCGGCATGATGATCGCCAACAGCCCCGGCATTCTGGTCGGGGACAAGCTCCTGCGCAAGGTCTCCCCCCGGACACTCCGGCTGATCTCAAGCGTGGTCTTCGTGGGCTTTGGCCTGGTCCAGCTTTACGAAAGCCTGGGCGCCGGCCCCCGAACCTGGGCGATACTCGGGGCCTCGGCAGCGGCGGTTGGCCTGGCCGCCACGCTCATACTGCGCAGCCAGCACCAGGAGACGGGAGCCAAGGGTCAGGCGAACGAGGCAGCGTAGACTGTTAGCTTAGAAAAACCCACAGCCGGAGGCTCATGCCTCCGGCTGTTTTTGCATCTCAGCCCACACATTCCCCCACCAGCAAAGCAATTGCCCGAAACCAAGGGGCACCCTGAGAACGTCTATCAAACGACCTCATCACACGAAGGAGGCCCCCTCGAATGAAACGTGCGCTTACTGCGTTGGCGCTGGCCCTTTTCCTCGCCGTGGCGGGATGCACATCCAGGACGCCCCCGGCCCCGACCAACCCGACGCCCAACAACCCGGCACCCACCATCCCTACCACCGTCGGCGCCACCCGGTACGGCGTCGGCCCCGGCCTGGTTGTTGAAGGCTACACCCCCCTCAAGAAGCTTCATGTCGAGCTGAAACAGGGCGCCACCGTCCTGCAAAAGGCCGACGTCGAGCCGAAAGACGACGGCTGGTACCGGGTCACCTGGCCCGCCCCCGCAGGCGCCGCCGAAGTGATCGTCTCCGCCGACGGCAAGGAGCTGGTCCGGGGCGCCCTGGCAGACGCCATCAACGTCGGCCTCTTCTACGGCCCCGGCGCCCGGCGCTTCCAGGTCGACTTCCACGACCCCAAGGCGCTCACCACCCTCGCCCTCCAGGGCAGCTTCGACACCACCGCCACCAAGGCCACGGTCGAACTGCGTGACGGCGCCAAGGTGCTCGCCACCCACGAAGTCCCGCTTAGTTCCGAGCGCACCCTCAGCGCCAAGGTGCCCATGGCCGCCGGCGCCCGCCACGTCTGGGTGCTCATCGGCAACCAGCCCATGGTCGTCGCCCCGATTGTTACGCACTAGGCACCTACAGAAGAGGAGAGCCACACAAGGCTCTCCTCTTTTCGCGCGCCCCCATCCCAACCCTATTAATGCAACCGATCCCACAGGTTTGCCAGCAGTACCGCCGCCTCGGCCCGGGTCGCCCGCTGTTCGGGCAGCAGGGTGCTCCCGGTGAAGATCGGCCACCGCGCCGATACGCCAACCACCCCGGCCCGCTGGGCGCCCGCAACCCAGACACTGTACCAGGCTTCAGCCGGTGTGTCTTTGTAAGCCTTCTGCGCAACCGTGGGCAGCTGCCCTGCCGCCATCACCGCCTTGATCAGTTCCGCCCGCGAAACTGCCCGGTCAGGCTGAAAGGTCCCGTCAGGGTAGCCCGTCATCGCCCCGAGCGCGCTGGCCGCCTGAATCCAGCCGGCCTCATACGCCCAGTGCCCGGCGACATCCGAAAATGGAAGCACAACACCCGCCTGGGATGGCTTGTTCAAAAAGACGGTCAGCATTTTGGCCAGTTCTGCCCGCGTCAGGCCACCATCAGGCCGGAACGTACCGTCTGGAAAGCCGCCGACCACCCGGCGCGCAACCATCTCCTCAATCGGCCGGCAATAGTCTGAGGTGGCGG
This sequence comes from Symbiobacteriaceae bacterium, assembly GCA_029239785.1. GTDB lineage: Bacteria > Bacillota > Sulfobacillia > Symbiobacteriales > Symbiobacteriaceae > JARBUG01. The sequence goes on along the minus strand of JARBUG010000192.1, from coordinate 4,535 downwards.
GCACGTCCGGGAAAGAGGCTGCACAGGTGACAAAGGAAACCGTAACCCCCTGAGCCAGCACCATGTTATGGCCCGGCAACTCGACGAAGTAGCGCACCGAAGCGGGCATATCGTTCCGGACCGCAAAGGCCGCCCGTCCCTCTGCGTCGGTCCGCACCGCCCGGGGCTCCACGCCCAGGCTGGAGTTCTGGTGCCGCACCGATACAACTTCACCGGCGACCGGGTTGCCGTCTCTGTCCAACAGGGTAACCGTAACGGTCGCGGCGGTCTTGCCGTCAGGGGGAACAGACAGCCGGTCCACCGTCACCTGCGAACGTGCCGCGTCCGGCCGGCGGCTGTCCGCCGGAAGACCCGGCGAAGGCGCAGGGCCGCCGGTGGTCAAAATCGTCCCCCACTCCCCGACGGCCACCAACTGATCGCCGAGTTGTTCAAAGTCGCCGATGGTGGCAGTCGTCATGCGGGCCCAGGGGCGCCACCCCTTAGTTCCGGGGTCCCAAAGCTGGATGCCCTGGTAACGGAAGCCCGCCACAAAGCCGTACTCCGTGTGTGCCAGGGCAGAGACCTGGCCACCGGGCGCCCCGGGCTGCCGGGTCCATGTCTTGCCATCGGGGCTCATCAACACAGAATCCAGGCCGACCACCATGAACTGCCCCTGCCCGTAGGCGACAGCCTCCAGCCGTTCCGTCGTGCCGGACGCCTGCTGCGTCCACACCAGACCGTTCGTCGAGGTGAGGATCGTCCCTTCCTCACCCACAGCGACGAATACTCCGTTGCCGTACGTCACGTCAAAGAGCCAGCCCTGGAAGGGCATGCTGCCCACCGCCCAGACCCTTCCGTTCGCCGAAGCCAACCCAGTGCCCATCACACCCACCGCCACGAAGATGCCGTCACCGTAGGCGAGGTGGCGCGGCGCCCACATGTGGCCGATGTGGGTGGATTCCCAGAGAATCCCGTCGGCAGAATGGGTGAACGCATCGGACGTGACCGCCACGAACCGGTCGCCGCCGAAGACCACGTCATGATACTGCGCTTCCCCGCTGTGCCGCGGCGTCCAGTTCAGGCCGTCGGGCGAGGACACGAGCACGCCCGACTCCTGGGTCCGGCCGACGGCAACCAGTATACCCTTGCCTGCCGCTACTGCCTCGAAGCTGCCAAATGTGCGCCCTGTCCGGGGCGTCCATCCCCGGCCGTCGGACGAGCCGAGAATCAGACCGCCCAGACCCACGGCGACGACCTGCCCCTCCCCCGCCGCCAGGCCATAGATCAGCGGCCACTGGTTCGGGGTCAGCCGCTCCCACACCACGCCGTCGTCCGATGCAACCAGCGAATGGCCGGTGCCCGCTGTCATAACCCCATAGAAGCGACGTCCATCAAAAATCAAGGTCAGCATCGAATCGGAATGAAGGGCCTCGGGAATGGGCAAAGGCCCCTTCTCCCAGGCAACGCCGTCCTCTGATATGTACGTGAACCGGTCTTTGGCGCCGACCACGAAACGCCCATTGCCGTAGGCAACGGACCGGAAGTCTGTGCTGAACTCACCCTTCAACTGGCTCCACTGGATGCCATCAGATGAAACCGCCACCAAGCCCCCTGAACCCACCGCCATGAAGCGGCCGGCGCCATACGCAACCGACCACGGGCTAGTCGGCAGGTTGGACAGATACTCCTTCCACGCAACGCCATCCTCTGACACATATACCACGCCGGTACTGTTGATGGCGACCCAACGGTCCTCGCCATAAACGAGGGCCGCAATGACACCCACAGCAACGGTGTGACGGGTCGTCCAGGTGCTGCCGTCCGTCGAGCTCATGATTCGGCCGGAGGCGGTGGCGACGAACTGTCCGTTGCCAAAGGCAATCTGCTGAAATTCGATGTTGGCACCGTCCGGCGCCTCCGTCCAGGTCTGACCGTCAGCCGAAGTCACCAGGGCCCACTGTCCCACCGCCACCCAGCGCCCGTTGCCAAAGGCCACGTCCATCAGCGTTCTGCCCTGGGGGAGCGGGTTTCGCCAGTGCCATTGGGGCAGGGCCTCGGCCGCAGGCGCCACCCCGGGCCAGAGCGCCACCATCAGCACCATCAGCAGCAGAGACGCAATAGGTCGTCGCACCAAATCACCGCCTTCCGAAAGTTCTGACCAGAACATTCAAGGTTGGCGCGCAAACTCCTTCAGAAAAGAATCAAAACGCCCCTCCATGCACACGCTCGGCGTGGCGGAGGGGCGGTCCGTGTTTCTCATGCATGGCGTTGCCTCACAACAGAATCAGGGTCGCGATGCCGAAGTAAGTCAGCATCGAGGTAACGTCGGTCACCGTGGTAATGAACGGGCCCGAGGCCACGGCGGGGTCTATGCCGAGCCGGGTAATCAGAATTGGGAAGAAGGCGCCCATCATCTTGGCGACCGGAATGTTAATGGCGATGGCGATGCCCACCACCATAGCCAGGGGCAAGCTGCCCTTCATGAAGAAGGCGAGGCCCGCCAGCACAACGCCGCAGATGATGCCGGCAGCAGCACCAACCCGCAATTCGCGCCAGACGACCTTCAACACGTCACGCGTATCGATTTCACCAGTCGCCAGAGAGCGGACCACCAGGGCCAGGGCCTGGGTGGCGGCGTTGCCCGATTCGCCCGCCATCGTCGTGATGAAAATGGTCAGCAGCGTCAGGGTGCCCGGGGGAATGTTGGCCTGGAAGTGCTCCACCACCTTGCCGGAAACCACTTCCAGGAAGAGCAGGGCGATCAGCCAGGGCAGGCGGGGCTTTACCAGCCGCCAAATGGAGGCCTTAAAGTCGGTGGCGCCGGGGTCTTCCTCATCGGGCGTAACGGCGGACATGCGCAGCGCATCTTCCGTCGCCTCTTCTTCGAGGACGTCAATGACGTCGTCAACCGTGATCACGCCGACCAGCCGCCGCTCCTGATCGACGACCGGAATCGCCATCAGGTCGTACTTTGACACCGTCTTGGCGACCTCTTCCTGGTCCTGGTCGACCCGCACGGTCAGCACCTTGGTGCGCATGATTTCGCGCACGGCCCGGTACGGCGGCGAAACAATCAAATCCCGGAGCGACATGACGCCGACCAGCCGCTCAACGGCATCCACCACATAGACGTAGTAGATGGCCTCGGCGTCGGGCCCCACGTCGCGCAGGTGCTCGATCGCTTCCTGGGCCGTCATTTCGGCCTGCACGGTAATATAGTCGGTGGTCATGATGCCGCCGGCGGTGTCGGGGTCGTGCTCCAGCAGTTCCCGCACATCGGCAGCTTCCTCAGCTTCCATCTCGCTGAGGATCTCCCCCTGCTCTTCGGGGGTCAGCTCGGCCAACAGGTCGGCGACTTCGTCGGTCGGCATTTCGTCGAGAATCTCGCCGGCCTTTTCGGGGTCCATGTCGGAAATGACGTCGGCCTGGGTTTCAATCTCCAACTCGCCGAGCACTTCGGCGGCCCGCTCGGCCTCCATGGCGCTGAAAATGACCTCGCGCTCTTCATCGGTCAGTTCTTCCAGCCATTCACCGATGTCGGCCTCGTGCTGCTCGTTCAGGTAAGCCTTGAGGCCCTCAAAGTCTTCCGCCAGAAGCCGGCGCAGTTCCGCCAGCCCTTCCCGCTGCTGCTGTGTCAATGGAAACGCCTCCTACGGCTTCGCCCAAACGTGCGGGCGGTCGCCGAGGAGGCGTGTAAATACGAGCACGAAAAAGCGTGCGCGATTAACACCGCCGGACAGGGCAGGCCGGAAGCAGCGTGTGAGTGAAGCCCAACTTATAGTATGACCAAGCGAAGTTGCATCGGGGACTACTACTCGGGCCAGATTCCACTGCCTCCACCTCCCACGGCGGATCAGATTTTGGGGGATATACGACATAATATGGACGGAACTGCCGTTTTGACACTCCTCATCCTACGCCCCGTAAGGACGTGCGTCAAGCAGGATTTACAAGATAACGGCGCCCTGGAGCGCGTAATTCGCTCCAGGGCGCCTGCATTGGCCGGAATCGCCGCTGTCGGGCTGGAACCGGCATCAGTCGAGGGTGCCGGCCCGGTTAAACGGCCAGTACCGCAGCCACGCCCGGCCATGAATGGCCGACTGGTCCAGCATACCCCAGCGGTGGCTGTCTTCACTGTAATTCCGGTTATCGCCCAGCACCAGCACCTTGCCTTCGGGCACCGTGACCGGGCCGTACTTGTAACGAATCGTCTCGGCCAGGTAATCCTCTTCCAATACCTCGCCGTTAATGTAGACCTTGCCGTTGTTGACCTCCACCGTCTCGCCGGGCAGGCCGATCACGCGCTTTAAATAGTCGTCCGTCGAAGGCACGGGCGGCGTAAAGACGATGATATCGCCACGCTCCACACCCAGCCACTTCACAAACACCTTTTCGACGAAGATGCGGTCGCCCACCTGAACCGTGGGGACCATGGACGGCGTGGGCACCATGCGCGCATCCGCCACGCTTGCCTTAAGCAGAAGGCCGACGGCCAGGGCAATGGCCAGGTCCTTCGCCCATTCCTTGACGTTATCCATCCAGGGAGACTCTTTTTC
>JARBUG010000191.1 GCA_029239785.1 Symbiobacteriaceae bacterium | reverse complement strand
GGGCGTTGTTTTCACCCCGCAGAAAGATCTGCTCAGGGCCACCGGGCGCCAGCTGGTACAGGCCAAAGGTCATGAATGTGATAATGAAAAAGAGCGGAATGAGCTGCAGCGTCCGACGCAACAAGTAACGTTTCACACGACTTCGCCTCCAAGGCAGCAGGGAGTTAGTGTTGGTTCACAGGTATGGATCGGGGGGGCACCCTTTGACGGGGGCGCCCCCCCTCTCCATTACTGCCCTTCGGCTACTTGGTGTTCAGGTACCACTGGTTCATGTACTGAACCGTACCGATGCCGTAGCCGTTCCAGTTGACAACGCCCTGGATGTCCTTCTTGGCGAAGTCGGACCACTTGTTGACGTAGATCCAGTTGGCCGGAGCGTCGTCGATGATGATCTTCTGGGCTTCCTGGTAGATCTTCAGACGCTCGTTCAGGTCGGTGGTCCGGGCGCCCTTCTCGATCAGCTCGTCGATCTTGGGGTTGGAGTAGAAGGCGCGGTTGCTGCCCGTGTTGTTGCCGGTGCCATCGATGCGGATGTTCTTGCTGTGGTAGTTCTGGTCGAAGCTGTAATGCGGGTCGGTGGAGAAGCCGAGGCCGGAGAAGGTGACGTGGAAGTTACCGGGCTCCATGTGCTTCTCAAGCAGGGTGTTGAAGTCGACCAACTGGACGTTGACCTTGATGCCAAGGTCGCCCCAGTTCTTCTGGGCCTGGAGGGCGATACCCTCGATGATGCTGCTGCCGCGGGTGCCGATGTAGTCGAGCTCGAGGAGCTTGCCGTCCTTCTCGAGGATGCCCTGGGCGTTCTTCTTGAAGCCGGCCTTGGCGAGCAGTTCGGCAGCCTTGGCCTGGTCGAACTTGTAGCCAGTGATGGTCTTGTCGAAGGCCCAGTGGATCGGCGGGATGAAGCCCGGCGGCACGCTGGCCTTGTTCTCCATGACGCCCGCCTTGATCGCTTCACGGTCGAGGCCGAAGCTCAGCGCCTGGCGGACTTCCTTGATGTTGGTCGGGAACTTACGGGTGTTGAAGGTCTGGTAGCCGTAGCCCATGCGGTCCCAGTCGTAGCCAACCAGCTTGTCGGCAAAGTCCTTGCGGAGCCGGTCAACGTTGGAGGGTTCGACCGAGGTCCGGTAGGAGAGCTCGCCCGCCTCAAAGGAGGCCATGGCGGTGTTCTCTTCGGGGACGACCTTCATGCGGACCTTCTCGATCCAGGGGCCGAAGGTGCCCTTCTCAACGCCGGGCTTGTTCATTTCCCAGTATTCGGCGTAGGCCTGAACCAGCACGTATTCGTCGGGCTTCCACTCAACGAACTTGTAGGGGCCGGCGCCCACGGGGTTCTTCCACAGTTCAGAGGACTCCATATCCTTGACGGCGACCTTTTCCCAGATGTGCTTGGGAATGGGCTGCAGCGAAGCGCCGCCGAACAGGAACGGAGCAAAGGCTTCCTTCAGGGTGATCACAAAGGTGCTGGCGTCGGTCGCCTTGACGGAGGCGATCATGTCGTAGCTGCTCTTGTCGGGGCCCTGGTAGTCATCGCTCAGGATGACATTGTAGGAGAACTCGAAGTCGTTGGCCGTGAGGGGCTTGCCGTCGTGGAACTTGACACCCTGCCGGATCTTGAAGGTGTAAGTCTTGCCGTCGGCGCTGATGGTGGGCTGGGTTTCGGCCAGGGCCGGCTCGGGCTTGTAGTCAAACCCGATGCGCATGAGGCCGTCGCCATAGACGCGGCTGGTGATTTCGGCAGCGTAGGCGCTGTTGAGCCAGTACAGGGCCAGGGTGTCCGGATCGTCGGGCACGTCGAAAATGACCTCACCGCCGACAGCCGGCTTCTTGACGGTTTCACCAGGGTTGCCGTTGTTGCCGTTGTTGCCGCCGGTACCGTTGTTCCCGTCATTCCCCGTGGGTTTCTTGGTCGTACACGCTGTCATAACCAAAGACGCTGCAACAAGTAGGCTCAGGAACCCGACCAGATACTTACGACCCACTACATGACCCCCCCAAATGTATATGTCGGAACCGTGAACAAAATCATCCTATACCCTCTTTTTACACTAGGACGGCATTTCCCTGCACAGAGTTCAATATTTTTTGCTCCTAGCGTGAAAAAGGGCTCAAGTCCGGCCACAGATAAACCTATGTGCCCCCCGTCCAAACATGCATATCACACCATACACTTTTCGCTTGATCTTTTCAGGGATTTTATGGTATAACTTGAATTGGATATATATTGCACCTATAAGGAGGGGCGCCTGTGTGGCACTATGGCGATGCCCAGCGATTCCGGCATACGGTCCAGCCGCCTTCCGCCGTCGCGCAGAGCGCATTCGACTTGCTGCTGGGCATGCGAAGCGTAGCAGTCACCCTTCTCTTCCTCGACCTGTCGGCCCCCGAGCACCCAGTCGCCGAAATCCCCGGCTTTATTGAGCAGGTGACAACCTCCAGCGTCACGCTGGGCCTGGCAGCCCCCCTCCCCCGGCTTGATCCGCGCACACGCTTTGGCGTGGAGATTATGGCCGGCCCAGGCATTCTGCGGTTCCAGGCGGCCGCCCACCGGGCGCCCGACCCTGGTGCCACTCGGCTGCAGGTGGTGCTCCCCCGCCAAATTGAGTCGATACAGCGCCGGAAGTTCTCGCGGGTCAGTTTCACGGCGCCCGTGGCCTTCTCTCCAGCCGCGGGGTCGCCTGAAAGCGACAACAGCCAGGGCGGCGTGGGCACGGCCATCGACCTGAGCGCCGGCGGCCTGCGCATGACGACCAACATACCGGTCCGCTACGGGCAAGTCCTCTCCATTAACTTCCATACCCCGGACGGAACAACGTACCGGGCTGTCATGTGCAAGGTCGTGCGAGTTCAGGCAGTCGACCACCGGTACCAGGTCGGCCTGCGCTTTGTCGAACTCAACGACGCAGTGGAGAATCAGATTGTGCAAAGCGTCTTCCGCATGCAGCTGCGCAACCTCCCCAGGTAAACGAAAGACCGCCGTTCCGGGCAATCCCGGAACGGCGGTCCGCTTTTCGTAGTCTTCGTTGTTACTTCCCGGCCTTACAAATGGCGGCAAAGCTCGCAGCTTCAAGGCTGGCGCCGCCCACGAGGGCGCCGTCAATATCCGGCTGCGCCATATAGTCGGCGATGTTGTTCGGCTTGACGCTGCCACCGTACTGAATCCGCACGGCGTCTGCCACTTCCTGGCCAAACTTCTCAGCCAACACGGTCCGAATCGCAGCGATTGTCGCCTGCGCATCGGTGGTGTTGCAGTTGCGGCCCGTGCCAATGGCCCAAACCGGTTCGTAGGCCACCACCAGGCTGCGGGCCTGCTCTGGCGTAATGCCCGCAACACCGGCCAGCAGCTGGCGGCGGTTGACGGCATCAGTCTGGCCGGCTTCCCGTTCCTGCAGCGTCTCGCCAACACAGAGAATCGGAATCAGGCCGTGGGTGTAGGCCACACGCACCTTCTCACCGACCAGCTCATCGCTCTCGCCGAAAATCGCCCGGCGCTCGGAGTGGCCGAGAATGACGTAACCGCAGCCCACATCTTTCAGCATGGGGCCGGAGACTTCGCCGGTGAACGCGCCCTGTACTTCCTTGTACATGTTCTGGGCGCCCAGGCCCACCTTGCCCTTGGCATCCGCCAGCGCCCAGCCGGCGGCGCCGAGCAGGGTGAACGGCGGGCAAATCACCATTTCCACACCGTCCAGATCCCGAACGAGCGGCAGAAATTCCTTCACAAAGCCAGCGGTCTCGGACAGTGTCTTATGCATCTTCCAGTTGGCCGCAATGACAGGCGTGCGCATCTATGTACCGTGCCTCCTTGTCTACAATGCCGCAAACCGAAGCCCGGTCCCTTACTGCCCCCAGTCTGCGATCTGCCAGGGCTTCCCCGGGCCTTCGCTGACCAGCACATAGTAGGACCAGTCGCGCCCATCCTTCATCGTAGGGATACGGCGCTGCTCCGGCTCCACCAGATCCAGTTCGAAATCCACCTTCAAGACCTGTGCCCTGGGGTACTTCGCGGCGAACGACGGCAAGGGAACTGGCCCCTCCACCGGCTCCACCGTCAGCACCCGGGCGCCCATCACGGTCAGCCGGCGCTTGTCCAGCGTCCGGGGATCGTTGTACAGGCGTGCGCGCTCCGGCGCCATGGTCGCCAGGAGCCAGTCCAAATCGTGAGCCTCCATCGCTGCGAAATGCTGACGAATGACCTCTTCGGGACTGGCATCCCGGCGCTGACGGAGCCAGGCTTCGGCGGGGGTCTCAGGCCCCCGCCGCCCGAACAGCTTTCGCCAGAATCCGGCTACTCCTTGGTCGCCAGGCACGAAACGCCCGGCAGCTCGCGACCCTCAAGGAACTCCAGCGAAGCGCCCCCGCCGGTGCTCACGTGGGTCATCTTATCAGCCAGGTCGGCCGCCTCAACCGCAGCGACGGAATCGCCGCCGCCCACGATGGTGCAGCCTTCGCTGTCGGCCATAGCCTGCGCCACCGCAAAGGTGCCCCGGGCGAAGGCCGGCATCTCGAACACACCCATCGGGCCGTTCCACACGACCGTCATCGCATCCTTAATAGCGTTGCCGAAGGCCTTGGCGGTCTCCGGTCCGATGTCGAGCGCCATCCAGCCCTCGGGAATGGCGTCGGCGGAAACGACCTTGTGCTCGGCGTCAGCCTTGAACTCGCTGGCGACGATCAGGTCGGAAGGCAGCAGAATCTTGCCGTTGGACTTCTCCAGCAGAACCTTGGCGGTTTCAACCTTCTCGGACTCCACCAGGGACTTGCCGGTGGCATAGCCCTTGGCCGCCAGGAAGGTGTTGGCCATGCCGCCACCAATGATCAGCCAGTCGACCTTCGGCAGCAGGTTCTCGATGACGGTGATCTTGTCGGACACCTTGGCGCCGCCGATGATGGCCACGAAGGGCCGGTCCGGGTTGGCCAGGGCCTTGCCCATAATGTCGACTTCCTTCTGCATCAGGAAGCCGCCAACCTTAACCGCCATCAGGTCGGCCATGCCCCGGGTCGAGGCATGGGCCCGGTGGGCGGTGCCAAAGGCATCGTTCACGTAAACGTCGCCCAGCTTTGCCAGCTCAGCCGCAAAGCCCATGTCGTTCTTCTCTTCCTCGGCGTAGAAACGGAGGTTCTCCAGCAATACGACCGAACCCGGCTCCTGGCTGGCTACCAGCTTCTGCACAGCTTCGCCGATGCAGTCGGAGGCGAAGGCGACCTTCTTGCCCAGCAACTGCTCCAGCCGCTCGGCGCAAGGAGTGAGCGAGAACTCATCGTTCCGCTTGCCCTTCGGCCGACCCAGATGCGAAGCGCAAACGGCCACTCCGCCGTTATCCACAATATACTGGATGGTCGGCAGCGCCGCACGAATGCGGGTGTCGTCGGTGATCTTCCCGTTTTCGAGGGGGACGTTGAAATCGACACGAACGAAGACGCGCTTGCCCTTCACATCAATATCCCGTACCGTCATGAGAGCCATGGTTCGTCCACCTTTCCGATTGCCAGTGGTTCGACTTTGTTAAGGTCCACTACAAAAGATTCTACCACATCGCAGGGGAAATCCCTTCTAGTTTGCTAGTATCTATCTCTCTAGGTCCTCTTGATGTGCCAGAATAGATACTTCGTACGTTCAGTATATGCTGGCGAATCGGTATACCGCCAGGGGCGCCCCCAGGAGGGATGCGTATGCGCCGCCACCAGCGGCTCTCCGGCCGGGTCGAAGCCCACCACAATTGCATGATGCTGCCAGGAGTCATCGCCATCCCAGTCGTAGGTAATGGTGTCGCCCAGTTCGAGTTGGCGGGCCTCACTGCGCTGCTCGGCCCGGCCCGACGTGGCCAGGTACCAGCGCAGGCTGTGGGCAACGGCCCAGGAGAGGCTCCAATCTTCGTTAGGTCCCCGGTACCACCAACCCTTGTTTCGCTGGCCCGTAAACTCCATCGGCCAACCCCCGGCCCACAGACACTGCGAAATAAAACTCGTGCAGTCATCCTCAAAAGCCCGAAACGCCGGATTGTAGCCCGCCCACCACAGGGCAGCGTACTGGACTGCTTGCGCCGGATTATAGGCCACGGTGCATCCCTCCCCAAAGCGGTGGCATTAACGTATGCACCGGGGCGGCAGGAGGGACCACACAAGACATCGAATTTCTTGATAGAGATATACAGACAGAGTCAATACCTCCATTCCGCTGGCGTTGATGTCAGCCCGTGGCTGAGCATACCCCAAGGGAGGCCTCAAGGATGGACATTCAAGAGCTTGAAGCCTTTTGGTGGATCGCCAAAACCGGGAGCTTCAACAAGGCTGCCGAAAAACTCTTCCTGACGCAGCCGTCCGTGACGGCCAGGATTCAAACCCTGGAGAAAGAACTGGGCCAGCCGCTCTTTGAACGCAAGCCCCGCGGCGTACGCCTGACCGATGCCGGTCGCGTACTGCTGCCCCACGCCGAGCGGGTCCTCCTTGACATTCGCAAGGCCCGCCAGGCAATATCGGACCTGGGTTCCGCGTCAGGCGGCACCCTCATGGTCGGCGCCGCACTCACCACATCGACCTACGCACTGCCTGAAATTCTGGCAAAGTTCAAGCTGAGCTATCCGGCAGTGGAAGTGGCCATGCACACCGGGCGCTCGCAACAAATTCAGCAGCTCGTACTGGAAGATTACGTGCCGCTGGGCTTTGTTCACTCGCCCATCGCCACACACCCCGAAATCGAAGCGATTCCGCTGTACTCGGAAAGAATTGTGCTGGTGGTCCCGCCGGGCCACACCCTGGCCGGGCGCACCGAGGTGACCGCCGAACAGCTGGCATCGGAGGCCTTCATTACTTCGGACCGCGCCTCGGGTTACTGGTCGCTGGTCGAGCAGTTCTGGGCCACAGCGGGCATCGCCCCGCGGGTCACCATGGAACTCGACAGCATTGAGGCCACAAAGCGCATGGTCATGTACGGTCTGGGCCTGGCGCTGCTGCCGCAGGGCACCGTGGAAGGCGAACTCAAGACCCGCCAGCTGGTGATTGTGCCGGTGGCCGGCATGGGCCACCTGACCCGGCAGACCCTGCTGATTCACCGGAAGGGCAAGGTCTGGAGCGGAATTACCCGTGGGTTCCTCCAGATTCTCAGCCGCATGTACCAGTTAAACCTGCCGATCGCCGCGCAAGAGTGAGACATAAAACCCTCCCGCCCTGTCACCAGGGGGGAGGGTTCCTTGTTCCTATTTGTAGCGCTTGCGCTTGCTCGAACTGGGAACGCCCATCTCCTCACGGTACTTGGCAACCGTCCGCCGGGAAATGTTAACACCCTGCTTGTTCAGCATATCTGTCAGGGTCTGGTCAGACAGGGGGTCGGCCGAGTCCTCCTTGGCAATCAAGTCGGCAATCATCCGCTTCACGCTTTCGGATGCCACACCTTCGCCGCGGGCGTTATCCACACCGCTGGAGAAGAAGAACTTCAGTTCAAAGGTGCCAAGCGGGGTCTGCACATACTTGGCGGCCGTGGCCCGGCTGACGGTACTTTCATGAACGCCGACCACATCGGCCACATCGCGCAGCGTCAGAGGGCGTAAATACCGAACGCCCCGGTCAAAAAAGTCCCGCTGAAACTTGACGATGGTTTCCACTACTTTATGGAGCGTCATGCGCCGCTGGTCGATCGCCTTAATCAGCCACAGGGCGGCATGGATTTTCTGCTCTACGAACTTGCGCGCATCGGGGTCGACCGAACCCAGGAGCATCTTGCGATAATGGCTGCTCACAAGCAACTTCGGAACGGGCGATTCGTTCACCATCACGACGTAGTCGCGGCCCACCCGCTCGATCATGGCATCGGGCACCACGTACCGGGTTTCGTTGGGGCTGCCATACCGGCGCCCGGGCTTGGGATCCAGCGTGCGAATCATGTCGGCGGCTTCCTGCACTTCGGCCGGCGTAACGCCGAGTTCTTCCGCGATGCGGGTGATTCGGCCATCCCCAAGGTCGTCAAGGTGGTGCTCAATCAGCAGCGGCACCAGTGGGTTGCCATCATCGAGTGTCGCCCACTGCAGGAGCAGGCACTCCGTGAGCGAACGGGCGCCGACCCCGGGCGGGTCGAAGCTCTGAATCACCTGCAGGGCGCACGCTACGTGTTCAACCCCGATCGACAATTTCTCTGCAGCGTCCGACAGGGTAATGGTCAGGTAGCCGTGGTCGTTGAGGCTGTCAATCAAGAATTCAG
>JARBUG010000190.1 GCA_029239785.1 Symbiobacteriaceae bacterium | reverse complement strand
GGCGGCGGGTGGCCCCATCGAGGGGCCACCCGCCGTCGGTCATTGAGGCTAACGTTCCTTGTTTCGGATTGACTCTGCCAGGATGTCCGCCAGGTGGCGGACTTTGATTTTGTCGGCAAGGCCGGCCCGTTGGACGCCTTCGATCATTTCCAGGTGGCAGGGCGGGTTTACTACGACTACCGTGTCGGCTCCCGTGGCGACTACGTGCTTCATTTTCCGGGAGAGGATGCGGTCGGAGCCTTCGGCCTGGGTGACGGCGTAGGTGCCCGCGGCGCCGCAGCACTGGTCGGCTTCGGGGAGTTCTACGTACCGGGCGCCCGGAAGCGCCTTCAGCAGGGCCCGGGGCTGGGCCGTGATGCGCTGCACATTGCGCAGATGGCAGGAGTCCTGGTAGGTGAAGGTGCCTGCGACCTCGCCCAGGGGCGGGGCGCCCAGGGCGGCCACAAGCTCCGAGAAGTCGCGGCAGGCCCGGCTGAACTTGGCCGCCCGCTCCGCCCACCCGGGGTCGCCGGCCAGGAGCTTGCCGTACTCCTTCAGAGCGCCGCCGCAGCCGCCCGCCGAGTTGACGACGTAATCGTACCCGCCCTGTTCAAAGGCAGCGATATTCCGCTTCGCCTGCGCCACTGCCAGCGCATGCTCGCCGGCGTGGGCGTGCACGGCGCCGCAGCAACCCTGGCCGGTGGGGATCTCCACGTCGCAGCCGGCGGCCGCCAGCACGGCGATCGAGTTCTGGTTCGTCTCAAAGAAGGCAATATCGGAGATGCATCCCGTGAAGAAGGCGACCCGCGCCTTCTTTTCGCTTTGCGCGGGGGTGATGCGGCGGCGGGCTGCCCGCGCCACCGGCGATGCCGCTGCCGGCAGCGCCTGCTCCATGGCTGCCAGACCGGGGCCGCCAATCTTCTCGATCAACCCAAGGCTCCGGGCTGCCGCCTGCAGCCCCAGCTTCTGATAAAGCCAGAGCCCCCAGCCTGCCAGCCGGATGCCGCCCGGCGTGCCCAGAATCCACCGGTAGGCAAACCGCACCGGCCACGGGTTGGGCCGCACCTCGGCAATCGCCGCCCGGCCTTCCTCGAGCAGCTGGCCGTAGGTCACGCCGGCGGGGCAGACCACCTCGCAGGCCCGGCAGCCCAGGCAGGCATCCAGTTTCGGGGCGATTTCCTGTAACTCCAGCTTCCCCTCGTGGACGGCCCGCATCAGGGCAATGCGTCCCCGGGGCGAGGCGGACTCGACTTCGCTCAGCCGGTAGGTCGGGCAGGCAGAGAGGCAGAACCCGCAGCGCATGCAGTTAAGCAAGGCGTCTTCGCTGAACTGTTCGGTCAGCCGCTGCGTGATGCTCATCTCCGCACCACCACCCGCCGCCGGGTCTCCCGGGCGAAGATCTTCCCCGGGTTGAGCAGATGATGCGGATCGAAGGCCGACTTGATCCCCTTCATCACCTCGATGCCGGTCGGGCCGACCCGCCACTCCAGATACCCCGCCTTCGACTCACCCACGCCGTGCTCGCCGGTGATTGTGCCGCCCAGCCGCAGGGCGGCCTCGAAGATCTCCTCAAAGGCCATCTCCACCCGGTGAATCTCCTCCTGGTCCCGCTCGTCGCACATGCATGTGGGGTGGAGGTTGCCATCGCCAGCGTGGCCAAAGGTGCAGATATCGACGCTGTACTTCTTCGCGATCAGGTTGATCTGCTCCACCATCTCCGCCAGATGCTTGCGGGGTACCGTCGCATCTTCCAGGACGGTGGTCGGCTTCTTGCGGGCCAGGGCGGAGAGCGCCGCCCGGCGGGCCGTCATCAGGGCGGCTTCTTCGGCGGCGTTCTGCGCCAGCCGGGTCTCGAAGGCGCCTTCTTCCCTGCAAATGGAGGCGATGCGGGCAATATCCCGTTCGCAGATCGACTCCGGGCCATCCTGCTGGATGAGCAGCAGGGCGCCGGCCTCCACAGGCAGGCCGATGCGGGCGAAATCTTCGACGACGCGAATGGTCGCGTTATCGAGGAACTCCAGCGTCGCCGGGATGATGCGGCTGGCGATAATCCGGCTGACCGAGCGGGCGGCGCCGGTCAGGTCGGTGAAGAGCGCGAGCATGGTCCGCTTCGTCTCGGGCAGGGGAATCAGCTTGGCGGTTGCCTCGGTGATGATGCCCAGCGTGCCCTCCGACCCGACGAAGAGCTTGACCAGGTCGTATCCGGCCACATCCTTGGCATTCTTGCCGCCGACCTTCAAAGTCCGCCCGTCGGCCAGAATCGCTTCCAATCCGATGATGTAGTCCTTGGTGACGCCGTACTTCAGCCCGCGCAGCCCCCCGGCGCACTCGGCGATGTTGCCGCCCAGGGTGGAGACCGTCATGGAGCCGGGGTCGGGCGGATAGAAGAGGCCCAGCGCTTCGACCGCCTGATGCAGTTTGGCGGTGACGAGCCCGGGCTCAAAGGTGCAGGTCATGTTCTCCTGGTCGATCTCTTTCAGTGCCTGCATCCGATTCAGGCCCAGTACGATGCCGCCCTGCGTAGGCACAGTGCCGGCGGAAAGGTTGGACCCCTGCCCCCGTGGCACGATAGGGATGCGGTGCTTGTAGGCAATCTTCATGATGGCGGCTACTTCATCCGGAGAGCCGGGGACAACGACGGCATCAGGCAAGTGCTGATAGAGCGGCGTGGCATCAAAAGAGTAGGCCATCAGGTCGGCCGGGGCGTCAAGGCACCAGTTCGCGCCGACGATGGCAGTAAGTTCGCGCAAGAGATCAGCCGTGAGCATAGCAACCACCCTTTCGGAATGATACTTTACTGGTATGTTAGTATCGTATCACAGTCTGCGGTAGGTGGGTGTGATTTCGGTCGCAATGCAAATGCCGCGCCAGCCGCTTCATTCGGTGAAGTGTCGTGTCGAGAGTTTGCGAACGAAAAGAGGTGCGCCAGTCAGCGTCCTCCGACGCCGCTGGCGCTCTGCTTTGTGACATCAACCACCGTTGGGGTTCCGGCGCAATATGTTTTCTTGACGTACAACGGGTCACTTTTTCGTCCATTATGTTCCAGCCAGATTCAAGGAGCTTCAAGGAAATTCATTGGGTTCCAGCGACTTTCATTGCGTTCCAGCGAGTTTCATTGAGTTCCAAGAGAACAGGATGAAAACGCTTCGTTCTCCAGACGAAGCGGCACGTTCAACCGGGTAAGACCAGCAGAGCCGTGCCGGATGCGGCATGGCGGTGCCGGACGACCGTGCGCGTGCAATTCCTTCGTTCTCCCCCTGCTTTTTGGTTGTCACCGGGTTCATCCGGGCCGTTGCGACAATTGTCAGCAACCATCTGACAACCGTGCTCCCAGGGAGATTTATTGATTTTCAGAGAGTCTCATTGATTTTCAGGGAGATCCAAGGAGTCTTTTTTCGTCCCATTTTGTTGGATTGCCTTCCAAATGGCCCCTCAAAGGGAAAATGGTCTGAACGCGACGCCGGCCCGGGGCGACCGAGGGAGGAAAATCTCCCCAATCGTTCACCGGGCCGGCGCCCTTGACTGGGTCTCCCCGTACCTCTAACCCTTTCCCCTCAAAGGGTTGGAGCCAAAACCGAACAAACGTGCTGACGCTACGTGAGATCAGATCCCACCAAACCCTACCCGGCCAAAGAGGCAACCGCTTCCTCAATCCGCTGAATCTCACTCGCCACCGACCGTATCGCCTCAGCCTGCTCCGCGGAGACCCTGGTCGACTCCGTCACCGTCCGGGCCATCTCGTCAAAGGAGTTCTGCCACTCCCGCACCGAGGTCTGAATCTCCACGGCGGAACTGCGGGTGCGGTCCGCCAACTTCCGAATCTCCTCAGCGACCACGGTAAAACCGGCCCCGGCCCGGCCGGCCCGCGACGCCTCGATCGCGGCATTCAGCCCCAGCAAGTTGGCCCGCTGCGCCAGTTCCTCGATCATCCGCAGCGCGTCGGTAGTCGAGCGGCTGCGCACCAGGAGTTGTGCCGTGGCCGACTCCAACTCCTTCGCAAGGCGTTGATGATCCACCGTGCCGGCCAGAATCTGCTCGGCGGCGGCAGTCACGTGCTGAAGGCCATCCAGGGCGGCGCCCCGCAGCCGCTCTTTCTGCGCCAGGCTCTCCAGCTCAAGCTCGATCACTCGGGCTGCAATGCGGGCGGCGCCTTTCACCGCGGCCGGATCGCCCTGAATGCCGATGGTGCCGACCCGCCGTCCAGCCAACATGATGACCCGGTTATACCCCGGGCGCAGGTTAGGGTTGCGCCGTACATCCTCTTCGGTGACGGCAATTTCGTCCACCTCGCCCTGCAGAATGCGGGCGCAGCCCTCGTGGAACTTACCGACCCGCTCCCGGGCAGCGGCAGCGATGATGTACCCGCCGGTCCCACAAATCAGACCAGGCAGTTCGGCCGCCGATAGGACATCTGTCAGCATGCGGTCGGCAAGTTGCGGGGTTAGCTCAAATTCGGCCATGCTGCGTACTCCCCCAGTATGTATGACAAATCCGTATACGTTGCTTCGCCCGGACCGAGCGACTCTCCTCGCATGTAGGGTGTCACAAAACGCCCCGGCACGAAAATACGACCGGGAGATTACTCTTCCGGTCGTATTTGCAGAGTCATTCCGAAGCGCCAAGCGCCTTCTTGGCCATGTAGGCAGCGAGCAGCCGATCCATCGTCTCCTGCCGGAAGGGGTAGGAGATGACCGTCATGAGCACCACAATCCCGTCACCCTTCTGCAGATGGACCGCGTCGTATTGAGAGCCATCGGCCAGATCCTCGATATAGGCGTCCATCACCTGGGAGGCGGTATCCTCATCAAAGGGCTTGCTGAGGCCAAGATCCTTGACGATCTGCAGATATTGGGCTTCCGGCATCCGCAGATCCAAATACTGCTGAATATAAACACGTGGCTTGCCGCGCTCTGCGGTGGCGCTCTCCCAACGCTTCGTCCCCACGGACAGGCCCCCTTTCTCTTCGAGTATACTGTCTGCCCGAATCTGGCTCAAGCCCGAACACCAGGAGCGGGTGGGGCGTAAGTTATGCCGGAAGGGGAGGGGTAAGGGATGCAGGTGCGTCCGTTCCGGCAGGAGGAGTTGCCGGCGGTTCTGGCGTGCAGCGTGCAGACGGCGGCTGCCCAGTTGGTGGCGCGGGATCTGCCCGGGGCAACTTCGCAGGCGCTGGCCCGGCAGATCACCGGCATGTATACCAACGCATTGATGATGCCGGATGCGACGATTCTGGTGATGGATTGGCCGCAGGGGGCGAAGGAGACGGGGCCGGCGGCCTACGTGCTGATGATGCCGCAGCCCAACGCCTTCACCGGAGAGCGTGAAGTGATCATTTTGGATATCTACACCCACCCGGCGCTGCGGGGACGGAAGGTAGGACGGCTGCTGCTGGAGCACGTATCAGCCTATGCAAAGCGGGTGGGGGCGGGGAGTCTGGTGGCACAGATCGCAGTACATAACCAGGCAAGCCGGGCGCTCTTTCGGTCGGCGGGGTACGCCGAGGAGCGGGTGGTGGTAGGAAGGCGGGCGTAAGGCGGACCGATTCACGTGAGGCCGGCCAGGATCTCGGCCGAGGGGAGCCCCACCAGGCGCCCGATCTGGTCCGTCCCGTGCCTCCGGAGCCACTCGGCGCACAGGCTGTATCCTACCCAGTACCCGCTGACCGGCGCCCCCGTGGTGAAGTACTTGGTGAACACCTCCATACCCTCCCGGGCATACTCCTGCGCCACGGCCTCCCGGATGGCCGCATCGTTTGCCTGGTGCCAGGCCAACTGCTGGGGCGGCATAAAGGTCGCCAGGGTCGGGCGCCCCACGAGCAGATCGGTGAAGGTCAGCGCCGTTCCTTCGAGCATCACCATATCGAGGAGGGAGAGCTTGCGCGGGGATGCCGACAGCTCGAGCGCCTGCATGCGGGCCACGTGGGCCGCCTCGTGCGGAATCATCTCGGCGATCTCGGCAGGCGCGTACCAGTACTTGGTCTGGCCCGGGGCGGGGGAGGTCGGCGTTCCGGGCTGAAACCGCTCCACCCCCAGGGCGATGGCCGGGCGCCCCAGCACGCTCAACGTCGCCGCCGGCGCCGTGTAGAGCAGCGTTCCTACATAAATGTTTGGCAGCGTCCAAGTCAGCCGCGGCGCCACCACCTCCAGCCAGCGCTGCGCTTCGCCCTCCAGGCCCAGGGCGTGTGCGTGGCGCAGTTGCTCCCGCAGCTGCGGCGCCGCCCGCTCGATGGCCCCACGCAGGCCGCCCTCGCCGAAGCTCTCCTCACCGTAGGTCGCAACGAGGCCCTCGAAGTAGGCCCGGTGGGGATAATAGACCTCCTCCTCAAACCGGGGCCAGATCGGATAGCCGTACGGCGTGCTGCCCAGCGCCCGGGCCACATCACGATAGAGCAGGATGAGAGCCACGGCCACGTCACCTCCTGGCTCAAGCCTATGCGCGACAAGCGCCGGAGAGGTCTCCGGCGCTTCATCGCGGCTCCTATCGGCTCGGCTGTTCCCGCTCGTTGTTGTTCGAGAAGTAGTGAGCCGTAACGGGAATCGTCCGGCGGATCTTCGTCATCCGCAGGTTCCCTTCGACCTGCTCCGTCTCCATGGGGTTGTACTTCTGCTGGACATCCCATTCGTGGAAGACCCGCTCCACTTCAGGCGGAAATCCTGGCTTGGGCACCCGCACGCACCTCCGGTGATGACGGATTGGAGCCATCTTTAGCATGCCCCATCGGAGGAATGAAACGAACGGGTGTCAAACCATTTCACATTCCACCAAAGTGAGGCGGTCCTTCACATGTCGCAGTTCGACTCCGGACGGCGCCGTCCCGAGAGCCATCGGATCGAAACCATCGCAGTCCACACCGGCGACGACCCGTTCCGCTTCCTGGGCGCTGCGGCCCCGCCCATCGTCCAGACCAGCACGTTCCTATTCGACAGCTACGAAGCACTGGAAGAGGCCTTCGCCAATCCGGCGACGCACTGTATCTACACCCGGGGCAACAATCCGACCGTGCGGGTGACGGAAGAGAAGCTGGCTGCACTGGAAGGGGCGGAGGCGTGCCGGCTCTTCGGCTCGGGCATGGCAGCCATCTCGGCGGCCATTTTGAGCTGCGTCAAGGCAGGCGATCATATCGTCTCGCTGAAGACTGTTTATGGTCCGGCCTATAACCTGATGGCGACGTGGCTGCCCCGCTTTGGCGTGGAGACCACCTTTATTGATGGCACCGACCCCGCCGAATGGGAGGAAGCCTCTCGGCCGAACACGACGCTCTTCTATCTCGAATCGCCCTCTACCATGGTGATGAAGCTCCAGGACCTGCGGGCCGTCACGGCGATTGCGAAGGCCAGGTCGATTCGCACGATCATCGACAACTCCTATTCGACGATGCTGCTGCAGCGCCCGCTGGAGTTGGGCGTCGACATGTCGGTCTATTCGGCGACCAAGTACCTGAACGGTCATTCAGATGTGGTGGCCGGCGCCGTGTTGGGCAGCAGCGAGCTGGTCGGTCGGATCAACCAGGCGGAGTTCCCGCTCCTGGGTGGCATCTCCGGCCCGATGGATGCCTGGCTGATCGCCAGGGGCCTGCGCACCTTGCCGATTCGCATGCGCCAGCACCAGGAAAGCGCGGCCAAGGTGGTCGATTTCCTGGTGAAGCATCCGCGGGTGACGAGGGTGAATTACCCCGGCCATCCGTCGCATCCGCAGTATGAGCTGGCCTGCCGACAGATGAAGGGCGGCAGCAGCCTGCTGTCGATTGAGTTGGATACGAACGAGTTGGATGCGGTGAAGCGGTTTGTGAACGGGGTGCATTACTTCGGGCTGGGCGTAAGCTGGGGCGGGCATGAGTCGCTGTTGATGGCGCCGCTGATTGCACAGAGCCGGGAGCTGCCTCCTGATAAGTGGCAGTCGATGAACCTTGTGCGGCTTCATGTTGGGTTGGAGGCGGCGGAAGACCTGATTGAGGATTTGGATCAGGCGTTACGTTTGATGTAGGTTTCTTCTGGGTGCGCCTGTGGTGGCAGGCAGGGGCTCCCTCTCAGGGTTGTTCGTTTGGGGGCCTTCGGCCGTCCCCAAACCACTCCCTTTTGTTACCGGGGCGGCGGGCGATCCCATCGCGGGATCGCCCGCCCAGGTTGCTGACAAAATGTTCGAGCGTGCATAAGGCCGTATCGATATGCAAGCCCAGGGTGCGCTGGCGCGGGATTCCGGACAACTTTTTTGCCGCTG
>JARBUG010000032.1 GCA_029239785.1 Symbiobacteriaceae bacterium | reverse complement strand
TACGCCCCTGTCCCGGTCCGTCAAGGCACCCCAAAGGGGCCCCGCCTTGACAGCCCGGGAGCAGGGGCGTTTTTCCTTGTCAAGCCGGGCGGCATGGTAATGTGTTAGCGTCCGCGACCGGAGTCGCGCCCCCGGTCCCGCTCAAATCGGCGCTCGTACTCCCGCATCATCGCCCGATCACGCTCTAGCTGCTCTCGTTCCCTGGCCTGACGCTGCCGGTCTGCCGCCCGCTCAAAGCCCTTGAGTCCCTTCTCAAGGATCCCAAGTGTGCCCTTGATGGTTTCTGCCCGCTGCCTTAGTTCAGGGAGTTCCGCCCTCAGCGACGCCAGCTGACCTCTGCGCTGATCCAAGTCGGCGTCGGAATGCACTCCCAGGTGCTGTAGCGTCCGCTCGGACGACTTGACTTTCCACTGGGCCTCCTGGTACGCCTCCTTTGCCGACTGGCTGAACCACCGCTTGACCGACGCCAGGGGCGTTTCATGGTTCCGAAGTTCGCTCTGTGCGGCCCTGTGCAAATGCAGCTCTCGTTCTGCCTCGCGAATCGTGTTGTCCAGGACAGCAGCCTGATCGATGCGTCGCTGAACGCCGTTCAGGACCTCCTGCTGCTCCTCGCAGAGGTTGCGTACTCCCTGCTGTGTCAGTTCAGCGCCCCCGGCATGCTCGGACTCCAGGTAAGCAAGCAGTTTGGCGTCATCGGATGTCCAGCCGGCGCCCATGCGGCGAGCGTACCGCTCATCGGCTGCTTTCTCCATTGCCAGGGCTTGCCGTTCGTTCCGTGCTTTCTCCAAGTCGATGACCACGGCGTTGTGCTCTGCCACCAGCCGGTTGTGGTCCCCTTTCTCGGTGCTGATGCCTCGACGCTCCAGGGCAGACGCATGCGGCCCCAGGTGGACCTGGGGCGCCCGCTCCAGCCCTTGCTCTGCCAGGCTGCGGTGATCGATGCGCTCTTCTCGGCCGTCCCGCGCAAGCTCACGATTGGTATGCTCCGCCCACGACTCCCGCCAGCGCTCCAGGGCCTCGGGGCGGTTCCACTCCCGGTTTTTCTTGGCTGAGAACCCTTCCGGACCAATCTCCCGCATGGTCAGCATGATGTGGGCGTGCGGATTGTTAGGGTTCCGGTGGATGGCCACGTCCGCCACCATCCCCTTGGAGACGAACTCCTCCCGTACATAATTCCGGACCAGTTCCCGCTGCTGCTCTGCGCCAAGTTCGTTGGGGAAGGCTACGACGATCTCCCGTGCGACCTGGGCGTCGCCCCGGCGCTCTGCTCTTTCCACCTCATTCCACAGTCGAGAGCGCTCCTGAACCCAATCAGGCGCCCCATGGGGCGCCAGGATCTCTGTCTCGATTTCGCCACGGCGCCGGGTGTAGTCGAAGACCTGCCCTGTGCGCTCGTCGACGATGCGCTCCCCGGCCCGGTAGGCTGCGGCGCCGGTGGCGGTACGCCCGGCGCTGCGGCCGATGACCTTGACGTTCATGTAGTAGATCGCCACTCGGTGGTCACCTCCCTGGCTCGAATGCTCGCGCGCCCCGTCTTGGGCTGGGTGGGGGCCTCTGTCACGCATCGCAGATGCGGGATGGGGCGCCCGGGCCGGGGGTGCAGGGGGCTCGGCCCCATGCCGCAACACATCGGCGCAGCCGATGTATAGTTGCGCCCTTCGCTTCGCTCGGGATTAGGGTAACACCGGGGGCCTCGACGTGAGAATGGGGACGCATGCGTATTCGCTCGGGGGTAAGCACCTACCCCGGTATCCCCTTCGCCTTGGGGTGAAACTCACCGCAGAACCGAGCACCAGTCGACCGATCTTCGTACACCTCAGCAGGAGACGATCGGGAGGTGCACCGCGGATGGCAGGCAAATCACTGGAGCAGCGCATGGCGGATACCGAGACACGGATCAGGCAGTTGGAGGCCCAGAAACGCCTCCTGGCCCAGCAGGTGAAGGCACAAAGCCGGAAAGAGCGCACCAGGCAGCTGATCCAGATTGGCGGAATCATGGCTCGCCTGGGCATTGACACAGTCGAGAAGGCCCAGGCCCTTCAGCGGGTCGCACAGGGACAGCACGAGGTTCAAGCCTGGCTTCAGAAGGTGGCGGGCTTAGTTGCCTCGCAACCCTCAGCTCACGACCACGGACAGGGTCATGCAAATGGCGTCCCCACCCGATAGGGTAGGGACGCCGTTCGTTTCTAGCTGACGTTGACTCCCCGTAACTCAGGCTGACGAATCCTCACCGATACCTCCAGGAGCGCTCCCTTACCCTGTGGCCGGAAGGCTGTACAAGCCCCCACAGCGTGCCTCAGCACCTGCTTTCGCTCGGCCATGGACAAGTTATCCCAGGCGTCGATTCTGGCTGCCAGTTCGTCAAACTCTGTAGCGTTGAACTTGGCCTTCCGGATCTCCTCCAGCCGCTTCAGGCCCTCGGCCTCCGACTCCCGCAACTGATTCTCCTCTTCTTCCAGCTTCTCTACTCGGCTGGCATAAAGCTTGGCGGGTAAATCTCCTGCGTCATAGTCTGCGTCTAGCCGCTTTCGGCGCCCACTCAACCCCGCAAGCGTGCTTCGGACGTTCGCCAGGTCTGCCTCCACTCGGTTCGCTGCCTCCTGGGTCTGCCGCTCCCAATCAACGAGGTGAACTGCCCGATTAGCAGGGTCAAAGGCCCGCCTTACCTCAGTCACAACGGTCTCATCCAGCTCATCGGACGGCACCATTCCAGATTTGCAGGGTGTGGGCCGGCTTGCGACGGTGTTGCAGCACCGGTAATAGCGCTTCGCCTTGCCCGCCCGGGTATCCCCGCGAAGGAACCCCCCGCATGGGCACCTCACAATGCCCGTCAGCAAGAACTCTGTCGACAGGGATCGCTTGCCCCTCACCACCGCCTTGCTGGCATGGACCCGCTGAACTCGCTCGAACAGCTCGGCTGAGATGATTACAGGCAGGGCTCCCTCCACCCTGGCGTACCGCGGCTCTTCAAACGTCAGCCGCTGCTTTCCGATGGACTTCTGCACCGCCCGAGGCGCCACCGTGGTCTTCCCGTATTCCAGGACCCCGGTGTAGGACAAATTCGTCAGCATCTGGGCTATAGTGGTTGCATGCCACCGATCAGACCGCCGCGGCCGAATACCTGAATTGTACAAGCCCGCTGCGATGGTATGGATCCCCTTCCCGGCGATGTACTCCTCGAACACCCGCCGCACGATTGTGGCCTCGTCCTCGTCGATCAGCCATTCGCCGGGCTTATCGCCTCGTTTATAGCCATAGGGCGCCACAAAGCCCGGGTTCTTGCCCTGCTGGGCCCGCTTGATCTTGCCGCTCATGGTACGCTCCTTGATTACCGAGCGCTCCCACTCCGCATAGCTGGCCAGCATATAGAAAAACATCTTCCCGGCCGATGTGGTTGTGTCCACCGGCTCCCGGGTCGACTTGACGTAGCAGAGGCCCTCCCACTCCTGGAGCACCAGGTTGACTGTATCGATGACGCTTCGTGACAGCCGGTCCAGCTTAAAGACGACCACGCAAGAGACTCGCCCGGCCCGCACTGCCTTTCGCAATGCATCCAGCCCCGGGCGTTCCAGTGAGCCGCCACTGTATCCCTCATCAACAAAAACAAGCTCCTCGCGGAGCTTCCAGCCCTGGGCGAGCAGGTAGTGCTCACAAGATTCACGCTGCACCTCTAGAGTCGTGCCCTCGCTCTGTTCATCGGTGGACCATCGTATGTAGACAGCAACCCGCTCCGGGTCTACTGCCACGCCGAATGCATTCACTCTGAACACCCCCAGGGCCTAGGTTAGCGGAGTGTGTGCGTTATGGTCAAACGACGCCAGTGTCGATGACGGCGACCGTCACACCTTCACCTTGAATCGGCCGGCCGGCCGTATCCGAGCGGCCCCAGATCTCAGGGGCGCCGATGAACGGAACGCTCTTGTCGAGGTTCAAGTAGACCCGCTCCCGGTTCAGCGTCACCGCCCTGACCCCCTTCTGGGAGGCCACGTTGGTCACCATCCGCCCGGGCATGAGCACGCCAATGCCGTTGAAGACCGCGGTGAAATCATGCGGCATGGTCATGGTGGTCGTGCCGGTTGGTCCGGCCATCACTACGGTCGAGGTGGCGAGTTGCACGTTGAGGCCCAGGGATTCCAGGTGCCGTATGAATGCCTGGTGCGCCTCGGCCAGGTGGGCCTCGTATCGTTCGGCATCCTCATGGGGATTCATGCGCTTGTAAACCGCGACAGGCGGCTGCTCAAACTCAAGCACGACCGGCACCAAGCTATCCGATGCCAGCACATCGGGGGAGAAGCGGCGTAACGGTGCCATTTGGCCCGGCTGCCTGACCATACCCCGGTAGGCGTCAAACATGGTCATAGGGCGCAACCTCCCATTCAAGAATACGGAGACGGTTCTCCTAAATTTTACCAACAACGAACCGGAGTGACGACGCCAACCGAAGGTATTATCCAACAGCAAAGGGAGAGCAGGACGAAGCCCGTCCACCGTCGAACCGGTTGGGTCGGGGTTCAGACCAGCACACAGGAGGCAGGCTCGTGGAGCTTACAGGAAAAACAGTCTTGATTACGGGAGCATCCATGGGCATCGGCGAGGCGCTGGCCGAAGCGTTTGCGGAGGCAGGCGCGCACTTGGTGCTGGCCGCCCGAAACGAGGGCCGGCTCGGAGAAGTCGCAAACCGCGTCGGCCGACACGGAGGCAAAGTCCTGGCCGTCGCCGCCGACGTCACCCGTGAAGATGACGTGCAGAAGTTGCTGACCGTCGGCACGCATCTGACGGGCCGGGTAGATGTCCTGATCAACAACGCGGGCGTCGGCATGAACGGGGCGGTAGCCGATCTGGATATCGATGCGCTCCGCCAGTGCCTGGAACTGAACGTCGTGGCACCGGTCCGGCTGATTCAGGCCTTTCTGCCGGTCATGGCGGCTGCCGGCGGGGGCAGCATCGTCCAGGTCTCCTCGGTGCTGGGCAAGGTGTCGGTCCCGTACACGGCGGGCTACAATGCCTCCAAGTACGCCCTGAATGCCATCTCCGATGCGCTCCGCCTGGAGGCCGCAGCAAAGGGCATCACGGTGATCTCGGTCTACCCGGGCTCCACCGAATCAAACTTCCGGGCCAACTCTCTCGGCGCACCCGGGGCGCCCAAAGTCCGCCTCTACCGCATGACCTCAGATACCGTCGCACGGCGAGTGGTGACCGCAGTGAAGCGCGGCGAAAGAGACGTCTTTGTCACACGAAAAGACGCCCTGCTCTGTTGGGCTGCCACCCGCTTCCCCCGTCTGGCTGACCGGATTTTGCGAACCGCATATCGGAGCAAATAGAACGGGAGGAGGCGCCAGAACGCCTCCTCCCCTTACTTTTCTGCCCGCAGATGCTCCCGCCAGCGGCGGGCCACTTCGGCCAAACGCAGGTCGCCTGTCTCGTTATGCACCCGCTCACAGTTGTTCAACATGCGAAACAGGGTAAACCGGTGCGTGCAGGGCGACAGATACTGTTCAGGACGGCTGACTCCCCGCCCCTCCAGCCAGTTGACCAACGTCTCCTGGCGGTACGTGCGCCCCCGGTTGTAACAGTCAATGAAAATTGGCCCATCGGGCTGTTCAACGCGAGCCAGATAGTGGCTCGGAGCTGCCACGCCAGCGACAGGCAGGCCCAGCCGCCTGCCAACCAGCACGTAGATCGCCGACAGGACGATGGGGATTCCGACTCGCCGTTCAAGGGCGGTGGCAACGTAGTAATTGTCCGGTTCGTCGTATTCGCCACCGCGAAACCCCATGTTGTCGAAGATCACCTCTCCCAGCGCCTGAACCGCGCCTACGTGAAGCAGGTGCGCCCGCACCATCCCGCTGATGGCGTCAAGGAAGCCGGTAATCTGCGTGTGCTCCTGATCCCGGACCAGCCCTGACAGCAACAGGCAACCTTGCTCCAGGTCGAGGTCATCGTCGGGGAGGGCGGCATACTCACGCCACACTGCTTCCAGGTCGCTCAACCGCAGTTCTTCAAGCAGCAGCCTGACTCGCCCCCGCACCCGCGGGTCGGCGCCCTGAGCCGCTTCCAGCAGCATCGGCATGGCAGCCTCCCGCTCGGCCAGGAGCCGTTCCCGAACCAATGCAGCGACCTTTGCGTCGTCATCGGCCAGCAGGACCAGCAGCGCCCGAAGTTCCCCCTCCGTCAGCACGACAGTCCCTCCTTGCCAGCTTCTACGCTCTGTTTCCGTCCTCCTTAGCTTCCCCGTTCAGCCCTTCGATTTTCTGAATCACTTCTCTGGTAATCTGCGTCGGCGTCGATGCGCCGGAGGTGACAGCCACCTTCGTTTTCCCTTCCAGCCACTCGGGGTTGATCTCTTCGGCGTTGTCGACCAGATAGGCCGGGCGCCCGGCCAGTTCCTCGGCCACCTGCACCAGCCGGTTGGAGTTGTTGGAGCGCTTGTCACCCACCACGATGACCACATCAGCTTCCGGTGCGGTTTTTGCCACAGCCTCCTGGCGAAGTTGCGTCGCCATGCAGATTTCGTTGTAAACCGCCGTTTGCGGCCACCGCTCCTGAATTTTATTCATGAGGGCCCGTGTATCCCACTGGGAAAGGGTGGTCTGATTGGTCACCGCCAGTTTCTGGTCCGGAGCAAAGTTGAGTCCTTCCAGGTCCGATTCCCGCTCCACCAGATGGACATGGTCCGGCGCCACCCCGACAGCACCTTCCGGCTCCGGATGCCCTTTTTTTCCGATGTAGATGATCTCGTACCCCTGGGCGACCAGTTCCTTGATCAGGGTATGGGTCTTGGTGACGTCAGGGCAGGTCGCGTCCACCACGTGGAGCCCCTTCTCCCGGGCCTTGATTTTGACCGACGGCGATACGCCGTGTGCCGTGAAGATCACCGTGCCCGACTCGACTTGGTCGAGCAGGGCCAGCCGGTCCTCGCCGTCCAGCGAGATGACACCCAACTGCTCCATTTCGGCAACGACGTGATGATTGTGCACAATCAACCCCAGAATATAGATGGGTCGCGGGGCATTCGGATCCTTCGCGACCTGTTTGACCATCTGAATGGCATCAACGACCCCGTAACAGTACCCCCGCGGGGTAATCTTGATGACGTCCATTCGCCCGCCTCCTTTATAGAAAAAGACCCCTCCCCGGTTCGCCGGCGCAGGGGTCTGACAGTCCTTGTGGTTGCCGGCGACGGAGCCTAGTGGTGCCCGTGTCCGTGGTCGTCGTGGCCGTGACCGTGGTCGCCAGCAGGTTGCTCGGTGCGGCCGTTGATCGAGAGTGCGAGGACTACGGCAACGCAGGCGACCAGGTAGATGCCAAAGGCGCCCCAGAAGTTCATGAGAGGAATCCTCCTTCGAGCGGCATGGATGAATAACTCTCCCTTATTGTGGCCCAGTGCGACAGAATT
This sequence comes from Symbiobacteriaceae bacterium, assembly GCA_029239785.1. Taxonomy (GTDB): domain Bacteria; phylum Bacillota; class Sulfobacillia; order Symbiobacteriales; family Symbiobacteriaceae; genus JARBUG01. The sequence goes on along the minus strand of JARBUG010000032.1, from coordinate 34,571 downwards.
GGCAAGCCCCGCAGGAGTTCCGGCACGCATTGGCTAACTCTTGCGAAAGAGAAATGAGCGATGGAGTGAAGCAACGTGCAAGAGATGCTGCTGCTCGAACTCTTCCGGCGGATGCGGGAACATTTCCCAGCGCTGGACCGTGAAAATAACGGCGGCTACGTCTTTTTCGACAACGCCGCCGGTGCCCAACTGCCCCTTGTGGCCATCGAACGGACCACCGAGCATCTGACCCGCAGGAATGCGCAGAAAGGCACCGTCTTCACCCGGCAGGAGAAGATGCAGCAGTCTGTGTACGCCATGCGGGAGGGCTGCGCCGACCTGATGGGCACCCGGGCTGAGCGCATTGCCCTTGGCCTGAATGCCACCAGCCTGCTGGCCCTCATCGCCCACCACATGGGCCGCGACCTGGGCAAAGGCGACCTGGTGCTGACCAGCCAACTGGACCACATGGCCAACGTCGCCCCGTGGGAGGAGCTGCGGAACCGGGGCGTGCGGGTCGAAATGATTCCGATTACGCCCGCGGGCGGGCTCGACATGGCGGCCTACGGGGCCCTGCTTGAGCAAAAGCCCCGCATTGTCGCCTTTGGTTGGGTAAGCAACGCCACGGGCACCTTGGTGGATGTGGCCCGGGTCGCCCGGATGGCCCACGATGCCGGCGCCCTGACCGTGGTCGACTGTGTGGCCGGCGCCCCGCACCTGCCGATGGACGTTGAAGCCTGGGATATCGACTTCGCCGTCTGCTCCGCTTACAAAATCTTCGGCCCACACCTGGGCATGGCGTATATTAACCCCAGCCGCCTGGGAGGCTGGCAACTGGGTGAACTGGTCAACCAGGAGGCCGGCCGCTGGGGGCTCGGCACCTCGTTTGCCGCCAAGCTTGAACTGGGCACCCAGAACCACGAGGGCATTGCGGGCTTCCGCGGCACGCTGGCCTACCTGGAAATGCTCGGTACCGCCGCTGCGGCCAACCTGAGTCTGGCCACACCGCACACCCGGCGTGAGCGGCTCCTGACGGCCATGCAGACCATCGGCGCCTATGAGCAGCTACTGCTCACCCGGCTAAAGAGAGTGGTCTCCGAAATCCCTGGCGCCGTCATGTATGGTGATCCTGCCGTGCCGATTATCGCCTTCAACCTGAAGGGCAAAGCCACCGGTGATTTGGCCCGCCACCTGGACGCCCGGGGTTTCGAAGCCCGCACGGGCAACTACCTGGCGATTCCCTCTATGGTCGACCTGGCCCGGGAGTTTGACGGTGAGGCCGTGCGGGTGAGCCTGCTCCACTACAACACCCCGGCCGAAATTCAGCGACTCTCGCAGGCCATGCAGAGCGTGCAGCCCTGAGTTCTCAGAAAAAAACTCCCCTGAGCCCTGACGGCCCGGGGGAGTTATTCTTATTCCGGTATGGCCCGGTACTGCACTGCGGTCGGCAAAATCATGACCACCTGATTGCCGACAAGGCCAAGCTCGACGGGCATCTGCTCGAGCCGCTCGGTCAGGCGCACCTTGCCGCCCGCTTCTACCACCCAGAGCACCGGGCCGTCGTCGGTCTCCGCCAGAATCGTCATCAAGCTGCCGTCCGGTGCGGGCACAACCCGGGTGATCCGGCCCGTGCCCTCCCAGTTTGCCTGCCATACCTTCACGCCGTCGGCTGCGCCCACGGTCAGAACGGTCTGATCGTTCCAGCCAACGACCCGGTCGGACCCCAGGGCGGTGACGCCAACCGGCGTCAGGGGCATCGCCCATAGCGAATTCCCGGCGGCATCATAGGCGTGGCCGCCTGCCACAATTACCTTTCCACCTGCCGCTATTTCCAGGCCGCTTCCGGCCTCAGCCGGCTGCTGGCGGGCGATTTCGCTTCCCTTTGCGTCAGTCAAAGTGAGCAGCGGGGCCCCCGCCTGATCCTTGACATATACCGCCAGGGTCCCATCGGGCGCAAAGGCCACTTCAGCACCGGGGCTGGCGGCGATCTCAAACTTGGCTTCCCCCGTGTCGGCGGCGTACACCACGACCCGCTTGCCGTCAGCGACGGCCAGCAGTCCATTGTTGCTCCAGCCGACCCGCTCGATGGCCGCTTCGCCCGCGATGGTCCGCTTCAGCTGGTTGTCGGCGCCGATCAGGTAAACCCGCCCTTCGGCGCCCACAACTGCCGCATTCCCATCAGCGGCAACGGTGACAACGCTTGCTCCGCTCAGCCCTTCGAGCGAAATCTCTTGCACTGTCGCCATGTCGGCGCTGGTAAAGGTCAGTCCGTAATTCGTCAGCGTAAAGACGGAGCCTGCATTCGTAACCGCACCGCTCACGTTCTCAACGGCCGCGGCGGTGAATGCAATGCCCACTTCCGGCCCGGTTCCGTCGGCCGGATCGGTTACTTGTTCAGGTGTAATGGCCATTTTGGCAGACGGGGGCGCCGCCAGCGTTGCCACCCCATCGGCCAGGCTTTCTTGCCTGGCTGCAGGTGCCGGCAACGCAAAGGCCATCTCCCGGGAACGTTGCGTCGGCGCCTGGATGCTGGCTATGCCGGCGTTCGCCTGTGTACCGCTCCCAGAGGTGTCTCCAGTCGCGGGCTGCGCATCCGGCTTGGGCGTCGTGTCCGTCACCTGCGCAGACGCAGGTGCGACGACTTGGGCGTTCGCGTTAGCGGGCGAGGATGTAGCCGCCTCCAGCGACGGCACGTCCGGTGTGGCTGCGCTTTCCTTGAGCGCCGACCCGCCCATGCCAAAACCGCTCCAGTTGATATTGACGGCCAGAACCACGGCCGCAGCAGCCGCCGCCACCCAGCTCAGTGGGCGAGCCCGCTCCGCCCAGTTGCGCTGGCGGGCAGGCGAGGCAGAAGGTGCGTCGGCCGCATCATCATCCGAGGTCGCTTCGGCGCGAATGCGCTGCATGACCTTGGCCTGCATGGCCGGGGTGAACTCCCAGCCCTGCAACGACTCGGCCGTCTCCTTTTTCAGAGCACGGCTGATTTCGACATCAAATGGCTCGTTCACCGCTCCACCCCTCCTTTCACCAGCATCTCCTTCAACATGGCACGGGCCCTGAACAACCGGGTTTTAATCGTGTTCTCATTCTGGTCTGTGATCTCAGCAATTTCGACAGTCGAAAGATCTTGATAGTAAAAGAGTACGACCACTTCGCGATAGGCTTCGGGTAGTTTCATGACATACTTCATAAGGGCTTCACGCTGGTCGCTCTTCAGGGCAGCCTCTTCGGGCCCTTCTTCCATAGCGGGCGTTTCATAGCCGGCGGGAGAGTTGGTGGCCCTGGGCTCCTCCGAAGGGAGCAACCGCCGCCACCATGCGCTTCGCGCCTTGTCCCGGCACAGGTTGACCGTGATTTTGTACAGCCACGTGTACGCCGAACTGTCGCCGCGGAAGGAGTCCCAATGCTTGTATGCCTTGATGAAGACCTCCTGGGCCACATCTTCCGCCAGATGCCGATCTTTCAAATAGTAATATGCCAGGTGGAGCACTTTTGTGCCGTACTCCTGCATGAGGAGTTCGATGGCCGCCTCTCGGTCGGCCGCTATTCTGGCATTTTCCGGACGTGACACTGCGGCCTCACCCTTCGTTGATACCTTATCTTCTATCAGACGAAGGTTTACGCCGTTTTGTTGCCGGTTGCCTGCTTGTTTTCCGGATAAACGTTTATTGGCGCTGGCGGGCAAAGCCGGCCAAACCGCCAAACTCTGGCTTTCGATCATCTTATGCCAACCCCCGCACTTTCTTTATCAACCCTGCTGTCATACTGACGGGTGGATGTGGGATTTCCGTTTCACACAAGTCTACTGACTTTCGAGTCCCGTGTGGTAAGCTATTGGTAACAGCAGCGGCAAGTAAGGGGATGGACTTCGTGGCCAAAGAGCGCGACCTCACTGCGGTGACCAGGTTCCTCGAACAGCATGACATGGGCGTTGATGACCTTTTCTACGTCCTCCATTTAGGCGCACGGCAACTGGCGACCAAACAGGAGATCCCGGCCCCGGTGCGGGAACACTGGCACCAGGTGGCCGAACAGTGCCATGATCTTTGGCACAACACCCTCCGGACCGGCCAGCGTCTAGTGTGAGTGCGCTCCAGCTACCCCCCAGAAGACGCCAGCGATTTGCGTTGGTGTCTTTTTTATTTTGCCGCCATATTCGTTATTGACATCTTCTTCCTGAAAATGATAATCTTAGGTTCGAGAGCGACAGGTGGAAAGGAGGAGCGACCGCATGGCGGTAACCCGCTTGCACTCGCTAGTGGCAACCGGCCAGTTCCTTGCCGCCTACCGAGAAGTGGAACGCCTGACCATGGATCCAGAGTTGGACCCAGCATTGCGGGCACAAGTCTTCATCCTGGGAGTGCGGGCAGCGGCAGGGCTCCGCGAAATCTACGCCGCCGTGAAAATGGCCGACAAAGCCATTGAAGCGGCCGAACTTGGCACCAACTGGGAGGACATAGGAAACGCCCGTCTACATAGCGCACTCATCTACCGCGAAGTCGGGGACACCACCCAGGCCCTGCGGTTCTTCCAACTCTTCTTTCTCCATCTGGACCGCTACCCCGTCCTTCAGTCCAAAACGGCCCATGCATACTACAACAAGGGGCTCACCCACCAGCAACGCCGGGAGTACCCCGAGGCGCTGGAGGCATACCGCCTCGCCGCTGAAGACTTCACCCTCATTGGCAACCAAAGCGGGGTGCTTGCCAGCCTGCAGAACAGTGCCTGGGTCATGCTGCTGCAGCTCCAACCGCACGAAGCAGAGCACTTCTTGGTACAGGCCGAGAGCCTGGCGGCCCAGCTGGAAATCCCAGAATACCAGGTAACACAGCTCGTCGTTCAGGCATTCTACGAACGGCAGCTCCAACACCAAGAGCAGACCATGGCCCTCTGCGAAGAGGTCTTCCAAAGTGGCCGCCAGGGTGCCACCGACCGGCACCGGGCTGCCGCCGCCTGGATCATGGCCGACTTATCACTGGAAGCTCGCCGCGTACACGAAGCGGGCATCTTCGCAGACTGGGCAGTCACCCACGCCTTGGAGGCCAAGGATCCGCACCTCATGAACCTGGCCAGCGAAGTCCGGCAGCGGGTGCGAGCTAAAAAAAGTGAGTTCCACCTCGGGTAAATGTTTCAGGAAACGGTGGCCATCCGGCCACCCATTCCTGGCGGCCACTTTCGCTCAGGGCAAATACATAATAGAGCCTAGATCAACAGCTAGGTAATTCGTCCCCGACTCCGGCCCTGACGAAAGGAGCGTGAACTCATGAGGAAGGCTATCGCACTGCTGTTTGTTCTGACGGTGCTCGGTATCGTGACAGGCGTTGCTAGCGCCTCGAATGGCAATGGCACCATTTGGCCAACCGAAGTTGTTCGCTAACAGCGAAACAATGCGGTTCCGGGGTTCGGCCGGTACCGCCCCGGAACCGCAGTCCACGTGCCGACCGTAAGAGGCGACGCATTGGCCGTCGCCCCTTTTTGCGTCCATGGACACCCGAGATCCCCTTACGGTACTATTTCGCATCCCTTTCGGTCCTTTGGAACCACAGGAAGGTCGCGGCCCTGGCGAGAAATCCCTTTCTGAGGAATCTGAAGCTGGGGGAATTGCCATGCGCCGCACGATCGCACTCTGCCTGCTCATAGCACTCGCTCTGACTGGCTGCACCCTTGCTCCGAAAAAGGAAGCCCCGGTAACCGGCAACGTTCGCGTGCTGGTCCTGGGCAGCCCTGGTGTTGAGTCAACCCTGTTTGGAGGATTCTCTGCCAAGTACCCTGACGTGAAGCCCGAATCCGTTAAGCTCCCGGAAACCGATACCTTCGAACAGATCGTGGCCAAAATCAAGAGCGGCGAACTGAAGGTTGACGCCATTGTCGCTCCGGGCAACAGCTTCCTGTTCGCACAGGACGTGCTCACCCCGCTGGACGACATGGTAAAGGAACAGAGACTCTCTTTGACCGAGTATGGCGACGCGATTCAGATGGGCAAATATAACGGCAAGCTCATGGGCCTGCCCGTTTCCACCAGCCCCATGGTCGTCGTATACAACAAGGCGATGTTCGAAGAACTGGGCTTGAAGTCACCGGCCGCCGGCTGGAACTGGGAAGAGTTCGACAAGGCCGCCGTTGCACTCGCCACCAAGCAGGCCGGCAAGGAGAAGGGCTGGGGCGTGGGCATCCCGCCCTGGTCGCTGGTTGATCTCCTGCTGACCGCCGGAAAGGGCCCCGCCGACCCCGATCTGAAGCCCCTCCAGAGCATGATCGACCGCATCTACCGCTTCCAGACCGGCAACCGGGTTCTGGCGCCTGCTGCCCAACTCGGCGACAGCACCGACTACTACATGGCGTTTGCCCGTGAAGAGATCGGCATGGTGCTGGGTTACTGGGAGAACTCATTTGCCCACTCCCGCCCCACCTTTGCCTGGGGCGTCGCTCCGATTCCGGGCTCTGAGCAGACCCCCGGCATGGCCACCCTGGCCATGGTAACCGCCAACGCCGAGAACAAAGCGAACGCCATGGCCTTCACCCGGTGGGTCTCCGGCGCTTCCGGCGCCGCCGCCGTGGTGCGTATGCCCGGCGCTCCCGTACCGGCCTATGTCGATGAGCAGATTCAGAAAGACTGGCTCTCCGCCACTGCCCTCGGCCAGGATGCCGCCTTCGTACTGCACCTGAAGTATCTGCCAACCTTCGAGTATCCGGTCGACCTGGCGCCCATGCTTCTGAAGGAAGCGGATGCCGCCGTGAACGGAAAGAAGTCGGTGGAAGATGCGATCAAGGCGTATCAGGAGGGGCGGGCGCCCCTGATGTCCAAGAAGTAAGGGACCCGAAACGAGCGGCTCATCCTCGCAGGGTGGGCCGCTCTCTTTATGCAGAGGAGGCCCCGCCATGCCCCGCACAATTACGCCCGAAGATCTGCTTGCGATCCGACTTCCCGGCGATCCGCAACTGACGCCCGACGGGCAGCGGCTGGCCTACGTGGTTGCCCGCATTGACCAGGAATCAAACGAATACCGGCATCAGATTCTGGTGATGGAGGCCACCCCGGGCAGCCGGCCGGCCCCGTTCACCAGCGGGACCAAGTCGGACAAGAACCCGCGCTGGTCGCCCGACGGTACCCATCTCGCTTTCACTTCCAACCGGAGCGGCCAAACCCAGGTCTGGCTCATGTCTGCCTTCGGCGGCGAAGCCCGACAGCTCACCTTTTTCAAGGAGGGGATAAGCGGGGCACCGGTCTGGAGCCCGGATGGCAGCCGCATCGCCTTCACGGCGGTCATCGGTGCCGAAGGCCCCGGCAAGGAAGGCGACAAGGCCGACGAGAGCGACCTGTTCAAGAAGTACACCAAGGGCGTCAAACGGATCACCCGCATCCACTACAAGACCGATGGTGAGGGCTTCCACGACCCCGAGAAGCACCAGCAGATCTTTACTCTGCCCGTTGCGGACGCGAAGCCGGAGGCCACCCAGGTGACCCGGGGGCCGTGGAACCATGATGAAATTGCCTGGGCGCCCGACGGCAGCGCGATCGCCTTCGTCGCCAACCGGCGGGAAGATGACGACTACGTGCCGTTCCTGGCCGATGTTTGGGTACAGGACCTGACCACGCCTGAATCGGAGCCGGTCCGGCTGACGCCCGGCACCATGAGCCTGGGCAACCCGGCCTGGGCGCCCGACGGCAGGAGCATCGCCTTCCAGGGCCAGGAATGGGAACCCTACCGGGGCTATGCCTCCAACCAGCTCTTCGTGATCAACCGGGACGGCACGGGCCTCCGCCGCCTTGTCGCACACTGGGACCATAACTTTGGTCCCCGGGGGCTTGCCGACATGCCGGCGCCCGGCAGCCACGTTCTTCGCTGGACGCCCGACGGCCTGGCGGTTATTGCGCTGGGGTCAGACAACGGCCGCCAGCAGCTTTACGCGGTGGACGTCGACTCCGACAGCGTTTCGCAGTTGAGCAGCGGTGACCACGCCATGTACGCTTGGTCGACCGATGCCCAGTGCCAGAAGATTTGCGTGGCCCTGACCCGGCCGGACCTGCCGGGTGACCTCTTCCTGGTGGAGGGACCTGACCTGCTGCCGCTGACTCAGGCCAACGAGGCGCTGCTGGCCGAGGTCGAACTGGCGCCGGTCGAGTACTACCGCTTCGCCACTGGTGCGGGCACGAACGACTACCTGTGCAACTGCGGCTCCACCGCCGGCCTCACCGAAGCCGACGGTTGGGTGATGAAGCCCGTCGGGTTCGAGGAAGGGAAGCGCTACCCCGCCATTCTGGAAGTGCACGGCGGCCCCATGGCCATGTACAGTTGGGCCTTCATGATGGAGTTCCAGTGCCTGGCCGCTGCCGGTTACGCCGTCATCTACACCAACCCGCGGGGCTCACAGGGGTATGGCCAGGACTTCTGCGCATGCATTAAGGAAGACTGGGGAAACCTGGACTACCTGGACGTGATGGCCGGTTTGGATGCCGCCCTGGCACAGTTCCCGTGGCTCGACCCGGAGCGCCTGGGCATTGCCGGAGGAAGTTACGGCGGCTTCATGGTAAACTGGGCCCTGGGCCACACGGACCGGTTCAAGGCGGCGGTCACCATGCGTTCGGTCGTCAACGAGGCCTCCTCCGTTGGCACCAGCGACTTCGGTTTCACCGACATGATGAGCTATCCCACTACCCCCTGGCAGGACATGTCCTTCTACCGGAAGGTCTCTCCGCTTACCTTTGTCGAGAAGATCCGCACACCGCTGCTCATCGAGCACCAGGAACAGGACTACCGGTGCCCGATGGAGCAGGCGGAACAGCTGTACACCGCCCTCAAGTACCTGCGGCGAACCGTGGAGTTCGTGCGTTACCCGGATTCCAGCCACGGTATGAGCCGGACCGGCAAGCCCTGGCTCCGGGTCTATCGCCTGCGCACCATCGTTGACTGGTTCGGCAAGCACAATCCCGCATAAACGAGGTCAGAGCGCATGTACCTCTTCATCAGCGTCGTCTCAGGGGTTCTTCTGATGCTGCTCGCTGCGTGGCTGCTGGTCGGAACGTATAAGCAGGTTGGCTCCATTACCCGCTCCTTTGGCTTTGGTGCCTTTTTCATGGCGCTGGCCGCCTGGTTTAATTACAGCCGCCTGGCTGGCGCCCCGTACTGGTTCACCCCGGTCTTCGGTCTGGCGGGTGTGCTCCTGCTCGGCCTCATGATCCATTTCTTCCGCCTGATGCGGCGCCTGTCATACGGCGAGCCACGGCCCGACATTCTTGATGTAATGACAGATGGGATCATCTCGAAGTTCTTGAAGTGAACAATGGATTATTAACTGAGAGCCGGGGCATGCGCCTCGGCTCTTCGTCCATTTTGCGTGCACTCGCCTGGCCCTGCAGGTGTTTCCGGAAAGCACGTGCAATTGGTGAAACCATCGGGATGCGAACATTTCGAGGAGGTCGTCCAGGTGGTAAAGCCATGGCGCTATGCAACCGGCGAGTTTGCGTTGGGCCTGCCCGGGACCGTGATCGGGGCCTATATGCTCTACTACTACAACCACAACTTGGGGCTGGCCGTCGGTTACGTGACCATCGCCAAAATCATTCAGGCCATTTGGGACGGCATTAACGACCCCATGGTGGGCCACCTCTCCGACCGGACCCGCTCCAGGTGGGGACGCCGGCGCCCCTGGCTGACCGTGGGCGCCATCTTCTATCTGATCTTTTCGGTGGCAGCCTTTCTGGTCCCCGGCGGTATCAAAGGCGGTGCGCTTTTCGCTTACTACCTGACACTCTCGCTTCTGTGGGAGACGGCAGCGACGGTCGCCTGGATACCGTACCATTCCCTTTTGCCCGAACTCTTCCCGACCGAGGCGAGCCGGCTCCATGCCCAGACCTACAAGAAGTCCGTGACCATGATTGCGCAGATCGTCGGCTTTGTGGCGACCCCGATCCTGATTGAGATGATGGATTACGTCTATGTCAGCGCGATTTACTGCGTGCTCTCGACGATTACGCTGGTCGTACTGTTGTACGGCCTGCGGGAACCCGAAGTCGCCCCGCTGGCAAAGGATGAGCCGGGCTTCTTCGAGTCGGTGGCAGCAACGGTCCACCATCTGACCTACCGATACTATCTGATCGTGCACGGCTGTTTCCACCTGACCCTGGCGATATTGATGGGCGCCATGGCCTTCTACGCCGACTACAGCCTGGGCCTGAAGGGCTTTGCGGTCTCAGCGTTTTTCGGATCGGTCTTTTTGGCCACCATTCCCGGCTTGTGGCTCTGGGCTAGTGCGGCCCGCAGGCTGGGCACACCCCGTGCGCTTTCGATTTCGCTGGCCTGCTTTGCCGTCTCGATCGGTCTGCTTACTGTGGTGCCCAACCTGGTCACCGGCATCGCCGCCGGCGTGGCCATCGGCCTTTCCATGTCCGGCTTCTTTGTGGCCGCCGACGTGATCATCTCACGCATTGCCGATACCGATTATGCGAGAACCGGGCGGAAGCGGGAAGGCATGTTCTTCTCCGTGCCCTGGGTCATTACCAGGTGTGCAAACGTGCTGCAGGCCGGGGCATTCCTCCTCCTCTACTACCTGTTCGGCTACAGCAGCGGCGAGGCTCCGGGCCCAAACCCCGGCGGCGCCTTCCGCTTCCTCATGGGGGTGATGCCCTTTGTGGGGCTGAGCCTGGCGTTTGTCGCCTCGCTTGGACTCAGCCGCGCCTTCCGGCGGGAAGAAGCATATGTGCAAACCGCAAAGGCGGCAGGAACCGGCGCCCTCGGCGACTAATTACTTCATGTCCCGAAGTATTTGGTTGGGAGGGCACAGCATGACCACCCTTCGCAAGCTCCAGGTTGAAGATCTGCTCGCCATCAAGCTGGCCGGCGACTGCCAGATATCGCCAGACGGCTCCCGGATCGCCTACATCGTTCAGGAGATCGACAAAGAGAAGAACGAGTACAAGACCTCCATTTGGATGGCCCGAGAGGGCAAGGAGCCGATCCAGTTCACGGGCGGCACGAAGGATAACTCGCCCCGCTGGTCGCCGGACGGCCGGTACCTGGCCTTTGTCACCAACCGAAGCGGTTCCAACCAGATCTGGCTGCTGCCGCTGGAAGGCGGCGAGGCCCGGCAGCTGACCCGCATCAAGGGTGGCTGCGGCAACCCGGTGTGGAGCCCGGACTCCAAGTACATCGCTTTCACCGCCAACCTGACCGACGAGGGCATTGCGCCCGAGGCGAAGGACGACGAAGAGAAGGATCTGTACAAGAAGTACACCAAGGATGTCAAAGTGATCACCCGCATCCTTTATAAGATGGATGGCGTGGGCTACTACACCGACAAGCGCTCGCAGGTCTGTGCGATGCCCGTGGACGGCGGAGCGCCGGTCCAGTTGACCAGCGGCAGTTTCAGCCATGGCGAGCCTTCGTGGACGCCCGACTCGGCCGGCGTGGTCTTTGTCGCCAACCGGCTGGAGGATGCCGACTACCGGCCCTGGCATAACGACATCTGGTACGTTTCCCGGGAAGGTGGCGAGCTGAACCGCCTGACGCCCGGCGACGGCGCCCTGTCGGCCGCCAAGCCTTCCGTCTCGCCGGACGGCACGCTGGTCGCCTTCATCGGCACCGACCCCAGGGATGACGGATACGGCCTCTCCCGGCTGTACGTGCTGAACCGGGCGACCGGTGCGGTCTCGCCGCTGTCGGGCGGGCTCGACCGGCCCTTCGGAAACGAGTGCATCTCTGATATGGCGGGGCCGGCGGGCGGCAGCCTGACCTGGTCGCCGGACGGCCAGTGGATTTTCGCCCAGGTTTCTGACGCGGGCCAGGTGCATCTGGTCAAAGTGAACGCCGCGAGCGGCGATGTGGTGCCCGTTACCGGCGGCGACAAGGCGGTTCACGCCTACAGCCTGACGCCGGACTGCCGTCGTGCGGCGCTTGCTTACGCCACACCTGTGTCGCCGTCCGACATCTATCTGGCGCTGTTGGATCAGCCCCTGCCTGAGTCGGCTATGGCCAACTGCTGTGCCGTGCTGACCGGCGGCGGCGTGGTTGAAATTCCCGTGGCCCGGCCGAACGCTGCCTTGCTTGAGCAGGTCGACCTTCCCATGCCCGAGCGGTTCCTATTCTCGGCAGGCGAGGGTTGCCCCCAGGCCGACGGCTGGATCATGAAGCCGGCGGGTTTTGAGCCGGGGGTTAAGTATCCGACGATCCTCGAGATTCACGGCGGTCCTATGGGTATGTACGGCGTGGGCTTCTTCTATGAGTTCCAGTGGCTGGCCGCCCAGGGGTATGCGGTTGTTTACTCCAACCCGCGGGGCTCGCAGGGCTATGGTTATGAATTCGGCCAGTGCATCATCGCAGACTGGGGCAACAAGGATTATGCCGACGTGATGGCCGCCATCGAGACCGCCGTGGAGCGGTATGACTTTGTCGACTCCGACCGGTTGGGCGTGGCCGGCGGTTCGTATGGCGGATTCATGGTCAACTGGATTGTCGGGCATAACGACCGGTTCAAGGCCGCCGTTACCATGCGCTCGGTCGTCAACCGGTGGAGCGCCATGGGTACCTCGGATACGGGCTACAATCGCATCAGCCAGTTCGGTACGGAGAACTGGTGGGAAGAGCAGAACATGGCGCCGTATTTGAAGCAGTCGCCCCTGCTGCATGCGAGCAAGATCAATACGCCGCTGCTGATTGAGCACCAGGAAGGCGATTTGCGGTGTCCCATTGAGCAGGGTGAGCAGTTGTACGCCGCCCTGAAGCTCCAGAAGAAGCCGGTCAAGTTTGTGCGCTACCCCGGCGAGTTCCATGGGATGAGCCGCACGGGCAAGCCCTGGCACCGGATTCATCGGCTGAATATGATCAGCGAGTGGTTCGACGAGTACTTGAGGAAGTAAGCGTGAAGGGGTGGCACCAGCGATGGTGCCGCCCCATTTTTTAGGAGAGTGTGAGGGGTCTGGCGTTACCAGACGACTTCCTGGACAGAGCGGGAGGTGATAAGGAAACATCTTGGGACGTTTGAATAAATAAATGTTGCACGTTCACTCGTGTTCATGTTATCTTGTTGGTGGAATGGAAGAAAAAGGGGGGCTCTGGGCAGCGTGGAAGAGAAGTCAAGGTCCTTGCGAGGCGACTTGATCAAGTGGGCGCGTGAGGAGCAGGGCCTCACCATGCGCTGGGTGGCCGAACACGGCGGCCCCTGTCTGGGTTACCAGAGCGAAGTGGAGAACAAGAAGAAAGCCGAAGTCCGTTCAGATAAGCTGACTCGTTGGATCAAAGCGCTGAATGTAACCGAACAGTTCGTACGTGGTCACATTCAGCGGTATTTGGATGAACCAGCCGCCTGCCGAGGGCTGGCAGCCGACGTCGGCAAAATGGTTCTGGAGAGCGGCCGCAACTGGACTACCCTCACGGTCGGGGAGCGGGCCAGGGAGGTGCTCTGCCTGATCAGCCGGGAATCGCGGCAACTTCCCCGGGTAGTGCTGGCACACGTCCTGGGCGTCGAACTGCGATCTCTGGATGCGTTGATGAGTGGCGAAATGCCCTTTGCACCGCTCTTAGTCAAGGCACTCAGCGACCTGACCACCCTTCCGGAGTCCTTCTATACACACGGTATCCGGGAGATGGTGGCCGCCGAGGCGCAGGCCGACTACACAGTTGTCATCGAAGTCGCCCGCCAGGAGGGAATCAGCCCTGCGGCACTGCTCACCTTGATCAAACATCATAAAAAAGGGGACTGACGCTTGCGCCAGTCCCTTTCCTTATGCCTTTGCGAGGAGCCGGGCCACTTCGCGATGCAGCGCCACCCGGTACACGAAGAGACCGCGTCCCGAACTTAGCATGACTTCGGCCATGGGGCCACAGAGTTCGTCAAGGGTGCCCCAGCGGACGCCGGCGATCTCCTTGGGGTCACCCGTGGCGAGCGCCTGGTCATGGGCGGTGGCGAGCACCACGTGGGTTGTCCAGGGCTGGGAGCGGGCGCCGCAGGTGAACGTGACGTAAACACGGAGGAGATAACGGGTGAGGCGGACGTTCAGGCCCGTCTCTTCAAGGGCTTCCCGCCGGGCGCCGGCCTCGAACGGTTCGCCGGGGTTGACGCCCCCGCCCGGGGCCCGCCAGGCGCCCTCCGGGTAGTTGTGTTTTTTGATCAGCGCCAGTTCGCCGGCGCTGTTCGTAACAAAGAGGGTTACGTCGTGGAGCCGGGTCTGGCTGCGGGTGCTGCTGACGACCATGTCCATTTCGGCTTCGCCGATCTCGTAGGTCCAGGAACGCTCCTCCGGCCGGCCAAGTGCGGCCTCCGCAGGCGTCCAGACCGCTTCCGTCACATGGGCCATCCGCATACCCCCAGTTTCGCGGTACCTTAGAACTCAGGATAGAGCCGCTTCACCAGATCATCCGGATTGGCGGCGCCGCTGATGCCGATCCAATAGACCTGCCGGCCCTTGGCGTAGAAGTAGTTGACTTTGCCCTGGCCTTCGGTCTTATATGCCTTGACGACACCCAGATCGACCTGGGTCGGCTGCTTGAACGTCGGGTTGCCACCGCCGATGCGGTTGGTCATGTCGGTGACCATCTGGCTGGCATGGCCGTCATTGGCGGCGCCGGCGACCCACATCGAGAAGGTGACTTTGCCGTCGGTGTAGTCGGCCTTGACGCCATCCTTCCAGGAGATCTTCTTTTCGTGTTCCTTTTGGAAGAGGCCAAGTGCTTCGCTGCCAGTCGCGTTGGCAGCCCGGTTAAACTCCTGCCACTTTTCGGGCAGGTTCAGGTTGAGCGGAGCGCTGGATTCCTCGCCGGGCCGGAAGCTGAGGAAAACCAGGACCATGACCACAGCAAAGACACCTAGTGCGATGATGGGAAATGCCTTGCGCACAGACAACCCTCCACGTTATTTGGTCTCCATATGAGCATACAGGTGACGGCTGACGAACCCAAATAGACCGAAGGACTTAATTTGGCGGTGCGCCGGGTTACTTTGGCAGGCCGCAACACACGCTAGGTCCGGAGGTGGTCGAGATGGTCGACAACACGAGCGAGTCGGGGCGCCAGGCGGTGGAGCTGGCGATGGAGGCCGCCAGGCAGAGCAGCACGCTGGGGCCGGGAACGGCGGGTTACACCACCAGTGGCGCTGCCTACCGTGGGAAAGAAGTCGCCGGCAACACGGGCGCTGCGCCCCCGGCCGAGGTTGGGTTTGGCACTGACAACGGCCTCGGTTATGCCGAGGAGGGCAGCACAAAGAGCGGCTTCGCTAAGTCACAGAAGAAGGAACCGGTGTAGCGCAAAACCCCGCGTCAAATTGTTGACGCGGGGTACTTAATTCAGCAGGAGTTCTGCCATTTCAGGCGTATCTAAACGGGGTACGCGTGTATATGTTTACAATACACCTATACCTAATTATATTGTATGGCACTCTTCCGAGGTTTGTCAATAGCCCCTAGGAGGTATTTGCCTGTGAAGGTGTTCGACCGCAAGCAGTCGCCGCTGCCTCACTTCCCCTGGATCATCGCCAACGCATTCCGCGCGGCCCCTGTTGAGCTGGTGATGAACCTGGCTGCCAGCCTGATCAACGGCACCGTCGCCGGTGTGATGCTGCTGATGACGCAGCGGGTGATTGACGCCGTCGTACCGGGCGCCCCGCCTGCGCCGCTTGTGCGCAACCTGATCTACCTGGGCGCCCTGATGCTGGTGAACCAGGTTGCGGGGGCAATTACGCCGGTCACGAACAACTACATGCAGGATAAGACCGCCCGCTACACCCGGTACCGCGTGCTGCAGAAGGCGGCCTCCCTCTCTCTCGCCCAGTTCGACAGGCCCGACACCTATGACCTGATTCACCGGGCGACCAACAACGTGCCCGGTCCTGCCATGTCGATGGCGGTCACGAACCTTTACCAGATGGCCAATATGGCGATTCGGGTGGGCTCGGCCATCGCCTTTGTCGGGTCGATTTCGCCCTGGGTGGCGGCGGGCGCCTGTCTGGCTGCCCTGCCGATTGGGTGGGCGGGGACGCGGCAGGGAAATCGCATGTACACGATGTTCCGCCAACAGACCACAGAGAGCCGCATGGCCTCTTACCTGACGGGCCTGATGACCGAGCGGGCGCCCGCCACCGAACTGCGGGCGTATCAACTGCTCCGCTTCTTCATCGGCCGGTGGCAGGCGGTTTTCCGAAAGCAGACAGCGCAGCACCTGGAGACGCAGAAGCAGGGAGTTCGGGAGGGCTGGCTGGCTGACCTGGCCGCTGCAACGCTTTACCTGGGCGCCCTTGTCTACTTAACGGATACGGCGGGTGAGGGGCTGCTGACCGCCGGCACCGTTGTGGCCGTAGCGGGCGCTATCAGGCTGCTGCGTGGCAGCGCCACTGGGCTGTCGCAGCTGGCGGGAACCATGTGGACCAGCGCTCTGCCGCTGCTGGATCTGCGCACCTTCCTGGAACTCCCCACCGAGGAGCGCCCCCTGGACGAGGGCGTGCCTTTCCCGGCGCCCCTCTCCGGAGCCATCCGGTTCGAAGACGTCAGCTTTGCCTACCCAGGCAAGGCGGAGCCGGTCCTGACCGACATGTCCCTGGAAATTCGGGCGGGCGAGCGGATCGCCCTGGTGGGTGCCAACGGGGCCGGCAAATCGACTCTGATCAAGCTGTTGCTGGGCCTGTACCAGCCGACATCGGGCCGCATTACCTACGACGGTCTGGACCTGCGGGAGATCGCTCCTGCCTCGTTACGGGCCAACGTAAGCTGCATTTTTCAGGACTTTGCCCGGTACCAGATGACGGTGGCCGAGAACATTGGCCTGGGGCGCCCCGGTGCGACCGAGGCGGAGGTGGCCGCGGCAGCGGGGCAGGCAGGGGCCAGCGAACTGGTGAAGAGCCTGCCCGGCGGGCTGAACACCATGCTGGGCAAGCAGTTTGCCGGAGGCATGGAGCTTTCGGGCGGACAGTGGCAGCGAATCGCCCTGGCTCGAGCCTTTGTGCGGGGCGCCCAGTTGATTGTCCTGGACGAGCCGACAGCTGCCCTCGACCCCCGGGCAGAGTTGGACCTGTTCGGTAAGTTCGTTGACCTGGCAGGAGGCCGGACTGCGGTGCTGATTTCGCACCGGTTGGGCGTGGCCAGATTGGCGGACCGAATCTTTGTGCTGGACGGCGGCCGGGTGGCTGAGAGTGGGAGCCACGGGGAGCTGCTGGCCGCGGGCGGGCTCTATGCGGAGCTCTTCCGCACACAGGCGCAGTGGTACGAAGAGGAGGCGGCATCTTGAGTTTCTACCGGGACTGGTGGCGCACGATTCGTACGGTGATGGGGGCAGCGCCTGCCGACGCATCCATGTCTGTGGTGGTCCTGCTGCTGTTGGGCACCCTGCCGGCGGCAGAACTCGGGGCCTTCTGGGGGCTGATTGACGCCGTCGTCACCCGGGCAGAGTGGCGGACCATGGGCCTCTGGCTGGCGGCAACGGGTGCCATCATTATCATCGAGCCGGTTCTCTCCAGGCTGCTGGTATTGCTGCAGACGCGCCTTTTGCGCGGCGCCCAGTATCACCTGACGAGCCTGCTGCTGGAGCGGGCGGCCCGCACACCGCTCATGGCGTTTGAGTCCCCCGACTTCTTCAACCTGTATACCCGCGCCAGCCAGGGCGTGCGGGAGCACATGTTTGAGACCGTCGATGTGACGCTGGGCCTTGTTCGCACCAGTGTGGCCGTGATTGCCGTGTTGGGGACGCTGTTTGCGATCGACTGGCAGGCGACCTCGGTGCTGCTCGTTGCGGGTGTGCCGGCCTGGGCCATTCAGTCCCGCTCGGCAACGGCGTGGGGCGCCTTGATGCGGGGGCAGGTGCCCCGGGCCCGGTACCTGGACTACCTGGGCGAGTTGCTGGTGAAGCGAGATTACGCCCAGGAGATCCGGCTGTTCGGTACCGCCAGGGTGCTGCTGGAGCGCTGGTGGCAGGACCGCTTTCAGTTGGGCCGCGAGCGAAATATGTTTGCGCTTCGGCGCGGGTCGCTGCAAGTGGTGACGCTGGGGTTGGGTAATGTGGCGTATGTGGGCGCCCTGGGAATTCTGGGCTTTGGGGTGCTGGCGGGGCAGAGGAGCCTGGGGGCCTTTGCCGGTGCGTTTGAGGCCGCGCGCGATTTGCAGATGCGGATTCTTGGGCTGATGATGAGCCTGGGGCAGCTCCGGCAGGCCGGCTATTTTGTGTCGGATGTGTGGGCGTTCCTGGATGGACCGGGGGCGCTGCCGGAGGTGTCCGGGTCCGGTGCCGGAGCTTCCGTTGCCGCAGACCGGGCGGACGTCACCTTCACCGGCGTCACCTTCGGCTACCCCGGCAAGGCGGCGCCCGTGCTGCAGGACGTAAACTTCACGGTCAGGCACGGCGAACTGATCGCCCTGGTGGGGGAGAACAGGGCCGGCAAGTCGACCCTGGTCAAGCTCCTCCTCGGCCTCTACCAGCCGACAGCGGGTTCGGTGCAGATCGGCGGCGTGGAGATTGCATCACCCGATGGGGCAGCGGCACGCTCGACGATCGCCTCGGTCTTCCAGGAGTTCATGCGCTACTCCCTCACGGTGGGAGAGAATATCGCAGTGGGCGACATCAGCCAACTGGGGAACCAGCGGCAAATCGCCGCCGCAGCTGCCGGGTCAGGCGCCGACCAGGTTACCCATGGGCTGCCGAAGGGGTACGACACGCAGTTGGGCAAGGAGTTCGAGGATGGTCAGGAGCTGTCGGGCGGCCAGTGGCAGAAGCTGGCCATCGCCCGGGCGTACATGCGCCAGGCCGTCCTGCTGGTGCTGGACGAGCCCACGGCCGCCCTGGACCCCCTGGCCGAAGTCGAGGTATTCCAGCGGTTCCGCGAGCTGGCCCGGGGCCGGACAGCCTTCTTCATCTCGCATCGGCTGGGGGCGGCCCGGCTGGCGGACCGCATCCTGGTGCTCAAAGACGGCCGGTTAGTGGAAGATGGCCGCCACGACCAACTGATGGCGCAGCACGGCGAGTATGCGGCGCTATTCGGGGCGCAGGCCGCGTGGTATGCCGACCAGCCCGCGGACCGGCACGCATCATGAAAAACGGCCCTGACGCACTGCCAGGGCCGCATTTCGGCTCAACGTTCCATATACAGTTCCTCGGGTTCGTCGGGCTCCATATCGGTCGGGTAGGAGCGCCCGCCGTGCCGGTGGGTCTGCATCACTTTTCAGGTCCCGCACCTGCCAGGGGAGCAGCATGCCGTGCTCAGGCAGGTGGAGCGTGTCGATGGAACAGGGGTCCAGCCGCTGGCTGAAGACCGGCGCGGGGCGTGGGTGGCGCTGGCGATCATGGAGGCCATGCCGCCCACGGCGTAAGCCCCGGGCTGGGGCACGATGGCGGGCAGGAAGGCCGACCCGGTCAGGGCATCTGTAATGGTGCGGTGACCGGCGCCGAGCGTGCGGGGCAGATAGATGGCCAGATCGGTGCGGCGCAAGACAGAGCCCGCCGGTAACCGGGGGCGGGCAGTCTGTCGCGAGGGTGTCATTTTGCGGGTTCAGCGCTGGGGAATGGCGGAATGGCCGTCTCCTTGGATGAGGAGAGGACGATAGTGGTGCGGGTGCGGGTCACACCCGGAATACGCCGCAACTGATGGCTGATGAGTTTCTCGAGCCCGCCCGTACCGGCAGTACGCACTTTGAGCAGGTATGAATCTTCGCCGGCCACATGGTGACACTCTAACACCTCGGGCATAGCGGAGACCGCGGCCAGGAAGGGCTCCGAGTGGTCCGGCCGTTCGAGGCTGATCGCGACGAAGGCCAGCAGGTCGGCGCCAAGCGCTTCGGCGTCGATGGAGATGGTATAGCTTCGAATAACCCCGGCCTGCTCCAATTTCTGCACCCGCTCGGCAGCAGTCTGTCTGGTAATGCCCACGGCGGAGCCCAGGTCAGCCCAGGAGATGCGGCTGTTTGCTGAAAGCTGTCGAATAATTGACAGATCGACGTCGTCCACGGCCGTCACACCACCAGTTCGTTATGGGGTCATTTTCTGTATTTTACTCGATGTAAGCCCTCGGATACAAGCAGGGGCTTGCGAGCGAGTGGCGAATATATGTTTGGGTCGAAATGGAGACAGAGGGGGCGCCGGTGGTGGAGGGTTTTCATCCTGTCGTAAAAGCCTGGTTCGAGGAGACGTTTGGCAAACCCAGCCCGCCGCAGGCGCAAGGCTGGCCGGTCATTGCGCGCGGTGAAAACGCCCTGATTCTCGCACCCACCGGCTCGGGCAAAACGCTGGCCGCCTTCCTCAAGTGCCTCGACCAACTCTACCATGACTGCGAAGAGCAGCCCTCGGGTGTGCAGGTCCTCTACATTTCGCCCCTTAAGGCGCTCAACAACGATGTGTACCGCAACCTCGAGGTCCCGCTCCGGGGTATTGAGGCGAAGGCCGCGGCCATGGGCATGGCTCTGCCGCGGCTAAAAACCGCGGTGCGAACGGGCGACACTCCGCCCCGGGAGCGGGCCGCCATGGTGCGGCGCCCACCGCACGTGCTCATTACCACGCCCGAATCCCTCTATTTAATGTTGACTTCCAAAGCCCGGTCCATCTTCCGGACTGTGCGCTACATCATCGTCGATGAAATCCACGCCATGTGCGGCACCAAGCGGGGGGTTCATCTCTCCGTGTCGCTGGAGCGGTTGGAGGCCCTGATCTCCAGGCCACCGGTCCGCATCGGGCTGTCGGCCACGCAGCGCCCGCTGGAGGAGATCGCCCGGTACCTGGGCGGCGTGGGGCGCAGCGTAGAAATCATCGACACAGGCACCCGTAAGCAACTGGACCTCAAGGTCGAAGTACCCCTGGAAGACATGCGGGCGCTGCCCGAGAACTCCATGTGGGCGGCCATTTACCCGCGGTTGCTGGAACTGATCAGCCAGCACCAGTCGACGCTGATCTTTGTGAACGGGCGCGGGCTGGCCGAGCGGCTGACGGGGCGCCTGAACGATCATGCCGGGTACGAGCTGGTCAAGTGCCATCATGGTTCTGTCAGCAAGGAAGTCCGGGCGAAGGTGGAGGCCGACCTCAAGGAAGGGCGCCTTCCCTGTCTGGTGGCGACGTCATCCCTTGAACTGGGTATCGATATAGGCGCCATTGATCTGGTGGTTCAGATCGAGTCGCCCAAGAGCGTCGCCCGGGGCCTGCAACGTGTAGGCCGGGCGGGGCACGTGATCGGCGCGGCTTCCAAGGGCCGGCTGATTCCGAAGTGGCGGGGCGATTTGCTGGAAACGGCCTGCATTGTGCGGGAGATGAAGCTGGGGCAGGTGGAAGAGACTCGGGTCCCCACGGGCGCCCTGGACGTGCTTGCCCAGCAAATCACGGCCATGGCCGCGGTGGATGACTGGAAGGTAGATGACCTGCTGGCGCTGCTGCGCCGCAGCTATTGCTACCGTGACCTGTCAGAACGCCAGCTCAACTCTGTCCTGGAGATGCTGTCGGGGCGTTACCCCTCCGAAGAGTTCCGGGAGCTGCGCCCCCGCATCGTCTGGGATCGAGAAGAGAACCTGATTCAGGGGCGGGAAGGCGCCAAGCATACGGCGATCCGCTCCGGCGGCACGATTCCGGACCGCGGCTACTATGGCGTTTACATTCGCGGCACCACGGTCAAACTGGGCGAGCTCGATGAAGAGATGGTCTACGAGTCGCGGGTTGGCGATACGTTCCAACTCGGCACGGCGAGCTGGAAAATCGAGACAATCGAGCATGACAGGGTTACGGTCAGCGAAGCGTTTGGCACCATTCCCCGTGCGCCGTTCTGGAAAGGCGACGGTCTGGGCCGGCCCTATGAAATGGGCCGCCAGTTGGGCGCGTTCATTCGCGAGGTCGGAGGCAGGCTGGATGATCCGCACCTGCTCCGGTGGCTGGAGGAAGAGTGCTGCCTGGATGAGCGGGCGGCCTGGAACCTGCGGCAGTACCTGGTCGACCAGGTGGAGGCGACGGGCGCCCTCCCCCACGACCGGCAGATCAGTGTCGAGTATTACTTTGATGAGCTGGGCGACCGACGTGTGGTAATCCATTCGCCCTTTGGTGGGCGCGTGAACCTTGCCTGGTCGATGGTGATGAAGCGGCGGCTCCGTGACCTGCTGGGCATCGAGGCAGAGATGTTCCACAGCGACGACGGCATTCACATTCGCCTGCCCGGCGCCGATGCGCCGCCCCCGATTGAGCGGATGCTCCAGGCAGACCCGGCGGAGGCAGAAGAGATGCTGCTCCAGGAGGTGGGCAATACCGCCGTCTTCGGGGCCTATTTCCGCATGAACGCGGGCCGGGCGCTGGTGCTGCCGCGCCCCCAGCCGGGGCGCCGCCAGCCCTTCTGGCTCCAGCGGCTGCGGGCAGCCGATTTGCTTCAGGTGGCCCGGCGCTATGATTCCTTCCCGGTGGTGCTGGAGACGTACCGCGAGGTCTTGCGCGACGTGCTGGACATGGAGGGACTGCGCCAGGTGCTGTCGGGTCTGACTGCCGGCGAAATCGACGTGCGGGTGATGGAGACGGATGCACCGTCGCCCTTTGCGGCCGCGTTTTTGATGAACCTGGTCGGGGCGTACATGTACGAAGGCGAGACGCCCCGGGCGGAGCGCCGGAGCGCTCTGCTGCAGATGAACCGCGACTTGTTAAAGGAAGTGCTTGGTTCCGAGTCGCTGCGGGACCTGCTGGACCCCCGGGCCATTAATGCGGTGGGCGCCAGGCTGCAGCGGCTTGAGCCTGAGTGGCACCCGCGAAACGCGAATGAAACGGACGATATGCTGCGACGGCTGGGCGACCTTTCCTGGCGAGAACTGGAGACCCGGGGCGTTCAGTTCGAGTGGCTGACGGAGTTGAAGGGCCGGGTGAAGCAGGTTGCCGTGGCCGGTGAACCGCGCTGGATTTCCGCCGATGACCTCGGCATGTATGGCGACCTGACCGGCCACGCTGGCGCCGTCATACGGCGGTATGCCCGAAATCACGGGCCGTTTGTGACTGAGGACTTGGTGCAGCGGTACGGCTACGACCGAGAGACGGTGCTGCGGTACCTTGATGTGCTGCGGGCTGAGGGCATTTTGGCCGCGGGCGAGTATACCCGGGGCGTTACGTCCCGGGAGTTCTGCGACACTGAGGTGCTCCAGCAGGTGCACCGGCAGACGTTGTCGTTGCTGCGGCGCGAGGTGGAGCCTGTGGACGGCGCCGCCTTCGCCCGCTTCCTGCTGGACTGGCAGGGCCTGGGGGCGAAGGGCGCCGGGGCGAAAACGAGCGGCGTGCCCCATGCGCTCAGGAAGGCGCTGGCCCATCTGCAGGGCGTGCCCCTGCCAGCCGAGGCCTGGGAGCGCGATGTATTGCCTGCCCGGGTGCCGGGGTACCAGCCGCTCTGGCTGGACCAGATGCTCGCCATGGGCGAACTGCACTGGGCGGGCATGGCCGGGGGGAAGTTGGCCTTCTACCTGCCGGAGACGCTGCACGCGTTTTCAGCCCGGTTCGGTGGGGCGGCCGCTGAGCCGCTTACGCCGGAGCAGCGGAAGGTACTCGCGGTGCTGGAGGCCTCGGGGGCTGATTTCCTGGGCGGCGTGGCCCGTGGCGCCGGCCTTGGCCCCTCCCAGGCCCTGGATACGCTGTGGGAACTGGCCTGGCTGGGCCAGGTTACGAACGATACCTTTGCCCCGGTCCGCCAGGTGATGCGGGCGGGCAAGGCAGCGGCGCAACGGGGGCGCCCGGTGGGGCTGCAGGGCGGCACGGGGCGCTGGTCGCTGACGGCCCGGCTGCTGCGGGCGCCCGGGGCCGGCGCCCAGGGCGGGCCCCCGGCCAGCCCGGCTGAGGCCTACACCCGGATTCTGCTTGACCGGTATGGCGTCGTCACCCGCGAAGCCGTTCAGTCCGAAGATGGCCCGCTCACTTGGAGCGAAGTGCTCGCCACGCTTAAGCACATGGAGATGCGGGGCCTGGTCCGGCAGGGATACTTCATTCGGGACCTATCGGGCGCCCAGTTCGCCCTGCCCGAGGCGGTCGAAAAGCTCAGGGCGGCCCGCGACGGCGGGGGCGATGCCCCGGCCCCCGGCCCCACCACCCGACTGGTCGCCGCCTGCGACCCGGGGAACCCCTACGGCTCCATCCTTCCGGGCGCCGGCCGTGGGACCCGCTCCTACCTGGTCCTCGAAGACGGGCGCCCCGTCCTGGCCATTGAAGCCAGCGGCAAGCGCATCTCGCCCCTCACCCCCGACCTGCCGCAGGACCGGCTCTTCGCCGCCCTGGGCAGCGTGAAGAGCCTGCTGGCCGGCCCCGGCGCCCCCCGCCGGATCGACGTCGAGTCCTGGGGCGACACCCCAATCCAAGACGCGCCAGCGGCCGCCCTACTCCAGCAAATCGGCTTCGAGCGGACACCGAAAGGCCTGGTGCTCTACAAGTGAACTGAAAAAAGCTCCCTCCCCATAGAATTTTTCATTACAGGCGGAACCGAAGGACTAGTTCCTTCGTCACATATCTTCGCCGGGCAAATTACTTACCCGGCGAAGTTCTTTTCAGCCCCCAAGCGCCAAGGATGGAGGTGCCTATGTCCACTCCCAATCAGTCCCTGATCGGAGCCCTGGCCAAGTACAAGAAGCGGTACATCGCCGGCGTCGGAGCCCTCTTTGTGACCGCCCTGCTCCAACAGGTGACCCCCAAGCTGACCGGCAACTTCTTCGACGAACTCGATGCCAAGACCCTGACCCCTTCGGACATCGGAATCTACGTCGCCATCCTGCTGGGCACCATCGCCGTGCTCGCCCTGTTCCGGTTCGTCTGGCGCATCTTCGTATTCGGCACTGCCCGCATGGTCGAACAGGACTTCCGGGACCGGCTCTTCTCGCACCTGGAAAAGCTCCCGGCCTCCTTCTACCACACCCACAAGACTGGCGACCTCATGGCCATGGCCACCAACGACCTGCAGGCGATTCGCGGCATCGCAGGCGAAGGTGTGCTCATGACGGCCGATGCGCTCTCATCGACCCTGCTGACGGTCACCGCCATGGTGCTGACCATCGGCTGGAAGCTCTCGCTGCTGGCGCTGCTGCCCCTCCCGTTCCTGGCCGCTGCAGCCTCCTTTTTCGGCAAGTTCATCTTCGTTCGCTCCCGTGCCGTGCAGGACCAGTTCGGGAAAATCTCCGACGTCGTGCAGGAGAACATCTCCGGCACCCGGGTCGTCAAGGCCTTCGGCCAGGAAGCCGAGGAGATGCGCAAGTTCGACGAAGCTAACAAGACCTATGTCGCCCGCTTCATGTCGATGGTCCGCATCGGCGGTGCGATCGACCCGACCATCCACCTGCTGGCCGGCGCCTGCTTCGTGCTGGCGCTCATCTTCCCGGGCCGGGCGGTCATTGACGGCACCATCTCCTTCGGCAACTTCGTCTCCCTCATTCAATACATCAACCTGATGATCTGGCCGATGATGGCCATGGGCTGGGTGGTCAACATCGTGCAGCGGGGCTTCTCGTCGTACGACCGCATCCAGACCGTGCTGCTGACCGAGCCGGCCGTGGCCACCACGGCGCACCCGGTCAAAGTCGACCAGATTCAGGGGAGTATTGAAATCAAGGGGCTTACCTTCCACTACCCCGACAAGAAGCGCCCGGCGCTCAAGGACCTGACCGTCACCATCCGGCCCGGCCAGACCCTGGGCATCATCGGGCGGACGGGCAGCGGCAAGTCGACACTGGTCTCGCTGCTGGCCCGGGTCTTCAACCCACCCCGGGGCACCATCTTCATCGACAGCGTCGACGTGCTCGACCTGCCGCTCGATCAGGTGCGCAAGGCCATCGCCTTTGTGCCTCAGGAGTCCTTCCTCTTCTCCCGCACCGTCGGCGAGAACATCGCCTTTGCCCCCGGCGACTGGACGGAAACGCAGGTTCGGGGCGCCGCTCAGACCGCCCAGGTCGAGCAGGATATTCTCGAGTTCCTGCCCGAAGGCTACGAGACCATGGTCGGCGAGCGCGGCGTTACGCTCTCGGGCGGCCAGCGGCAACGGGTCGGCCTGAGCCGGGCAGTGTTGAAAAACGCCCCGATTCTCGTGCTGGACGACTGCCTCTCGGCCGTCGACACCAACACCGAACAGCGGATTCTCGGCGGACTGCGGCCGGTTATGAAGGAACGGACCACCGTGGTCATTTCGCACCGGGTGGCGGCCGTCAAGGCGGCCGACCTGATCATCGTGCTGGAGAACGGCGAAATTGTGGAATCCGGCACGCATGATGACCTGATCGCCCTGGGGGGACGGTACTTCCGGACCTACCAGCGCCAGCAGCTCGAAGAAGCGATCGCCAACGCCGAGTAGGGGTTAACTTAAAGGAGGTTCCTATGAGCGATTTCCGCCAAGAGGAAGAGCTCGAGAAATCATACGATGCGAAACTGATGGGCCGGCTCCTGAGCTACGCCAAGCCCTATTGGAAGTCGCTGCTCCTGTGCGTCGCGCTGCTGGGCATTACGGTTGGTCTGGAACTGGCGCGCGACGTCATCCTCAAGACCGCCATGGACACCTACCTCTCCACCGAAGGAAAGACGGCGGCAGAGGTCGCAGCCTTCGCCCCTGAGGCCAAGGCCGGCCTGATTCGGCTGGCCATGCTCCTAATTGGCACGCTGGTCACCGGCGTCCTGATCATGTACGGGCAGGCGCAGTTACTCAACTACACGGGCCAGCGCATCATCTACACCATCCGCAAGCAGGTCTTCGGGCATCTGCAACGGCTGCACCTGAAGTTCTTTGACTCCAACCCGGCCGGGCGCCTGGTCACCCGGGTTACCAACGACACCGAAGCGGTCTACTCCCGCCACTACATGCGCAAGGCGCGGGATGCCACCCGTGAGGTCCGCACCCGTCTGGCCCGCATTAACGCCTTCCTGGCCGAGCATATCAACGGCATGAAGGTGGTCCAGCTCTTCGTCCGTGAAAAGAAGACATATGACGAGTTCAAGCATGAGAACGACGGGTATTTCACCGCCTCATGGGCGCAGTTGATGGTCTTTGCCGTCTTCCGCCCGATTCTCGACTTCCTGGCCAACGTGGCGATCGCCCTGTTGCTCTGGTACGGCGGCGTCGCTGCCATCGCCGGTGATATCTCCTTCGGCGTGCTCTGGATTTTCGTCTCGCTGATTCGCCGGTTCTTTGAACCGCTGATGCAGCTGGCCGAAAAATTCAACATCATGCAGAGCGCCATGGCCTCGTCGGAGCGGATGTTCAAACTGCTTGATACGGAGCCTGCCATTGTGGATGCGCCAGATGCCAAGCCCATCAGCCGGGTAACGGGCGAAGTCGAGTTCAAGAACGTCTGGTTCGCCTATGAGAACGAGGAATGGGTCCTGCGGGATGTCTCCTTTTCAGCGAAGCCCGGTGAGACGATCGCGTTTGTGGGGCATACCGGCGCCGGTAAATCCTCAATCATCAACCTGCTCTCTCGCTTCTACGATGTGCAGAAGGGCGAAGTGCTGATTGACGGCAATAACGTCAAGCAGTTGGCCCAGACGGACCTGCGTCGTAACGTGGGTCTGGTGGCGCAGGATGTCTTCCTGTTTACGGGCGACATCAAGTCGAACATCCGGCTGGGCAACGAAGCGATTACCGATGAACAGGTGATCGCCGCAGCTCGGGCTGTGGAGGCGGACCGGTTTGTTCGCAACCTGCCCGGCGGGTATGAGGAGCCGGTGGTCGAACGGGGCGCTACGCTTTCGGCCGGCCAGCGGCAGTTGATCAGCTTCGCCCGGGCGCTGGCCTTTGACCCGGCCATTCTGATTCTAGACGAAGCGACGGCTTCGATCGACTCAGAGACCGAAGCCGTGATCCAGCGGGCGCTGCGGACGCTGACGAAGGGGCGGACCACCTTTATCGTGGCGCACCGGCTGTCGACCATTCAGCATGCGGATCAGATTATTGTGCTGCATAAGGGCAAGATTCGGGAGCGAGGGACACATGCCGAACTGCTGGAGAAGCAGGGCTTGTACTACAAGCTGTGGCGGCTCCAGTTCGAGGAGCAGACCGAGGAGGCGTCGGCTGATGCCTCCGCACAGCCGGTCGTAGCGCCTGGGGTGTAGTTCTTGAAGGAGCGGCCGCCTTTCACCGGGCGGTCGCTCCTTGCTTTTTGGGGCATTTATTTAGCCGCGGATTTCGGGGTAAACGCGGCTTTCTCCCAGCAGGACGTTCTGGGCAATTCTCATAAATAAATGACCTGGGATGATGTACTTTGGTTCTACAAAAAGGGAGATCTGCAGGGGCGCGCAACAGGAGGCGTTGGCGTGATTGTCACAGATGCGCTGCTGGCGCAGCGGGTGGAGCAGGCGGAAGCGAATGACTGGGCTGCCTTTGTTGAAGCGCTGGCGGCCATGCCCGGGAATCCTTACGGCGCTGATGTGCGACGGTTCGGCGAGGTAATGGCGCTGGCGGTGCCCGGTATGGGGCGGCGCCGGTTGCCCAATCGGATCATGATGGCCGGGCCGGGGGAAGAGGCGCCCCTTGATGAGGCGATTGCTTTCCTGCGGGCGAAGGGCGTCTCCGTTCGGGTCGATGTGAGCCCCTTCGCGCAAAATGCCAAGTTCCTGCAGGGGCTGTCTGAGCGGGGACTGCGGCTCACCGGCTTTCAGCAGGCGCTGTGTTGTGCGCCGGGCGCCGTCAGGCCAGCGGCGGGTGCGGCCCATGTGCGCCCTGCCGAGACCAAGGAAGAGATCGAGTGGCTGGCCTGGCTGAACCCCCTGGTATTCGACCTGCGGGGACCGGATTGGGAACGCTGGATGGGCGACGAGATGCGAGCCACCGCCCATCATTCGCAGTGGCGGAGCTATATTGCATACATAGACGGGGAGCGGGCGGCGGGCGCCCAGCTTCGCATCGATGGGGGCGTGGGGTCGCTCTGGATGGCCGGCACGCTGCCCCAGTACCGGGGGCGGGGCGCCCAAACGGCCCTGATCGCCCGCCGTGCCGCCGACGCCAGGGCTGCCGGGTGCGACCTGCTGGTCACCCAGACCGATGTGGGGAGCATCTCGCAGTGCAACATGGAGCGGGCCGGGTTCCGCATCGCGTACACCAAGGCGGTGTTTCAGGAGTAGGTGCTATCCCGGCTTGATCTCATACCAGATGTTCGACAGAAAGCCCTGCGCGTCCGGTTTGGTGATCTGCTGCGTGATGACCGGTTGCCCGGCCCGGCAGGCCCAGTCGTAGATCGACGCCCGATCACGCACGTACATCGGGATAAAGTCCGCATCCGGGTTGGACTGGCAGTGCTGGACCATGGCCGGCGTCGGGGTACGGCTGAGGTTCGCCTTCGACTGGCAGGGTAAGTTGGCGCCGACGGTGCAGGCATAGACCTTGCCGCCCATGCAGCGCCAGAAGGATCCTCGCTGGAACATTTTCAACTCGCCCTCGGCGCTGCCAGTAAACGCCCGGCGCAGGGCGCGGGCGATGACGACCGGCACCTTATCCCCCACCCATCGGGCGTCCGGCGCGTCGATCGTTCCCACGGCGGCACAGTAGGCGAACGGGTCTGTGTAGGTGGCGGGACCGGCCACGGTGGTAAGCGCAAGGATCAGCAAAGGAAGCAGCATGAAAATCCCCCCGGCATTAGCCATGCCCGGGGGGATTCTCCTTATGCGCGGTGCCCTTATTGGGTCGCCTTCGGCAGGTTCCCCAGGAAGCCCCGGCTCGCGCCGTTATAGCCATCTCCCTTGCCAGGGGCGAATCCCAGCTTGGATTCGCACTGGAACCACATCCCCTGCATGCCGGCGGGCACGGCAAAGACCACCAGGCCCCGCACCGACCCCCGCTGCTTCAGCACCACGGTACCCGCTGCAAACGGGTTGGCGGCGGTCTCTATGTTCACCTTGGCCCACGAATCCTGAAGGCGGAATCGCAAGGTGCCCGGGGCGATGGTCAGCTCGGTCTTCTCCCAGTTGTATATTTCGGTGTCGACGGCCACCCAGACCTGGCCTGCCGGGGCGGCGCCCAGGCCGGGCAGTTCAGGCGCCCACGCAGCCCCATTGATCACGAGCCACGCCGTGCCAGCCGATCCCACGGAAAAACCGGTATGAATCACCTGGTCGATTGGAAAGAGCGGCGCCATGCCGCTGGCAAAGGGCCGTGGCCTCGGCCACTCACCCGCCTGCGGCTCCATCCAGGCCTTTGTCGGCCCGCCGTACCGGGCGAGGAACCGGTCAACCAGCACTGCGGCCTCACCATAGGCCAGCGGCCGCTTCGGGTGCAACAGCCCACCGGGGTAGCCCGTCACCAGGCCATGCTTGAGGGCGCCCGCCACCAGCACCCGCTGATGATCTGCCACCCGCACGCCGTCCCCGTAGGGGGCCAGCCCTGATGGATCGGCGGTGTGCGCCTTCTCGCCGCGGAAGACGGTGGCCAGCTTCATCAGCCCGCCGAAGGCATCTTCACGCCGGACGACGAACTCCTCGCCAGACAGGCCGCCCGTGTAGTCCCAGACCCACTTCTCACGTTCCAGGTCGGGCTGTTGGCCCAGCATCTTGGAGACCAACCGGCGCCATTCGTCCCGGGGAATCGGGGCGTCCAGGTCGGTTGGTGCGCTCCAGGCCAGCCGGGCCACCAGGTTGTCCACCGCCCCGGCCGCCCAGTGCCGGGCCGGGGTGGCCAGGGAAGCAGCCCCCTCCGCCGCAACACGGGGCGCCGCGGTGAGCAGAACGGAACAGCCGAACAGCAGCGACAACATCATCAACGATGGACGATGACGGACCATGATGATTCGCCCCCCAGAACATTTCTGCCTGTGGGACGATATAGCCATCTGATAAGTTCCCATGAAAAAGGGAGAGGGCGATTTGCCCCCTCCCTTTGGTCCCGCTAGCGGCCCTGCTTGCCCCGGTAGGCGCCGGCCGTCCTCTGGCCAGAAGCGCCGTAGGTGGCGTTCTTCAGCGCCGACAGTCCGCCACCCTCGGTCAACTCTGTCCCGAACTCGTACGTGCCTTTCTCAGGATCAGGCGTCGCGTATCCACGAGTCAGGCCGTCCGCAAACAGCTTCGCCCCAAGGTGTTTCGCATCATCCGCCAACTGGAACGCCCCCTTTTGATTGGAGTGGTTCCGTGGGACCAACTCTAGTCTGTCCAGGGACGTCCAGCAATATCACGCCTCTGACACGGGCGGCATATGGAAGATTCCCTCTGGTGTCCGCTCCACATCACGAACGGCCACGATGGCATCTCGATTCAGGGGCCCATAAATGTGCGGATAGATGCCGGCCGGGTCTTCATATTTGACCTCGGCCTGCACGCGATCAAGATCGATGTACAGCACCACAAAGGGTTCAAGTTGCTTCCGATAGACCAGGGTCAGAATGATCGAGACCGCCTCACGCCCGTCGGTGCAGTGAATAAAGCCTTCCCGGCCAAACTCGGGCGGCACATAGGCCGCGTTCGGATCGAAGGATTCCCAATAGGCCTTCGGCGTGCCGTGGTAGGTCAGTCGCATTGTAAATCCGCTCCTTCATAACTTCCGCCAGAAGTCCCGGACCAGACTGTCGCCGTATCCTGCATCGATCAGGATCCCGTCGATCAGGCGTCGCAGTTGACGGAAGGCCGCCTCATCGCCGGCCGATGCGCAGAGCCTTACGATCTCAGGCCCCAGCGGATGCCGGCCGCCGAGCCACCAGGCCTGCCACTTCGGGTACGGATGCGGCTCACCCGCCGCCAGCAGCGGCAACACGAGCGCCGCCTCGACCACCTTGCCCAGCATGATCTGGCGGGCGAGGGCGTCGCGCATTTCACCGGTGGTCACGCCACTGCGCAGGTCCCGGTAGTGCCGCCGTACCAGCCCCGGTGCGACGTCGCGGAACCGCTCCAACCCTGCCGCCAGCAGGGCGACAAAGACGCCGGTGGGATCATGCACCGCCACCGCCCGCTGGTAGACCCAGAGTGAGACCGGGTCCTGGCCGCTCAGCTGCTCTCGCAGCCAGGCCAGGGGCCTGACCTTGATATCCGTCAGCGGCCGATGCTGCTCATCGTGCACCCAGAGCCCCCGCACACCGCCGGCGGCCGCCAGCAGCGCCGGGTACTCCTCATCCGGCACGATCAGCTCCAGGTCAAGATCCGACCCGGGCCGGGCCATGCCGATTGAATAGCTGCCAATTACCAGGAGCAGCGACCGGTCCAACACCGGCTCCATATACTGAAATGCCTGCTGTGTACGAGCCCGGCCAGCCAGATATGACTCGGCCAGGTGCCGGGCGGCTTGCTCTGTCATCCCTCGGTCTCCTCTTTCACTCCATGACGTGCCACTGGCGCCGGAGCGCTTCCGCCCGCAGCTGTGCGTCAGGCGCCACCGCCACTGCGTGCCCAACCAGTGCCAGCAGGGCGGCGTCCGGCAGGGTGTCACCGTAGGCCCAGCTCTGCCTCCAGTCAACCTGATGCCCTTCTGCCCAGCGCTGCACCGCCGCGACCTTCCCGGTGCCTGAGCAGAAGGGACCCGCAAACCGGCCCGACAGCCGCCCGGCGGCGGACACTTCCAGCGGCGTGCCCAGGGCCGTACAGCCAAACTCCTCGGCAAAGCGGTCCAGCAGGGGCTGAACCACCGCCGAGACCACCAGGCATGTCGTTCCCTCCGCCTGATGCCGCCGCAGCGCCGCCAACGTCTCGGGCCGCACACGTTGCCGACGAACGGTCTCTGTGAAATAGGGCGCCAACTTATCAACTTGATCGCCACCCATCCACCTGACGATCAGCCGGGTGCCCAGGCGCGTGTATCCCTCGGTGCTGATTAGCCGCAGCTTGCGGACCAGCCCCATCAACCCGGCCACCAGCAGCAGTGGCACGCCGCGCCACCGGCGGTAGCCCCGCCGCCAGAAGACACCTGCCAGGTCAGGCATGACGCTCTTGGTCCCCACCAGGAGCGTCCCGTCCAGATCAAAAATCGCAACCCGCACCTTGCCCACTCCTCCCCGAGCGGATAACCTGAAAATACAAACCGGCCCGAACCGGAGGTATCCCCCCGATGAGCTTTCTCTCTAGATGGCTCCAGCGGCTCTTTCCCAAGCCCCTGCGGGTAACCGTTGACGGCAGCGGCTACCGGGTGGGCGACCAGTGGTACGCCACGCAGGTGGAAGTGCGCCGTCGCCTGGAGGACGTGGGGTTGAGCGAAAGCGAGATCATCGATATCCTGCGGGACTTGAGCCGGGATAAGTACGGCGACCCGAACCGGTGAATCCGGGGGCGCCTTATTCGATCGTGCGGATCACCCGGCACGGATTTCCGGCTGCGACTACGTTCGCCGGGATATCCTTCGTCACCACCGACCCCGCCCCAATCGTGGTATTATCGCCGATCGTCACCCCAGGGCAAATGATAGCGCCCGCGCCGATCCAGACGTTATTGCCAATTTTGATCGGGGAGGCCAGTTCCGGCCCCAAAATGCGCTCCGCCGCCCGCACTGGATGGTGCGCCGTGAGGATCTGCACCCCGGGCGCACACGCCACGTTATCGCCAATCTCCACCAGTGCGCTGTCCAAAATGATGCAGTTGAAGTTCATGTAAAAGTTCTTGCCCACACGAACGTGGCCACCGTAGTCGCATTGGAACGGGGGCTCGATGTAGGCGCTGCCTACGGCTCCAAACCACTCCGACAGGATCTCAGACCGGCGCTCCAACTCCAGTTCGGTGGTGGCGTTAAATGCCCGCGCCAGGCGCCGGGCCCGGTTCCTCAACTCGACCAACTCCGGGTCTGCGGCGTTGTACAACTCGCCGGCCAGCATCTTTTGGAGTTCGGTTTTCATGATTGATGAGTCCTCCTTTGACGAGTTCTGCCTAGGGTTCGCCCCGCATGCAGCCGCTTCCTACTAAATCAGAAAAAGACCTGCCGAAGCAAGTCTTTCACCGCCACCCTAGACCCTCTCGGCATGGGCCGGTCGAGATTAGGCCCACGCCTGACGGGCTACGGCACCCATTGAGGGTGCCTAGGGCAACCACGAAATCGGTAGAAAGAGCCAGTAGTCATCGATGGTACTGACCGCTCCCCACCACAGGAGCATCCCGATGGCCACTGCCGCCGCCGAGTGCCAGAACCGCTTGATCCAGCCCAGCGAGTGGCTCAGCGCCAGGACCGTCGTGACGAAGGCCAGGCTCAGCAAGTAGAGCCCGATGGAAAAACCGCTCAGGAAACTGTCCAGGTAAATCAGCCCCGCCGCCACCCAGTACCACCGGGGATGAACCCACGCTCCGGCAATGATGGCCGCTGCCGCCAGCAGGGCCGCCACGTAGAAGAGCACAGCGAAAATCATGTGCGACCACCTCCTCCTGCTTTCATCGTAACACGGAGGCCAGCAGTCGAACCGGCCAACCTGTGTCCGAATTCGGACATCGTCACCCACAGAAGGAGAACCCATGCAGTTCATTCTCAGCCCCATGACGGAGCGAGACGCCACCCGCATCGCCCAGTGGCATTACGAAGGCATCTATTCCTTTTACGATATGGACCAAGACCCCGATGACCTGGCGGAATTACTAGACCCGGGGAACTGGGTCCACCTGTACCGTTCCGTTCTGGACGAGCAGGAGGAACTGGTCGGCTTCTTCTGCTTTCAGCCCGATGGCGATGTGGTGGAGATTGGGCTGGGCCTCCGCCCGGACCTGACGGGCCGGGGGCTTGGCCGCGCCTTCGTGGAAGCGGGCCTGGCTTACGCCTACGCCGAGTACAAGCCGGCC
>JARBUG010000031.1 GCA_029239785.1 Symbiobacteriaceae bacterium | reverse complement strand
CGGAAGGAATTACCGTGGTTCATCCGGCGGTAGGTGGGAAGCCGATTCCCCTTGGGCCTGGCGATGCTGCCCGGCTGGAGTATGCGGTCAAAGGGATGGCTCGGCTCTGCTTCCTTACCCGGGTGACGTCACTGGACGTTGACAACGTTCCGTTGGTGACCCTCGCGCTGCCGGACAAGGAGAAGGTGGAACGGTTTCAGCAGCGGGACTTTGTCCGGCTGGATGCGGAACTGAAGCTCCTGTACTACGTGCTGAGCACGCCCGAGGCAGCGCCCCGTCCGGGCGGCGTCTTTCGGAGCCATACCCGAGACATCAGCGGCAACGGCGCACAGATTCTGTGCCCCGAATCGTACCCGCCAGGCACGCAGCTTGATATTCACCTGGAGGTGGGCGACCGGGTCGTCCATGCGGTGGGCGAAGTGATCCGGCAGGTACAGCAGCTCTCCGCCCGCGAGTTCTGGATCGGGATTCGGTTCGTCGGGCTGGATGAGCGAGATCGCGATGTGATCATTCGGTATATTTTCAGCGAGCAGCGGGACCGTCGGCGAAAGGGCCTGCTGTAAAGGAAATTCAACTAATAGGATGGGGGTGCCCCCTTGGTCGACACCGCAACCTTATGGAAGCGTTATAAGGAGACTCGGGACGCGGCAGCCCGCGAAGGGCTGGTTGTGGCCTACGCCTCTCTGGTGCGTTACGTGGCGGGACGGTTGGCGTTGGGGATGCCTTCACAGGTCGAACTGGACGACCTGGAGAGCTACGGTTTGTTCGGTTTGCTGGAAGCGATTGAGCGGTTCGACCCCGGTCGGGGCGTCAAGTTCGAAACCTATGCCATGACCCGGATTCGCGGCTCCATTATCGACGGCCTGCGGGCCGACACCTGGGCGCCGGCCCTGCGTCAGAAGGTCAAGCAGATGGACGAGGCCCATTCGACCCTGGAGTCTGAACTGGGCCGTGAACCCACCGATGAGGAACTGGGCTCACGGCTGGGCCTGACGCAGGCCGAACTGACCCGGCGGCGCTCGGAGGTCTCGGCGGCGGTGATTATTTCACTGGACGAAATGCCGATGACCAGCGATGACGGCGAAGGTCTGACCGTCGCTGACCGGTTGGAGGACCCCAACAGCCCTGACCCCGTGCAGGAAGCGCTGTTTACGGAGCGAAAAGAGATCCTGGCACAGGCGCTCGAAAAACTGTCCGAGAAAGAAAGGCTTGTCGTAACGCTTTTCTACTTTGAAGGACTAACGGCGAAAGAGATCGCAATGGTCATGAATTTGTCGGTTGCGCGCATTTCCCAGCTCCACTCAAAGGCGATCCTCCGTTTGAGGGGGCGGCTCAGCAGAGCAAAGCAGCAACTGATCTCGTAAACTTGGGGGGTCACGAAGATGAACGGTTCGGCTGACAAGACGTCCTATGGCCTCCATGCCCAGCCGGTCGACGGACGGGTGACCGTCCGGATCTCGCCCGACGGCATGGAAGCCATCATGGCGGTGACATCACCCAAAAACGGTGGGCAGACCGTAACCTTGGCACAGGCGCTGGCGGCCCTCGGGAAGGCCGGCGTCATCTTCGGCGTGGACTCACAGGCCGTGGAAGATCTGGTTCGTCAGGCGGGACAGGCCTCGTCGTTCGATACGGCTGGCAAGCAGGGCGTGGTCGCCACCGGGAAGATGGCCACCCGCGGCCAGGATGCCGTCATTACTTATCATGAACTGCTTCAAATGCCCTCGGGATATCCGCAGTTGAAGGCGGATGGCAGCGTTGATCACTTCCAGCTGAACCTGGTGCGCAACGTGACGGCCGGAACCGCTCTGGTGACCAAGCAGTCCGCCACGAAGGGCGTTCCGGGCACGAACGTGCTGGGCGCCCCGGTGCCGTGCCTCGATGGCAAGGAGCAGCCGCTGCGGGCCGGCAAGGGTTGCCGCCTGACGGACGACGGGCTGGCTGTGATCGCGGAGACCGAAGGACATGCCGTGCTGGGCTATGATGGCCGTGTCACCGTCTCTCCGATTTTTGAAATTCGGGGCGATGTGGATACCAGTACGGGCAACATCGACTTTCTTGGCAGCGTGATTGTGCAGGGCAGCATTCACCATGGCTTTGTGGTGCGGGCCGGCCAGAATGTTGAGGTGCACGGCGGCATTGACGGCGGCACGGTGGAGGCCGGCGGCGATGTGATCGTGCGGTATGGGATTCAGGGCGGGAGCCGCGGGCGGGTCGTGGCGGGCGGACGGATTCAGTGCCGGTTTATCGAGAATGCGGATGTGCGCTGCCACCGCGATGTGTCGGTGCTGGACGGCATTTTGCACAGCAAAGTTCGCTGCGGCGGCAAGGTGAGCATTACCGGCCGACGTGGCACCATTATTGGCGGCCAGGTAAAGGCGAAAGATGAGGTTGCCAGCAAGGTGCTTGGCTCCAGCCTGCTGACCACCACCGACATTGAGGTGGGCGTTTCCCCGGAGACGCGCGATGAACTGGAAGTGGTTCGTCGTTCGCTGGTTGAGGCCGAGGCCGGTCTGCGGAAGTCACAGCAGGCCGTGACGTTGCTGCGGGACATTGAGGCTCGCAACCCTGCCGAGTTTTCGCCCGACAAGCGTGCCATGCTGCTGAAGGCGCTGCGCAGCCAGTATCATTTCCAGGCGCAGCGGGACCAGCTGGCCAGCCGCAAGGCGGTGCTGGAGGAGGAACTCCACGCCACCATGCAAGGGCGGGTTCGGGCCTACGATACGGTCTATCCGGGCGTGAAGATCACCATTGGCAAGGAGATGTACGTGGTGGTCGATGCCCTGCAGCATGTTTGTTTCTCCCTGTCGGAGCAGCATGAGATCACGCTTGGTCCGGCATAGGGGCTTCTCACAGCAGGGGGTGGGTCATTATCATGACCGTACGCGCTGTGGATTTGCAGACCATGATTCCGCGGTTGAATGAGGCGAGCCGGCTGCAGCAGCAGGCGGAGTTGCTTCCGCAGATGGCGCAGCACGCACAGTCGCTGGCCGAGCAGGCGCGCGCCCGTGATGCCCAGAGCCGGGTATTGGCCAAGACGAACGTGGAGAACGCCCGGATCGGCCGGGAGGGCAAGGGGCAGGCCGGCGGCGGCGGACAGCCGGGCGCCGGCAAGGAGCGGAAGGATACGGTCCCCGGGGGATCCCAAAAGCCTGTGAGCGAACCGGGCCGGGGGCACAAACTGGATGTGAAACTCTGACCAGATAAGAGGAGGCCGGCTTGATGCAGACGCTGCTCCTGCTTGCAGGCGGGGCGGTAGCGCTCTATTGCCTGTGGCAGTTCAGGCGTTGGTTGGGTGAACCGCCAGAGGCGGGGCCGGCAGGTGTCCAGCGCCTGGAGACGCTGGTGGATGAGCTGGTTGCGACTGCGGAGGCGACGTCGGCCGTTGTTCAGGAGAAGGCGGAGGCGCTGGCCGGACTGATCGCAGAGGCAGACCGGCGGATTGGCGCGCTTTCAGACGAGAAGGCGGCTGCCGGGGCGCCGGCGGCTTCGCAACCGACGTTGGTGGCACACGCCCCCCTGCCGGCTGAGCCAGCCGCAGCGCCGCCGGCCGCGGTGAGCGCACCGGTGACCGCCCTGGCGCCAGCGCTGCCGGCGGCGGAGCCGCCCGCGGCGCACGTACCCGAGACGCACCGTCAGGTGTATGCGCTGGCCGATGCCGGACATGAGGTGACCGCGATTGCCCGAAGCCTTGGTCTGACCAAGGGCGAGGTGCAACTCATTTTGGGGATTCGGAAGTAGGGGGTTCGCCGTGCTCACCCGACACACGCGTAAGGGGTTGCAACTGGCCGCAGGGCTCGGCTTCGGGCTGGGGCTGATGGCCGGGGCGCTGCTGTGGATAGCGCTCGGCAGGTCGGCGCCCACCGATGAGGAGACAATCGCCCGCGCCCGCACGCTGGGGATGACCCGGGTGACAGAACTGCCCGGTGCGAAGGTGGCGATTGTCATTAGCCCCGCTACGTCGTTGGCCGACCTGGCCGCCATGCTGAAAGCGGCCGGGGCCGCCCAGGACAGCGAGGCCTTTTTGGCCCGGGTGAAGGTCAAGCAGCCGAATGGCACGCCGAAGCCGGGCGTGCACGTAATCACGCCGGGACAGTCGCTGGACGAACTGGCCGACACTTTGGTCGGGGCGCCGTAGCGATCAGTCATGAAGCGGACAAACCCTGGCATACTCCTAACGGTGGCCGGGGTTTTGCTATGCCCCTGTGCCAGAGGGGGATGAGACCGTGGCTACGCGTCCCGACACCAGACCCGCCCTGACCGGATTCGCACTCGGACTGGGGGCCGGATTTCTCCTGTTCGCCGTGATGGGCTTCAGTATCGGCAGAACCGTGCAGAAGCAGGGAATCACGATTCGGCTGGACACGGCACCAATCGCGGCCCAGGTGGAGACAGAAGTGCGGGCGGCGATCCGGCAGGAAGTGCCAGCCGCCCTGGCCTCCATGAAGCAGGATTTGCCGGCTCGGGTGGCCGAAGAAGCGGCCCGCAAGCTGGCCCAGACCACGGTCAATGTCGGCGGCTTCAACGTGCCCGTGCCAGACGCCGCCGCTCAGCAGGTCCGGTCCGGGGTCGAGTCGGCAGTAAAGGCCGGGCTCAACCTGGCCGTGACCGAGGCAGACATGAACGCCCTGTCCGACCGGCTCTCCAAACGGGCCGGCGGTCTGGTGCAGGCCAACCTGAACAATTACCTGACCGGCCGCACCTTTCAGGTGGAGCTATGGAAAGGCTTCAAACTCCCGGTCACGGTCGTCCCGGAAAAGTGAACCAAAGCCCGTACGGGCACACCCGGTTACGTCCTCCAAAACCCGATGGGTCTCGACGCAAACGCTCACGTGGGTGGGGGTGGAGTTGAGTGCCGGGTTTCGCGTGGCTGGGTGGGGGGCTGAGGAGCCTCGTTGAGGGTAGTTCAAGATCCGAGCAAAGCGAGGATCATTACAAAGGTAAGTCGAGACGCCGCGACGATCCCCCCGCCCGGTCCGGCCACGACCGCGAATCCCACAACGCCCGCGAGACCCGAAACCCAAACACAGAAAGGGTTTGCCAAAGAGACCCTCGGTGTGCTATATTATCCGATGGTGTCAGTACACACGCAGACAGACGGTCCCGGGGATGCTGCAGACAACATGCAGCCCCGCTCCGGATGACGTCTGCGGAGGACCCCAAATCATTCGGAGGTGAACGTTTCAAGTGTCTGTTATTTCCATGAAGCAGCTGCTCGAAGCCGGTGTCCACTTTGGTCACCAGACCCGTCGCTGGAACCCCAAGATGAAGGAATACATCTTCACCGAGCGCAACGGTATCTACATCATCGACCTGCAGAAGACCGTTCGCATGGTGGAGCACTGCTACAACTTCGTCCGCCAGGTCGCTGCTGACGGCGGCAAGGTCCTGTTCATCGGCACCAAGAAGCAGGCTCAGGACGCCGTCCGCGAAGAGGCCGAACGCTGCGGCGGTTACTTTGTCAACCAGCGCTGGCTGGGCGGCATGCTGACCAACTTCGAGACCATCAAGAAGCGCGTCAACCGCCTGGCTCAGCTCGAGGAGATCGAGTCCACTGAGTCCTACGGCAAGCTCACCAAGAAGGAGCAGGCCGGCCTGATGCTCGAGAAGGAAAAGCTCGAGAAGTACCTCGGCGGCATCAAGGGCATGAAGAACATCCCCGACGCCGTCTTCATCATCGACCCCCGCAAGGAGCGCATCGCCGTCGCCGAGTGCCGCAAGCTGGGTATTCCCATCGTGGCCATCGTTGACACCAACTGCGATCCCGACGAAATCGACTACATCATCCCCGGCAACGACGACGCCATTCGTGCCGTCAAGCTGCTGACCGCCAAGATGGCCGATGCCGTCATTGAAGGCCGCCAGGGCGTTGACGCCAGCTCGGCTCCTGAAACCGAGGAGACCGCTGAGGCCGAAGAGGCTCCCGCCGCTGTCGAAGCTGAGTAAGGTCTGACGTATGAGCGGGGCTGACCCCGGGAAGCCTATCCCACGAATGTCTGTAGTTCGACGGGAGGAGACCTGAGTCGCCCCGCTTTGCTGTGCTCGCTGGTATTTCCAGCGGTTCCCATTAACAGGATACCAAAGCGGGTGTGCAAGGCCTTGCGCTTCACACTC
Organism: Symbiobacteriaceae bacterium; assembly: GCA_029239785.1. GTDB lineage: Bacteria > Bacillota > Sulfobacillia > Symbiobacteriales > Symbiobacteriaceae > JARBUG01. Next base: position 28,500 of record JARBUG010000031.1, on the reverse strand, counting down.
CTTAGCAGAATAGGGGGTATTTTGAATGGCTGAGATTACTGCAAAAATGGTCGCTGATCTCCGTGCCAAGACCGGCGCCGGCATGATGGACTGCAAGAAGGCGCTCACCGAGAACCAGGGCGACTTCGAGAAGGCCACCGACTGGCTGCGTGAAAAGGGCCTCGCCGCTGCTGCCAAGAAGGCCGGCCGTATCGCCGCCGAAGGCCGCATTCACGGTGTCGTCCGCGAGGGCTCCAAGCTGGGCGCCCTGGTGGAAGTCAACTGCGAAACCGACTTCGTCGCCAAGGGCGACGACTTCAAGTCGATCTGCGAGACCGTCGCCAACACCGTCATCGACAAGAGCCCCGCCGACATGGAGGCCCTCAAGGCTGAGCTCGGCAACATGATCACCGAGGCTGTTGCCCGCATCGGTGAGAACATCCAGGTCCGCCGCTTCGCCCGCTATGAGGTGGCCCAGGGCCGCGTGCATAACTACATCCATGGCGACGGCCGCGTCGGCGTGCTCATCGAAATGACCGCCGCAGGCAGCGTTGACGCCGAAGCCCTGAAGAATCTGGGCCAGGAACTCGCCCTGCAGCTCGCTTCCATGAAGGCCCGGTTCATCGACCGGACCCAGGTGCCGGCCGCTGAAATCGAGCACGAGCGCGAAATCTACCGGGCTCAGCTGATCAACGAAGGCAAGAAGCCCGAGATCGCCGAGAAGGCGGCCAACGGCCGGGTGGAGAAGTTCTACAAGGAAATCTGCCTGCTCGACCAGGAGTGGGTCAAGGACAGCAGCAAGAACATCGCCGCCCTGATCAAGGAGACCGGCAAGGAACTCGGCACCGAAATCACCGTCACCCAGTTCGTGCGGTGGGAGAAGGGCGAAGGCATCGAGAAGAAGTCCGACGACTTCGCTGCCGAAGTCGCCAAGGCTGCGGGTCTGCAGTAGTCTCTGCCATACCAAAGCAGAAGGGGGGGCGGGAGGTGCGACACCTCCCGCCCCCGTTGCCTGCCCGGCCCGGTAATCTTCTCGGTTTCATGAATCATGCCCCTGTCTAGAGGAAACTCTTAGTAAGGCGTAGAAAAAAGGCTCAATGCTGCGGGGAGGTATTTCTCTTGCAAAGACCCATCTACAAGCGAATTGTATTGAAGCTGAGCGGCGAGGCGCTCGCCGGGGAACGCGGCTTCGGTCTGGCCCCCGCTGTGCTCGATTCGATCGCCAGCCAGATTCGCGATGTTCGTGACCTTGGGGTGCAGATCGCAGTCGTCGTTGGCGCGGGCAACTTCTGGCGTGGCCGGCTCGGTGAAGAAATGGGCATGGACCGCGCTTCCGCCGACTATATGGGAATGTTGGCCACCGTTATGAACTCCCTGGCCCTGCAGGACGCCATTGAAAAGTACAACGTCGACACACGGGTCATGACCGCCGTCGAAATGCGGCAGGTCGCCGAGCCGTTCATCCGGCGGCGGGCCATCCGCCATCTGGAAAAGGGACGGGTTGTGATCTTTGCTGCCGGCACCGGCAATCCGTACTTCACTACCGACACCACCGCCGCACTGCGCGCCGCCGAAATTGAGGCCGAAGCCATTTTGATGGGCAAGCAGGGCGTTGAAGGTGTATATGATTCCGACCCGCGAAAGAACAAGGACGCTGTGAAGTATGCCGAAATCTCCTATCACGAAGTCCTCACCAAGGGGCTGCAGGTGATGGACTCAACCGCCACCGCGCTTTGTATGGATAATCAGATTCCGCTGATCGTCTTTGATATGATGGGCGATGATTACGTTCGCCGGGTCATTCTCGGTGAAGATGTGGGCCAGACATATGTCAGGGGGGATAAGTCGTGACGAAGCAGATTGTTAAGGATGCAGAGGACAAGATGAAGAAGTCGATCGAGGTGTTTCGCACTGATCTTGCCGGGATGAAGGCTGGTCGTGCGACACCTGCACTGCTCGATAAAATCAGGGTCGACTACTATGGTCAGCCGGCGCCGGTCAAGCAGGTGGCGACGGTTGAAGTCTCCGATTCCCGTACGCTTACCATCAAGCCTTACGAGCGCAACATGATCAAGGCGATCGAGAAGGCGATTCAGCAGTCGGACCTTGGGATTAACCCCAATAATGATGGCATCGTCATCCGCCTCCAGATTCCCGCCATGACCGAAGACCGCCGCAAGGAGATGGTCAAGGTCGTGCACAAGCGGACCGAGGAAGAGCGGGTCGTCATCCGCAACATCCGCCGTGACGCCAACGAGCATCTGAAGAAGGAAGAGAAGGCCAAGACGATCTCCGAAGACGAGTCCAAGCGCGCCCAGGACGAAATTCAGAAGCTGACCGACAAGTTGGTCAAGGAAGTCGAGCAGATCATGGCGCACAAGGAAAAGGAGATCATGGAGGTCTAAATCAGCGTGGGGGATGCGGGATCTGACTGGCGCTGGGATCTGGTTGGGCTTCCCTGGCCCGTTGCGGAACCAATTCTGATCGCCCGGGGTCTAACGTATGAAACGGTAACAACTGCACCGCCCAGCCGCCCGGTTGGCAGCGGAGAACTCCGGGTCGTGGCCCAGCGGCCGCGCCCGGAGGGGCTCCAACTGGTATTGGCGCACCGCACCTACCAGCGGCCAATGCCCTGAAGTCGGGCGCGGCCTCGCTTTGGGCAATGCCCCCGAATCGGCTGATGGCAGACGGGCAGGGAGGTTTTTGAGGGTTGTGCTAGAGAATCTACGCAGACTGGTTGGCCTGAACCATGAGTCAGCCCCGGCACCTGCCAAGGTGCCGGCTCCGGCGGGTGGACCGCGCCATGTCGGTGTGATTATGGACGGAAACGGACGCTGGGCCCAGCGGCGGGGGTTGCCCCGCACGGCCGGCCATAAAGCCGGTGTGGAGGCGCTCAGGGCCGTTGTGAAGGCATGTCCCGACCTTGGTATCGAGGTCCTTACGGCGTATGCGTTCTCGACCGAGAACTGGACCCGGCCCAAGGATGAAGTCGACTTTCTGATGTACCTGATCGTCGAGTACTGCCGCCGCGAGGTCAATACGCTGAATGAAAACGGCGTGCGGATCAACGCCATCGGCCGGATCGACGAACTCCCCGCGCTGCAGCGCGACGAGATTTATCAGGCCATGGAGAAGACCCGGCATAACACCCGGCTGGTCCTGAACCTGGCGGTCAATTACGGCGGCCATGCAGAACTGGTCGATACGATGCGCGCCATCGCCGCAGAGGTTGCGGCGGGTAAGGTGCGCCCTGAAGAGATCAACGAAGATCTGATCAGGACGCATCTATACACGGCAGGCCTGCCCGAACTGGATCTGGTCATTCGCACCGCAGGCGAGATGCGTCTTTCCAACTTCATGCTCTGGCAGGCATCTTACAGTGAGTTCTGGGTGACCGACGTGGCCTGGCCCGACGTAACCCGGGAGGTCCTGGAGCAGGCGGTTCTTGAATACAAGCGTCGCGACAGGCGTTTCGGCACAGTATTGCAGCAAAGCAGGTGAGCCATGCTCGTCCGCATTCTGACCGGGGTTGTAGGCATTCCCATCTTCTTGGGCCTGCTCTATGTCGGGTGGTGGCCCCTCTTCGCCCTCGTGGCGGGGATGGGCCTTATTGGCTTTCATGAGTACGTTCGCATGTGGGAACATAAGGGTGTTCACGTGGCCCGCATACCGGGGTATTTGGCCGTGGTGGGGTTCGCGTTGTGGGCCTATCTGGCCCCGGAGAACGCCATATTTTTGGGCGCAGTTTTCGCATCGGCTGGACTGGCTGTGCTAAGTTGGCTGATCTTCCGCTACAATGAGAGAAACGTCCTCGACGCGTTGGTCACGCTGGCAGGCGTTGTTTATGTCGGATTCCTGATGGTTCACCTGCTCCTGATTCGCGGGCTCGGCGGCGACGGACGCGGGTGGGACTTGGGCCTGAAGTGGCTCAGCTTTGCGTTCTTCGCCACCTGGGCTGCCGACTCGCTCGCCTACTTCACCGGGCGGGCATTTGGCAAGCGGAAGCTGGCGCCACTCATTTCGCCGAACAAGTCGGTGGAGGGGGCGGTGGGCGGCGGCATCAGCACGTTGGTCGTGGGCGCCCTCTATGCGCAGGTTGTCGGCATTGCCGCGTGGCAGGGTGCGCTAATCGCGGTGGGCGCCTTCGCCCTGTCAGTGCTCGGCGACCTGGCCGAGTCGGCCCTGAAGCGGTACACCGGCGTGAAGGATTCGGGAAACCTGCTGCCAGGACATGGCGGTGTGCTTGACCGATTTGACAGTAGCCTTTTTGTCCTTCCGTTCGTCTATTACGTTGCCAGGCTCTTTTTTGTCTAGGCACCCCGGGTGGGTGCCGTAACCCGTCAGGCGTGGGCCCAATCCCGGCCGGCCCATGCGAGAGGGTCTAAGTCGCCCCTCGCTGGCAGCCTATTTCGGAGGTGCCTATGGTAAGACCTTGGCTCTATTCGCTGCTTGGGTTAGCCGGCTTTCTGGTCGGCATCTATGTGCTGCTGAACTATGGCTTGCCCCTGGTGCTGCCCTTTTTCATCGCCATGATTGTGGCGGAACTGATCGACCCGGTCGTTGACCGGCTGTCGGGAAAGCGGCGGCTCCCCCGCTCACTGGCCGTTGCCCTGGTGTTGCTGACCTTCGTAACCATCTTCACCACGGCCTTTACCGTGGGCATCGCGCGGCTCGTCCAGGAAGTGCGCAGCGTCATTGCCAGCCTGCCTTACCTGTACTCCTACGCGCTGGACATGGGCGCCGTCTTTGCCGAGCAGTTCGGCCGGCTCAACGAGGCGCTGCCCTCCTCCATTCAGGATATGCTGGCCAAGAACCTGTCCGCTGTGCAGGCGAGCATGGAGGATACGCTTCCTGGCGCCGCCGGCGCCCTGGGCGTGGTCAGCAGCCTGCCGGCCTTTATTACCAACCTGCTGATCGCCATGATCGCCACGTTCTTCATCAGCCGCGACCGGGCGCTGATTGGCGAGTTCTTGCTTTCGCTCTTCCCGTCGGTCTGGCGGATGAAGCTGCGCAAGGTGAAGGACGACGTGTGGAGCAGCTCCATGGGCTGGGCCAAAGCGCAGTTCATGCTGATCCTGCTGACGGCGATTCAGACGATCATCGGTCTGTCGCTGATCGGTGCGAAGTATTCGGTGACGATGGGCGTGGTGGTCGGCGTGGCCGACATGATGCCCATTCTTGGGCCGGCCGCGGTCTATCTGCCCTGGATTCTGTACAGCTTTATCTTTGGGGACAAGATATTCGGGTTGAAGCTTTTGGTCCTGTACGCCCTGGTTGCGGGTATCCGCCAGGTGCTTGAAGCGAAGCTGGTGGGCGACCAGGTGGGGCTCCACCCGCTGGCGATTCTGGTCTCCCTCTATCTGGGCATTCACTTCTTTGGCGCCCTGGGTGTGGTAGCCGGGCCGCTGATCGCCATTCTGCTCAAGTCGGTCATCAAGTCCGGTCTGTTGCCAATCTTCCAGGACGATCCGCCGCCTAACTAACTAGCAAGCGATCTAAGGAGACGCGATCGGCGATGAAGGGAATCAGCGTGATTGGTTCCACCGGCTCCGTTGGTACCCAGGCGCTGGATGTCATTGCCCACCTGCCCGAGCGGTGCCAGGTGGTTGCGCTGGCGGCGGGCGGCCGAGTGGATATTCTGGCCGCGCAGGTCCGGCGCTTCCGGCCGAGCCTGGTTTCGGTGGCGGGCCCGAGCGAAGCGATGGGCCTGAAGCGGCTGCTCCTGGAGCAGCCGGACGGCTTCCCGCTCCCGGAGATTCTGCACGGGGCTGAGGGGCTGCAGGCTGCGGCCACCCATCCTGATGCGCAGATGGTCCTGACTTCGGTGGTGGGGGCGCTGGGGCTGAGGCCCACACTGGCCGCCATTGCCGCCGGAAAAGACATTGCCCTGGCCAACAAGGAGACACTGGTCGCTGCCGGTGAACTGGTCATGCGGGCCGCCCGGGAGGCGGGGGTCAAAATCGTGCCGGTCGACTCGGAGCATAGTGCGCTCTTTCAGTGCCTGGAGGGTGAGGACCCCCTGAAGGTGCGCCGCCTGCTCCTGACTGCATCCGGCGGGCCGTTCCGGGGCCGGAAGGACCTGCGCGGCATCACCCGGGAAGAAGCGCTTAAGCACCCGCGCTGGGTGATGGGCGCCAAAATCACCATCGACAGCGCCACCCTGATGAACAAGGCCCTGGAGATGATCGAAGCCCGCTGGCTCTTTGATGTGCCCATGGAGAGGGTGGAGGTTGTCGTCCACCCGCAGTCCATCGTCCACTCTGCGGTTGAGTTTGTCGACGGCAACGTAATGGCCCAGTTGGGACCGACCGACATGCGGCTGCCCATTCAGTATGCGCTGACCTACCCGGAGCGGGTGCCGGGGTTCGTGGAGCCGCTTGACCTGTTCAAAATCGGCACGCTGACCTTCGAACAGCCTGACCCGGTCACATTCCCATCACTTGCCTATGCCCGTGAGGCAGTGGCAGCGGGGGGCACCATGCCGGCGGTAATGAACGCTGCCAACGAAGTGGCCGTGAGCCGGTTCATGAATGGCGAGATTCCGTTTGCAGGTATCTTTGCGGTGGTCCGGTCCGTCATGGAAAAACACCAGACCGTCCGGGCGGCGGACCTGGATGCGATATTGACGGCAGATGGCTGGGCCCGGGAGGTTGCAGCAGCGACGTAAACAGGTGGTGATGGTGTGGGCGTGACCGATTTTCTGTGGGCGATTCCGGTCTTTGGATTGCTCATTTTCATCCATGAACTCGGCCATTTCTCGGTCGCCAAGTTCTTTGGCATTCGGGTCCACGAGTTCGCCCTGGGCTTTGGGCCTACACTGGTGGGGTTTGACAAGGGGGACACCCGGTACAACCTGCGGTTGGTGCCTTTGGGTGGCTTTGTCCGCATGGCCGGTATGGAAGACGGCGATGTGGATGATCCGCAGGGGTTTAACCGCAAGCCCGCCTATGCCCGGGCGCTGGTCATAGCTGCGGGGCCGATCATGAATTTCGTCCTGGCCGCCCTGCTGTACGCGTCGCTCCTGTTCTTCGTCGGGGTGGATGTGAGCGAGAGCACCCGCCTGGGCGAAATCATGAAAACGTGTGATACCGTGGTGGCCGGCCAGACCGTCAGCCGTCCCTGCCCGGCCTATACCGCCGGCCTGCAGAAGGGTGACGAGGTCCAGTCGATCAACGGCGTCGCCGTGCGCACCTGGCAGGAACTCCAACAAGTGGTTACGGAGTCGGGCGGCAAAACGCTGGCCTTTCGGGTCCTGCGCGGGCAGCAGACGATCGAACTGCGGGCGGAGGCGGTCTTTGAGGATGGACGCTGGATCGTTGGCATCCGGCCGTCGGCCAAAAAAGCGCCTCTCGGCACTTCGCTGGTGCAGGGAGTAAAATGGACCTACCAGACCTCCATCGAGTGGGTGAAGGGGCTGGGGCTCATGATTACGGGCCGGCTGGCACCCGAACTCTCAGGTCCGGTGGGCATCACCCGCACCATCGCTGAAACGGCTTCGCAGGGAATCGACGTGCTGGTGCTGCTGGCCGCCTTCCTCTCCATTAACCTCGGGCTCTTTAACTTGCTGCCCATTCCGGCGCTGGACGGCTCCCGCCTGATCTTCCTGGGCGTTGAGTCGGTGCGTGGCCGTAAACTGGACCCGACGCGTGAGAATATCATCCACTTTGTCGGGTTCGTGATTCTGATCGGGCTGATGCTGGTGATTACCTACAAAGAAGTTGCAAAGCTGATCGGGTAAGGAGATCATATCGCCATGGCAGAACGGAAAGCGACTCGCCCCGTTATGGTCGGCAACGTGCAGGTGGGCGGCGGCGCCACCATCTCCGTGCAGTCCATGACCAAGTGCGACACCCGCAACGTGCCCGAAGTGATCAACCAGATTCGTGCGCTGGAAGAGGCGGGCTGCGACATCGTACGGGTTGCGGCGCCCACCATGGACGCGGCGGAGTGCTTCAAGGCGATTCGCAAGGAGTGCAACATTCCCCTGGTGGCCGATGTGCACTTCGACTATCGCATCGCCCTGAAGGTGCTGGAGGCCGGCATCGACAAACTGCGCATTAACCCGGGCAATATCGGTGACCGCTGGAAGGTCGAAGAGGTGACCCGGGCCTGTAAGGAACGCGGCGTGCCCATTCGCATCGGCGTGAACGCGGGGTCGCTGGAAGATGAGTTCATCGAAAAGTACGGCTACCCGACGCCGCAGGGTATGGTGGAATCGGCCCTGAAGCACGTCGCCATTCTGGAGGATTTGGACTTCCGGGATACGATCATTTCCATCAAGGCGTCGAACGTGAAGACGATGATTGAGGCGTATCAGCTGCTCTCCAGCAAGGTCGACTATCCGCTCCACGTGGGCGTGACGGAGGCCGGTACGCCCTTTGCCGGCACGATCAAGTCGGCGGTTGGCATCGGCACCGTGCTGGCGGGTGGCATCGGCGACACCATTCGGGTCAGCCTCTCCACCGATTGCGTGGAGGAGGTCCGGGCGGGTTACGAGATTCTGAAGTCGCTGGGCCTGCGGACCCGTGGCATCAACATCATTTCGTGCCCCTCCTGCGGTCGGGTGCAGATTGATCTGGTCAAGGTTGCCAACGAGGTGGAGAAGCGGCTCCAGCATATCGATGTGCCCCTGAACGTGGCGGTCATGGGCTGCGTGGTCAACGGCCCCGGTGAGGCGGCTGAGGCCGATGTCGCCCTGTTTGGCGGCAAGGGCGTGGGCATGCTGTTTGTGGGCGGCGACCAGGTGCGTAAGACCAGCGAGGCCGAAATGGTCGAGTCGCTGGTGGATTTGGTGGAGCAGAAGGCCGCCGAGTTCAAGGCGAAGGGCCTCGATAAGCTGGGCTACCAGCGTCACGAATAAAACGAAACGGCCGTGGGCGTTACTTGCCCCGGCCGTTTTTCCCTTGGTATGCCCCTGTGGGATTTGGTTATTTCGCCGCGGATTTCACGGATTACGCGGATTTGGGGTCACACGCGGATTTCCCGAAGTACAGCATTCCAGGTCATCATCTATATATATGACCTGGAATGCTGTACCTGGCAAAAATCCGCGTTTGCCTTTGAAATCCGTGTAATCTGCGTAATCCGCGGCCAGATAAATGTCCCGAATGCTACACCATCCGGCGGACGATGGCGTCCCGCTCGCCGGGGAGGAAGTCGATGATGGGGATTTCGAGCATGGTGTAGCAGCCGGGCTGCTGGCGGGCGGCGGCGCGGACGGAGGCGACCATGACCTGGGCGGTCAGGGCGGGATTGTTGATGCGCATGTCGAACTTGAAGATCTGGTTGTCGGTGGCGCCGGAGACGCCCTTGCGCTCCATGAGCACGCCGTGGCCCATGTCGATGAGGTTGTCCACCGACTCGACGAGGTGGACCTTGGTCTCGTCCTTCAGGAAGTACTCATCGGTCTTGATGGCGTGGGCGACGGCTTCAAACTCGAAGCCGGGCTCCAACTCAATGTAGACCGCCCGCTTGTGGATACCCATGCCGGCGGGGATGGTGACCGAGAGCGCCTTCTTGACGCCCTTGATCGCCTTGACGGCCACCGTGTGGCCCATGGACATGCCCGGGCCGAAGTTGGTGTAGGTCAGGCCCTTGGGTGCCATGAACTCCAGCATGCCGCGGAGCATCGAATCGGTGCCCGGGTCCCAGCCGGCCGAGATGACTGCGACGGCGCCCGCCGACTTGGCGATGGGGTCCAGGGTCTGGCGCAGGTTGCCCAGGTTCTCGCCGTGAATGTCGTAGCTGTCAACGGTATTGATGCCCATGGCCAGGTACTTGGCGGCATACTCAGGCACCGAGCGGGTCGGCACGGCGAGCAGCGCGGCCTGCACGCCCTGCAGGTCCTTGATGTCCGTTACGATGGGGATGCCGGCCAGTTCCTTGGGCTGCTCGCCCGCGGGGCCGGACCGCCTGACGACGCCGGCCAGTTCCATGTCCGGGGCCGCCTGGACCGCTTCGAGTGTATACTTGCCGACGTTGCCATAGCCGACAATTGCAACCTTGATCTTGCTCATGAAGAGGACTTCTCCTTTTTCTTGATCCAAATTGTGCATTCACCAGATTACCATATGGTGTCGCGTGCAACCAGTATGGGAAGCAACCTTGCGGGCTCTTTTTATTGTGCCGCCCGTTCGCGCAGATGACACAGAAAAACCGGAAGGGGTGCCCCTTCCGGCCTGGGATTCCTAACTCGCGAGCAGTTGGTTGATCACTGAATCGTGGTACTCGATTTCCGACTCGGGACAGTGGATGCGGACGAAGTCAATCACAGCAGTGGCTTCGTGGGTATCCGTGTCGATGACGATGAACCGAGGACAACAGACCAACAGATACTCCAGCGCTTCCCGGGCTGAGCGGACAGCGACGACGTCCCGACCGCTGCTGCGAAGCAGGAATGGCAAGTCCAGGTACTCAGAGAGAACGAAGGTCCAGGGTCGCTGTTGGGTCACCGTCTCACCGCCTTGGCGCACATTTCGACTATCTTATGTTTCGAGATAGTATGTGTGTGCCAATAGTAATATAACATTGGATGGAAGAGGAAGTACATACCCTTGCCAACCGTAGCCCAACCGTTGCCAAGGTTGACATGGGAGAAGCAACCTGATAGTCTACCATGTGAGAAGAGCGATGACGGGGCCACAGCGTGTCAGTGCGTTTTCAGAGAGCCGGCAAATGGTGCGATGCCGGCACGCCAGCACAGTCTGCCACCCACCCCCGAGCTGCCGGCGACGAGCCTGGCCGGCTTCCCGCCGTTACCGGGACTGAAGCGGGTCTGCCTGGGCATCGTGCCCCCGGCCGGGCCAACTAGGGTGGTACCACGGAGCCAAGCGCCCCGTCCCTTGCGGGATGGGGCCTTTTTGTATTTTGCAGGAGGAGTGTGGCGACATGGCAGAGGAAAAGGGCATTACGCCCCAGTCGGAAGACTTTTCCCGTTGGTATATTGATACCATCTCCCGCGCAGATTTGATGGACTACTCCCCGGTGCGAGGCTGCATCGTCTTCAAGCCCGACGGCTACGAGCTGTGGGAGCGGATTCAGGACGGGCTGGACAGCCGTTTCAAGGCGACGGGCCACCGGAACGCCTACTTCCCCATGCTGATTCCCGAGAGCTTCTTCCAGAAGGAGAAGGAGCATGTGGAAGGCTTCAACCCCGAACTGCCCTGGGTGACCGAGGCGGGTGGCGAGAAGCTGGAAGAGCGGCTGGCGATTCGTCCGACCTCCGAAACGATCATCGGCCACATGTACAGCCAGTGGGTTCAGTCCTACCGGGACCTGCCGGTGCTGCTGAACCAGTGGGCCAACGTCTTCCGCTGGGAGAAGCGGACGATGCCCTTCCTGCGGACCTCTGAGTTCCTCTGGCAAGAAGGCCACACCGCTCACGCGGACGAGCAGGAAGCCCGGGAAGAGACCGAGCGGATGCTGGAGGTCTACCGGGACTTTGTCGAAACCGAGATGGCCGTGCCGCTCTGGAAGGGCCAGAAGACGCCGAAGGAGCGGTTCGCCGGCGCTGTTGACACTTACTCCATCGAAGCGATGATGAAGGACGGCAAGGCGCTGCAGGCCGGCACGTCGCACTACATGGGTCAGAACTTCGCCAAGGCCTTCGAGATCATGTTCCTCGATAAGGACAACCAGCGGAAGTACGTTTATACCACGTCATGGGGCGCCTCTACCCGCTTGATCGGCGCCCTGGTGATGGTGCACGGCGACGACAAGGGTCTGGCCCTGCCGCCGCGCATGGCGCCCGTCCAGGTGGTCATGATTCCCGTGGGCCCGCCCAAGCTGCGGGAGAAGGTGCTGGAGAAGTTCAACCCGACCTTCGACGCCCTGAAGGCCGCCGGTGTGCGGGTGAAGGCCGACTTCCGGGACGAGACCCCGGGCTGGAAGTTCAACGAGTGGGAGATGCGGGGCGTGCCCCTCCGGCTCGAACTGGGCCCGCGCGATGTCGATAGCAACCAGTGCGTGCTGGCCCGCCGCGACACCGGCGAAAAAGTGACGGTCTCGCTGGACGGCATCGTGGAGACCATTACGAACCTGCTCAACGAGATTCAGGCCAATATGTTCGCCAAGGCGAAGGCCTTCCGCGAGGCCAACAGCCATTACGAAATCGACACGCTCGATGCGCTGAAGGCGCACATCGAGAAGTGCGACGCGGCGAATGAGACTTATGGCTGGGTGCTGGCCGGCTGGTGCGGCGATGACGCCTGCGAGGCGCAGGTGAAGGAGGAGACGAAGTTCACCTCCCGGAACATCCCGTTCGAGCCGCCCATGACCAAGCACAAGTGCCTCACCTGCGGCGGCGAGGCGAAGCACACAGTCTGGTTTGGCCGGGCCTACTAGGCCGGGGTCGGTCTTGCGACCGATCCGCCGGAGGCGCCGACAGGAGGTTTGGGACAAACCTCCGAATGGCAACTAGATGAAGCCCCGTGGGGCGCCCTCATCTCGGGGGCGCCCTTTCGCATGCCCGCGCCGCCCCTGGAGATACTGAGGGTGGTCAAGAGTAGCGCATGTGGAGGCGATGGGTATGTGGAAGCGGTGGTTCGTCCGGACGCTATGTGTGGGGCTCCTGGCAGCAAGTTTCGTCGGTGGGGTAGGGCATGAGGCTGCCGCTGCCCCCAGGCCGCGGGCGATCGAGGTGCGTGCCCGCGAGTACCGGTTCTCGCCCCGGGTGATTCAGGTAAAGGCCGGTGAGCGAGTGAAGGTCAACCTGCGTAACCTGGGCCGTGAGCGGCACGAGTGGGAACTTGAGAAGACGCATGTGGAGATCAGGCCGGTGGCCCCGGGCAAGACCGGCGAAGTGACCTTTACAGCGCCGAGCAGGCCGGGTACCTACGAGTTCGCCTGCCACGTGGACGGGCACTATGAAAAAGGGATGAAGGGTGTTCTGGTCGTGAAGTGAGCGGGGAGAGGCCGTGAGACGCGGCCTCTTTTTTCATGCCTGACACGAATGAAAGGCATGCAGTGAAATAACTTGGCAACTACATACTCGTATACTATACTCGTAACTGAGAGGAGGTGGGCGGACTGGCGGTCAAACATGGCATTCTCGGCATTCTGGCCGGGCGCCCCTGCCACGGCTACGAGTTAAAGACGGAGTTCGACAATCTGACAGCCGGCCTCTGGGAGCTGAATGTCGGGCAGATCTACTCTACCCTGGAGCGTATGGTCAAAGATGGCCTGGTTGAGTCCTACGCGGACGAAGGTCCGGGCGAGGATCGCAAAATGTACCGGGTGACGCAGGATGGCTTGAAGGACCTGGAGACCTGGCTTTCCCGGCCGCCGCTCAAGGCCCGCCCCCTGCGCGACGAACTGTACGTGCGCCTTGGGCTGCTGGTGGAGAAGGATCTGGCGGCTACGCTCGACCTGCTCGACTCCCAGCGCCGGGTCTATCATTTGCAGATGGCCGAGCTGACCCGCCAGAAGATTGGGGTGGTCAGGGCCCACGGCCCCGACCGGGTGCGGCGTGAAATGATGCTTGATTCCGCCCTCTTCCATGTGGAAGCGGACCTGAAGTGGATCGAAAACTGCGAAGCCCGCCTGCGGGCCTTGGGAGGCAAGGAAGAATGACTGAGGAGATCATCCGCCTTGAACGGGTTGTCAAGGAGTTTCGGCGTGGCGATACGGCGGTGCGGGCGGTCGATGGCGTCAGCCTGACCATAGGTCGGGGCGAGTTTGTGTCGATTATGGGCAAGTCGGGCTCGGGCAAGTCGACGTTGCTCCACCTGATGAGCGGACTGCAGCAGGCGACGCAGGGGAGCGTGCGGCTGCTGGGCCGGGAACTGTCGCAGCTGAAGGATGATGATCTGACGCTGCTGCGGCGGACCCACGTGGGCTTCATCTTCCAGTTCTTCAACTTGCTGCCCACGCTGACTGCCCTGGAGAATGTGGCCCTGCCCCTGTTGCTCGCCAAGGTAAGAACCAGCGTGGCCGAGGCGAAGGCGCTGGAGCTGCTGAAGACGGTTGGCCTCACCTCCCGGGCGGCGCACAAGCCCGACGAGCTGTCAGGCGGGCAGATGCAGCGGGTGGCCATTGCCCGGGCCCTGGCCGGGGACCCGCCCCTGCTCTTTGCCGACGAGCCCACCGGCAACCTGGACTCGGCCTCCGGCGAGGAGATTCTGCTGCTGCTTAAACAGATGCAGATCGACCGCGGCCAGACCATCGTCATGGTGACCCACGACGCCAAGGCCGCCGCTTACGGCGACCGGCTGATCACCATGCGTGACGGGCGGGTGCTGGATGACCAGCTGACAGGGGGGATGGTGGGATGACCAGCCTGTACGCCCGCCTCGCCCGCCGGTACCTGGCGGGCAAGAAAGGCCGCTCGCTCATGACGCTGCTGGGCATCGCCCTGGGCGTGACCATGGTGGTGGCGGTCCTGCTGATCAACAACGCGATCCTGGCGAGCTACGAGAATCTGCTTTCGGCGGCAGCGGGCCGGGCTGACCTGCAGGTCTCGGCCACTACGGGCTTCGGGTTTCGGGAAGAGGTGCTGAAGGCGGTGGCAGCCTCGCCGGGTGTCGCAGCGGCGGTGCCGGTTGTCAGATCGGGCAGCCCGGTGGTGGCGGGCGATCGGCAGGCCGGAGCCACCTTCTACGGCATCGACGCCGAGCAGGACCAGAAGGTACGCGACTACCGCCTGACCAGCGGGCGGCTGCCTACGGCGGTGGGCGAGACCGCCATCTCCACGGAGTTGGCGGGGAACCTGGCGGTGGAGAACGGCGGCAAGCTGAGCCTGCTGACCACCAAAGGGCTGAAGGAGTTCACGGTGGTCGGCATCTTCGATGCGGCAGGCACGGTGCGGGGCGCCCTGGGGCCCTTCGGCGTCATCACGCTGCCGGCGGCCCAGGTGGCTTACGGCAAGGAAGGGCGGCTTGACCTGATCGATGTAACCGTGGCCGACGGCCATGCGGTCGAGGCTGTACGTGACCTGCTGGCGGGCGCTCTTGACGACCAGGTTCGGGTCGGCACGCCGGTGGAGCGGTCCAAAGATATGCAGCGGCTGCTGGACTCGGTTATCTTCCTGCTGACGATGGCCGGGGCGATCAGCCTCTTTGCCGGGGCGTTTATCATCTACACGAATGTGTCGATGAGTGTGGCGGAGCGGCAGCGTGACCTGTCGATTCTGCGGGCGCTGGGCATGAAGCGGGGCGAAGTGATCGGCCTGGTGCTGACCGAGGCCGGGCTGCTGGGCCTGCTGGGCGCCCTGCTGGGGCTGGTCTGGGGCTATGGGATGGCCACCTTCATGGCCGGGCAGATGACCGACCAGTTCCTGACCTCCTACGGGGTGCAGACTGCGGCCGTGACCATCACCCTGCCGACCGTGGCTGTCGCCCTGGCTGTGGGGGTGGGCGCCGCCCTCTTCGCCGCCTTCGGCCCGGCCCGGGAGACCGTCACCGTCAGCCCGGTTGATGCGATGCGCCCGGGCGATGGCCCCGCCGCCGGGGCGAAGCGGCCCGGCTGGGGCCGGGTAGCGGCCGGCCTGGGGCTGCTCCTGGGCAGTGCCGTGGTGCTCTGGCTGACCTGGCCCGACGGCTCCGCCATGGTCTCGCCGCTCTTGCTGCGGGCCTGGGGGCTGCTCCTGGTGCTGATGCTGCTGGGCGTAGTGGTCATGCTGCCCGCACTTCTGACCGGGCTGACCCGGGTCATCTTCCGGCCCTTCCTGACCGCCATCTTCGGCATTACGGGCCGGCTGGCCGCCGACAACCTCGTGCGCATGCCCCGGCGGACCGCCGCCACCATCTGCTCGCTCATGGTCAGCCTCTCCTTCATGGTGGCGATGGGCGGCGTGGAGGCGAGCCAGATGTCGACTTTTGATGCTTGGTACGAAAAGACCATCGCCTGGGATATGAACGTCTCCAGTTCGTTCTCGGGCATCGGGGCACAGGTGGAGATGGACGCGGCGTTCGTGCGAGAGTTGGCGCAGGTGGAGGGGGTCAGGCTGGTCAGCCCGCAGAAGATGATGCGGGTGATCATCGGCGACGGTGACCAGGCCTTCCTGCAGGTATTCGACTTCGAACTGCTGCGTCAATACTCGGAGACGATGCTGGAGGAAGGCGATTGGGAGACGGCTGCGGACCTGATGGAACAGGGCGGGCATACGATCATCTCGCCGGCCATTGCGGCCCGGCTGAAGGTCGGGCTGGGCGATTCGTTTACGCTTCCGTCACCGGACGGGCCCGTGAGCGTCAAGGTGGCCGCGATTATGTCGGACGTAACGCCCTATGGCGGAACGATTAGCATCGATCAGCAGGATTATGTGAAGAATTGGCACGACGAGACGGCAACGAACGTGGCGGTGCTTGTGACGCCGGGCGCCACGCCGGAGGCGGTCAAGGAGCGGCTGATGGACCGGTGGGGGGAATCGATGCACCTGAACATCCGCCTGAACCGGGAGTTCTGGCAGGAACTCAGGGCAGCGTACGAGGGTTTCTACGGGCTGATGGACGGCCTGGTCTGGGTTGCGATTCTCGTCTCCGGTCTGGCGATTGCCAATACGCTCCTGGCGTCGATTCTGGAGCGGAAGCGGGAGTTCGGCCTGCTGCGGGCGGTGGGGAGCCGGCCCAGCGAAGTACTGCGGGTGGTGGTTGGCGAGTCGCTCAGCATCGGCATCATCGGCGGACTGATCGGCGTGGCCGCCGGCCTGGGGCTCCAGTGGTGCATCGGGTCGTCGAGCCAGTATATCAACGGGGCGACGGTGCGGTTGGTGCTGGATGTCACCACGATCGCCACGGCGGTGGGGGTGGCGCTGGTGCTGGCGCCCCTGGCGGGGCTGCTGCCCGCCCGGTGGGCGGCAAGGCTTGATGTGGTCGAGGCGCTGCGGTACGAGTAACGAGCAGGGCTCCGCACTGTATGACACAGCGCGGAGCCCTTTCCCTTACAGGTTCTTGATCCGCTCCCGGAGGCTCTCCAGCGTGAATGGTTCCTGGTGCTGTCCACCGCCGAGGAAGATCATCTCCTGCTGTCCCCGCTGTTCGTACTGGCTTTGCAGGTATGCCGTTGGTGCGATGGTCCCGCCCTCTGACTGGTCGAGGAAGAGTAGGTACTTGTGCCCGGACTGGAGGTGGACAACCCGCCCAAACTCGTATTTGACGTTGTTCACCGTACCGCCCAACTGCTCGACCAGCAGTGTGTCGCCCTTGTCGACCGGACCCTTGAGGACTTCATCAACCTTCACCTGGCTTTCGGTGATGGCGTGGAAGTTGTACTTGTCCATGCGGCTGGGTTTCACCTTATCGACCTTTCCAACCACGATGAACTTGGAGGCCTGAATCAGCTCGTTCAAGGTTGGGATCAGTGGTGGGTCTGCCTCGACCTGCACGATGGTCGGGTCGCTCCTGGCAGAGGCGCACCCCGACAAGAGCAGGAGGCAGGTAAGGAAGAGCAGCATACGCTTGGGCACTTTCACTTGCGTGATCCTCCTGTTCGCCAGGGCCGGCAGGCAGCAGAGGCTCCGCACTGCATGACACAGCGCGGAGCCCTTCGCTTACTTGAGACGTTCCCTCAGCGTGTCAACGGTAAACGTCTCCCGATGCGTTCCTGCACCGAGGAAGATCATCTCATCGTTGCCGTGCAGTTCGTACTGGCTCTGAAGGTAGGCCGTCTGGGCGATTGTCCCATCATCCCACTGTTTGAGGAAGAGGAGGTACTTGTGCCCTGACTGGACGTAATAGACCCGCTTGTACTCAAACTTGACACCCTTCACTGTGCCGCCGGGCTGGCGCATCGTCAAGGTGTCGCCCTTGGCGACCGGGCCCTTGAGCACCTCGTCGACCTTAATCTCGCTTTCGGTGATGGCGTACAGGTCGTACTCATCCATACGGCTGGGCTTTACCTTATCGATTTTCCCGACCACGATGAACGTAGATGCGTTGATCAGATCACCCAAAGTTGGGGCCAGCGGCGGGTCGGCATGGACCTCCACAACGGTGGGCTTGCCGCAGCCGACCATCGCCAGGAGGCAGGCAACGAGGAGCAGCAGACTCTTTAGCCGTTTCACTTGCGTGATTCCTCCTGTTCATCAGGGCTGCCACTTGGTCCGTACGCCCTCAATGTCCCAAGGCTGGGGTGTGATGATGGCCCGACGGTCTCGCTGGTACCCCATCAGCTGAATGGAGCCCCATTCCATGTCTTCCAGGCCGAGCGCATGGCCGAGTTCATGTGCGACTGTGCCGGGCTGCCAGCAGAAGCCGGTGTCCTGAACCGTGTCGACTCGGATGGTAAACCCGCCCAGTATGCCAGGTGAGTAATCACCGCAGGCGTCCATTTTGAAGTCGGCGATGGTAATCAGGTTGGGGCTGTTCGGGTCAGGCGTCTCCACGATTGTGACGATCCCAGTCGCATTCCAGGCCTTTACTGCATCTGTTACCCACTTTATCTGCTCCGCTGTCATTCCGGGGGCGAGCCTGTAGGTGAAGGACTTACCGGCCGTACCAGAATAGTGCTGATAGAGTTGCACCCTGACATTGGAAGAGCTGACCGGGGTTGACCAGTTTCCCGCAGGGTCTTTGGCCCAGTTTCGGAATGTGTAGGTCTTGCCGTGGGTTACTGTGGCCTTGTTGTTGCCGTGGATGGACCCAACCTGGGTCCATGCGCCCCCGTCCGCCTGGGCTTCCAGCTTCACCTCGGCGATCCCGTTTGAATCAGTGCCCCCGGCGTACATCTCGATCCAGTCGTTTTGGACCAGGTCATTGGGCTGCGGATTCTTGGCGTTCGGATATTGCGGCATATCCAACCGCAGTTCCGCAGTCGGCTTGATCTGGTCGGTGATCGTGCTGGTGGTCCTGGGGTTGCTGAGGTTGCCAGCCCCGTCCTTGGCTACGACCTTGAACGTGTACTGCTCGCCGTCACTTACATACAGCGTGACCGAATCGCCAACCGGGATCAGGGAGTTCTCCGGACCACCGTTCTTGGTATAGGTGACGATGACCTCGTCGATGCCGGACTCATCCTGAAGGGGGAGCCAGGAGACCACCAGCGGATTGTTCATCGAATAGGCGGGCAGCTGGTAGAGCACGATCGACGGTGGCGTCGTATCGATCTTGACAGTCACGTCGACGGAGTACTTACGTATGTTCCCATCACCGTCGCGATAGGTGACGGTGATGGTCTTCGTCCCCGCGGCGGACCCGAGTGGCCAGTCCGCATACGACGAAGTGATGCCGGTGAACCCGGTCGTTCTCCCATTCGAATCCTCGATCTTCATATCCTGCAGACCCGATCCGCCGGTGTCTGACGATGTGAAGGTGAGGTCCACCGTCGCATTCGGGCCATACACCACGCTGGCCGAGGCGGTGATGCTGCCCGTGGGCGCCTGCAGATCATCGACCCAGACCATGTTGCTGCGCCATTCAATCTGTTCGACCCAGACCAGGTTCGGTACCCAGACCTGGGTGCACTCCCACTTCAGGTCCGGCACCCAGACTTCGTTGGGAATCCAGACCATGTTCTTGATCCAGACCATGTTCTTGACCCAGACTTTGTTCGGGACCCACTCCCACCCGGTATGAACCCAGACGGGGTTGGAGATCCAGACCATACTGGGCACCCAGACCTCGTTCGAGACCCAGACCCAGTTAGAAATCCAGACCCAGTCTGACTCCCAGTACTCGAGGTAGTCCCAGTAGCTGGTGTCTACCCAGTACCAGACCTTAACGGTCCGCTGGACCGATTCGTCCCATTCGTAGTAGTAATCCCAGTAGCCGGCATCGACCCAGACCCATTCGCCGACCCACTGCCCCTGGTCCTCCCAGTGGCCCTGGTCTTCCCACTCGCCCTGGTCGACCCACTGGCCGTGGTCTTCCCACCAACCCTGGTCGTCGTAGTAGCCGAGTTCCTTCCAGTGGCCCTGATCCTCCCAGTGGCCCTGGTCCTCCCAGTGGCCCTGGTCTTCCCAATGACCCTGGTCTTCCCAGTGCCCGCGGTCGACCCAGTCACACTGGGTCTCGTTATGCCCACGATCTTCGAAATGACTCAGGTCTTCCCAATAACCCATGTCGACCCAGTAGGCCATGATCGGCTTCGCACCGCCGTACGTCAACAGCAGGCAGAAAGCGATCACCAGCGCCGACAGGCGGAACACCGTTCGTTTGTGCAAGGAATGTGCCTCCCTCACTGCAACAACAGGTCGGCGTCGCTTGATTGCTCCATTAGCAAGAAGAAGCGGCGTTTATTCGGCGGGCTTCAGTTTCGCCGCCACATCATCCCAGGTCTGGCTGCTCTTCTTCATGCTCAGGACCTCTTCGAGGGAGATGTCACACATCGCAGCCAGGCTCGTCGCCACGTTGATGTCGGAGAGGGTGAACTTGTCGCCCATCAGGGTCAGCAGTTCCTCCTGAGATAAGCCGGCTTCTGCAGCGACGCGGGCGACCAGGTCACGAATCACGGTGTTCTTTTCGTCGGCGAGCAGGCGACGCAGTTCCGATGCGGTCGGGGCCGTCCCCTTGCCCTTCTTGATGATCTCATTCCAGGACTGACCGCTGCGATACCAGCCGAGGCATTCCCGGACTGTGCCGGCACCGAGTTTGGCGGCCTGGTCGGCCTGCATCACTTCCTGGATGGTATAGCCCTCAGCGAGCAACTGCTCTGCTTCGGCCTGGGTCATGCTCTTCAGGTTTGCCTTGACCTTGATTGCCTTGTCAGGCTTGGGCTGGGTGGGCTGGGATGTTTCCGGCTTCGGTTTGGTGGGCTCCCCCTTGGCCGGCGGCGGAGTGGTCGGCTTGCCTTCTGTCGGCTTGGGCTTGGTCGGCTCCCCGGTGGTCGGCTTGGGAGGGATGTTCTGTCCCAAGGGCGGCTTGACGGCACTGGGCGTGCCTTCAGCGGGTGGCGGCGTCGACGGCTGTCCTTCCGTGGGCGGCGGTGTGGAGGGCTGTCCTTCGGTGGGCATGGGCTTGGACGGCTTCAGGTCGGTCGGAGGCGGCGTGGTTGGCTTGCTGACCGTCTCCGGAGGGGCCGTCGGCTGCTTTGGCGTGGGCTTCTCTGCAGTCGGACTGCCTTTTTCAGGTTTTGGCACCGTTTGCTGCCCGGGTTCATGTACATACTGGCCGGTCTCTTTGCCCTGGGCTGGTGTGCCGGTTCCCGGCTCCGCCAGGGCCACGCCTGTCAAAGCCAGGGTCCCGATGAGGATGACGGCAGGAATGGCGGTTCGACGAAAACGCACAATATTCTCTCCTTTCGTATGCCGTGGTAGTGGGTTGGGTAACTTTGTCGACTAATGCAGAATTTCGCGTCTTGTTCTACACTGAATAGTAGTACTTAAACGAAAAACGGGGAAGCGTTTTCGGGCATTTGGACCTTTGGCGGCCCGGTAATGAGTTGTAGGTGACATGCCAGCACAGATACTGTAGGCAAAACGAACTAGTCAGAAGGGATTGACACAAGTTACGTCACTTTGGCATACTGTTAGTAGAGTTAGCCAAGGCCAACTTTTTGGCGTGGAGCGCGTAACAGCTACCCGGCCTGCGGGCCGGGCTTTTCTGGCCCCGAAAGTTTCGCTAGGGAAAAACTGTTGGCCTGGTCCAACATAGGAGGGTAAATACAGTGAATACACAGAGATGGGGAGCGGCGCTGGCGCTACTTCTGGCCGTGGCACTGGTTGTGGTGGGCTGCGGCCGGACGGAGGGGCCGGGGGCCGGAGGCAAGCTGAAAGTCACGGTAACGACGGGCATGATCGCCGACATTGGGCGGAATGTGGGCGGCGCGCACGTAGAGGTGACGTCGCTGATGGGGAGCGGCGTCGACCCGCACCTGTACAAGGCGTCCGAGGGTGACATCGCCAAGCTCTCTGCAGCCCAGATGATCTTCTATAACGGGCTTCACCTGGAAGGGCGTATGGCGGATATCTTCGTCCGTATGGCCGCCACCAAGCCGACGGTTCCCGTCGCGGAGGGGATCGACGAGAGCCTTTTGCTGGAGACGAGCGCCCAGACCGAAGATCCGCATATCTGGTTTGATGTGTCCCTCTGGATGAAGGCGACCGAGGTGGTGCGCGACCGGCTGGCCGAGCACGACGCGGCGCACAAGGCGGACTATGTGAAGAACGCCGAGGCGTATCTTGCGCAGCTGCAGGAGCTGGACCGGTACGCCCGCGAGCAACTGGCCACGGTGCCCAAGGCCCAGCGGGTGATGGTGACGGCTCATGATGCCTTCAGCTACTTCGGGCGGGCCTACGATGTGGAAGTGATGGGCCTGCAGGGCATCTCCACCGCTGCCGAGTACGGCCTGAACGATGTGCAGCGCCTGGTCGATGTGCTGGTGGAGCGGAAGATCAAGGCGGTTTTCGTGGAGTCCAGCGTACCGAAGCGTTCGATTGAGGCGCTCGTGGAAGGCGCCAAAGCCAAGGGGCACGAGGTGGTCATTGGGGGCCAGCTCTTCTCTGACGCCATGGGCGCCGAGGGAACGCCTGAGGGGACCTACGTGGGCATGGTTCGGCACAACGTCGATACGATTGTGGGCGCACTGAAGTAAGGGAGGCGGCGGAAATGGCGGAGTATCCGCTGGAAGTGCGGGATTTGACAGTGGCCTACCACCGCAAGCCCGTGGTGCAGAGTGTGAACCTCACCTTGCCGGAAGGACAGTTGGTGGGGGTGGTGGGTCCCAACGGCGCCGGTAAGTCGACCATGCTAAAGGCGATTCTGGGCCTGGTGCCGGCCGCGGCAGGCGAAGTGCGGGTGTTCGGCCGGCCCTATGCCGCCCAGCGGTCGCTCGTCGGGTACGTGCCGCAGCGTGGTTCGGTGGACTGGGACTTTCCCACCGATGCGCTGGATGTGGTGCTGATGGGCCGCTACGGCCGCCTGGGCTGGTTCCGGCGGCCCGGGGCGAAGGACCGGGAGCTGGCCATGGAGTGCCTGCGGCAGGTCGGCATGGCCGACTTTGCGAATCGGCAGATCAGCCAGCTCTCCGGCGGCCAGCAGCAGCGGGTCTTTCTGGCCCGGGCCCTGGCCCAGGATGCCCGGCTCTATTTTATGGATGAGCCCTTCGCCGGGGTCGATGCGGCGACGGAGAAGGCGATCGTCAGCCTGCTGGGCGCCCTGAAGGAGCGGGGGAAGACGGTGGTGGTGGTCCACCACGATCTGCAGACGGTCAAGGAGTACTTCGACTGGCTGGTCCTGCTCAACAT
Organism: Symbiobacteriaceae bacterium; assembly: GCA_029239785.1. Lineage (GTDB taxonomy): Bacteria > Bacillota > Sulfobacillia > Symbiobacteriales > Symbiobacteriaceae > JARBUG01. Next base: position 5,405 of record JARBUG010000031.1, on the reverse strand, counting down.
GCGGCTGATCGCCTTCGGTCCGACCGAAGAGGTTTTTACGGCGGAGAATCTGCAAAAAGCCTACGGCGGACGGCTGACGCAGTTCGGGGCAGGGGCGGCGGCGGTGCTGGCGGCTGCAAAGGAGGCGTAAGGCCATGGATCTTTCCTGGCTCTCCGTGGCTGATGCCAACACCCGGTGGGTCCTGACCGGGGCGAGCCTGCTGGGGCTCAGCTCCGGTGTTCTGGGCAGCTTCGCCCTGCTGCGCCGCCGCAGCCTGATGGGCGATGCCCTGGCCCACGCGGCGCTCCCCGGTGTCTGCATCGCCTTTCTGCTGACGGGCACCAAGAACCTGGGCCTCTTCCTGGTGGGCGCCGCCGTGGCCGGTCTCCTGGGCACGATGGCGATCAGCGCCATTACCCGGTACTCCAAGATCAAGGAGGATTCGGCCCTGGGGCTGGTGCTGACCGTCTTTTTCGGCATCGGGATCATGCTGCTGACTGTGATTCAGCGGATGCCGGGCGGCAACCAGAGCGGGCTCGACAAGTTCCTCTTCGGCCAGGCGGCGGCGCTGGTGGGGAGCGACGTGCAACTGATGACGGCCATCGCGGCTGGGCTCTGTTTGGCGGTCTTCCTGCTTTTCAAGGAGTTCAAGCTGCTCGCCTTCGACCCCGGGTTTGGGGCGGGGCTGGGCCTGCCGATGGGGATTCTCGACCTCCTGCTCAACCTGCTCATACTGCTGGCTGTGGTGATCGGGCTGCAGAGCGTGGGCGTGGTGCTGATGGCGGCCATGCTGATTACCCCGGCCGTCGCCGCCCGGTACTGGACCGACCGCCTGGCGACCATGACCGTGCTGGCCGGCCTGTTCGGGGCGGCGTCGGGCGCCCTGGGCACGCTGCTGTCGCAGCTCGGCCCCCGCATGCCCACCGGCCCGCTGATTGTGCTGGCGGCGACCATGGTCTTCTTGGTGTCGCTCTTCTTTGCGCCCCGGCGGGGGCTGGTGGCCCGGTTGGTCCGGTTTCTGCGGCTGAAGCGGCAGGTGGCCCGGGAGACCGCCCTGCGGGCTGTGTATGAGCTGGCGGAGGGGGCGGGCGATCCGGGCGCCGCCATTGGCCTGGAGGAGCTGCGCCGACGGCGAGGGATTACCGGGGGCGGGGCGCTGGAGGCGCTGGCCCGGGCCGGGGCCCTGTCCCCGGCGGCGCCCGGCGCCTGGCGCCTCACCGCCGCCGGCCTCGCCGAAGCCCACAGGCTCGTGCGTGAGCAACGCCTCTGGGAAGTCTTCCTGATGCACGAGGGTGAACTGGGCGGCGCTGCAGTCGACCGGGACGGCGCCCTGGTGCCCGCCGCCCTGCGGGCCGACCTGGAGCGGCTCCTCCGCCTGCACGGCCTGGAGCCGGCCCTTTCGCCCCGCAGTGCCACACATACTGCGAGAGGGGAGGGAGCTTAGCATGGACTGGTACGCGTCCCTGTCGATCATCGCCGTCGGCGCCCTGGTGGCCGCCTCGGCCGGAATGGTCGGCTGTTTCCTGGTGCTGCGGCGCCTCGCTCTGCTCGGCGACGCCATCAGCCATGCGGTGCTCCCCGGCATCGCCCTGGCATTTCTGCTGACCGGCAGCCGCGGCACGCTGATCATGGTCCTGGGCGCCGGCGCCCTGGGCATCCTGACTACCTTCCTGGTCCAGTCACTCCAGCGGGCCGGCGTCCAGGAAGATGCGGGCATCGGGGTCAGCTTCACAGCCCTCTTCGCCATCGGCGTGGTGCTGGTCTCGCTCTTTGCCGGCAAGGTCGACCTGGACCTTGACTGTGTCCTGTACGGCGAGATCGCCTACACGCCCTGGGACACCCTGGTCGTCGGCGGCATCAACCTCGGTCCCGAATCGGTCTGGATCATGGGCGGCATCTTCCTGCTCGTTGTGGCCGTCATCGGCGCCTTCTATAAAGAGCTGAAGATCTGCGCGTTCGACCCCGCCATGGCAGCGGCGGTTGGCATCAACGTGGCGCTGGTCCACTACTTGCTGATGGGGCTGGTCTCCGTCACCACCGTGGGCGCCTTCGAGAGCGTCGGCGCCATTCTGGTCGTCGCCATGATGATTGTGCCCGCCGCCACGGCCTACCTGCTGACCGAGCGGCTTGGCACGATGCTGGTGCTGGCAGCCGCCCAGGGCGTGGTGAGCGCCGTGCTCGGCTACTTCGTGGCCCGGCACTTCGACAGTTCCATCGCTGCGGCCATGACCACCGTCTCGGGGGCGCTCTTCACCCTGGCCTTCCTGTTTGCGCCCCGGACCGGGGTTGTGGCCCGGGCCCTGGCCCACCGGGGCCTCCGGCAGGAGAGCGCCCGCGGGCTTCGGGTGTAGTGCGGCGGCGCCGAGACCGGTGCTTTACGAACAGAAAGACCAGGGCGCCTGCCCTGGTCTTTCTGTATCGGCCCGAGTGTGGGGCACCGCGACCTGCGGCGGCGGTGGTCCTGGTTCCCGACGAGCTTCGTCAAGGATTTTCGACCCGATCGCCGGCTCACCTGTGCGTTATGTTGCGGACGCGGGGTTGGGCGGGCATGGACGCAGTCAAACGCGCCAGCAGACGCCTGGATTCGAGTGTATTCGAGCCGGATCACGTGGGTTCGTGAAATAACAGCGGGGCGCACTCACCTGATCAGGCTGGGGGCGTCGTGACGCCGAAATGCACCCACTCTTCCTTGGCGGGACCGTAAACGCCCGGCGTCTTCACCCCCGCCTGCCGCATCAGAATCGTCATCTGCCCGCGGTGATGGATGTGGTGCTTGACCAGCAGCGCCACAATCGCCCCCGTCGGCATCTCCCGCCCGAAGGCGTTCTGCACGCGCCCGAGCGACGCATCGTCCAACTGATCCCGCATGCGCTCGGCCGAGGCGGCAGACACGCTACGCCAGCCCTCGGCTATCTCCCTCGCCGACGCCGGCACCCCTTCAGGCGCAGCCGCCGCATCAATCTTCACACCGAACGCTGAAAGAAACTCCGGGGTACTGGTCACGATATGCCAGGCAATGCCCCCCAGGGTCCGGCCGCCCGGCCACACCTCCTGCCCCAGCGAGCCATCGGTCAGCGCGTCCATGACCGCCTGCGTCAGGGCCGCTTCTTCGTTCCATTCGGAGAGTAGCTCTGTGACTGTGGTATACACCGGTCATTCCTCCATGACCCAACAGTTGGAGAGCGGGGAACGGGACACGTTTTTTACCGCGGATTTCGCGGATTATTGGATTACGCAGATTGGACATACGGATGTATTCAATCCCATAATCCATTCATCCGCGTAATCCGCGGTAAATAAACTGCATCCAACCCTACGTCTGGTGGTTATGCCCGCCGTTGCCCACGCCCAAATGATCTGCCGTGGGAATGGTATTGAACGCCCCCGGCGAGACCCGGTAATACGCAGCGTTCTTCTGAATCGTCTCCTCACCGTCATTGTTCTTCCACAAGTGATACGTCACATGCTGGACAACCTTCGTGTCGACCCGTTCCGACTGCGGCGCCGGACCGTCCACCGAACGCCAGCCCGTCTCCCATGGCTGCTGCAAAGCGAACCACCTCCAGAGTGTAGTCTTTCCCCGCAAACCGCCAACTTTTCGCTGGACGAGCGTGAAGGGGTGCCCGTCCCTGTGTCGTCTAACTGCAAAGGTGGTACACTTGGGAAGCGGATGCAGACGGCTATTGCGGGAGGAGGAAAATCTCGCGGGGACAAGGAATAGGTTGTAAAAGGAGCGCGTGCCCAGGTCCCGGTAAGTACTCCGGCCGCCAGCCGGAACGGAGGTAATGTCCTACATGAGAGTCGCCGCGGTCATCCCTGCGTTAAATGAGGAAGCGACGATTGGCGCTGTGGTCTCAACGCTCCGCCATGTCAATATAGTGAACGAAATCATCGTCGTCAGCGATGGTTCGACAGATAACACCGCCGAAGCAGCCCGGCGCGCAGGCGCCCGGGTTATTGAGCATAAAGAGAACATGGGCAAGGCCGGCGCCATGAAAACCGGTTTCACCGCCACCGATGCCCCGGTCATCCTCTTCCTGGACGCCGACCTCATCGGCCTTTCGCCGGCGCATGTCGCCTTGCTGCTCAATCCGGTCCTGCAGAATCAGGCAGACATGACCATCGGCATCTTCGAAGATGGCCGTGGCATGACCGACCTCGCCCAACTCGTCGCACCGTATCTTTCCGGGCAGCGGGCTGTCAGGCGAGAAATCGTCAACGAAATGTTCCACGACTGTCCGGAGGCCGACGGCGCCCGATTCGGTATCGAAGTCGCCCTGACCCGGCACGTCAAGCATAAGGGCTACAACACGGTCGAAGTCATGCTCGGCGAAATGAGCCACCGCATGAAGGAAGAGAAGCTGGGCCCCATCAAGGGCGCCGCTGCCAGGCTCAAAATGTACTACGAAATACTCAAGTACGCCGCCTCTACGAAAGGATAATGCCGCGTGATCGAGTTGCCGCTCGTCAACATTCAGACCTTCTTCCAAACGCTTTGGACCACCAGCCTGCCGCTGCTCATCGCCGCCATCTGCGGCGGTGTTGTGGGGCTGGAACGGGAACGGTCCCGCCGGCCGGCGGGCCTGCGCACCCACGTGCTGGTCTGTGTTGGCTCGGCGCTGCTCATGCAGGTATCGCTCTCCATGTACTACATGGTCCGGGCCGATGGCGGCACCACCGGTGACCCCGGCCGCATCGCCGCCCAGGTCGTCAGCGGCATCGGCTTCCTGGGCGCCGGCACCATCATGCGCGAAGGCGCAAACATCCGGGGCCTGACCACTGCCGCATCGCTCTGGGTCGTGGCCGGCATCGGGCTGGCGGTCGGTTCGAACCTCTACATCGAGTCGCTGGTCTCCACGGCCATCGTCGTCCTGACGCTCAAAACGCTCTCCGAAGTCGAACACCGCTGGATTTCGAAGGGCGGCCTGCACACCCTCACCGTCCACGTGACCGACTCGCCCGGGCGGCTCGGCATGCTGGCCACCGTCTGCGGCCGCTGGGGGGCGAACATTCGCAGCGTCAGCATGAAAAACGGCCCCATTCCCGGCACGGTCGAAATCTCCTTCTTCATCCGTATGTCGGGCAGAAATCCAGACACAGCAGGCCTTATCGGTGATTTAATGGCAACAGAAGGTGTTGTCTCGGTCACTGAAGAAGAATAGGACAGGAAAAGAGACGCGGGCGCCCGAATGTTCGGGACGCCCGCGTGAGTTTCACTATTGACTCTCTTGGGGTGAGAACAAGCTCATGTCGCCGCAAACAGACTGGCTCGGAATGATCGACCGGACCTCGCTGCCCGCCGACATCCAGTGGGTGCTGGATGACGCCAAGCTCCAGCGGGTGGAGGTCCGGCAGCGCGCCCAGGAGGTGACCCTGCACCTGCAGGTCCCCCGGCGCATGACGAAGGCCGCATGCGAACAGGTGG
>JARBUG010000189.1 GCA_029239785.1 Symbiobacteriaceae bacterium | reverse complement strand
GTTCCCCCGAGGACAGGGCACGCAGACTGACCTCCGTCCCGTCAAGGAACCGAACCGTCACAAGTCGTCCATCGCTCCGCACTCTGGAAGAGTCTACCACTAGCCTCTTTCCCTCCAGGAAGTCATTGACTGCCTCTGTGTATTGTTCAATCGGAGAATATATGTTGCGTTGCACTTTGATGCGCTGAGCGAGTGATTTCCGATATACTGAGAGCACACTCGCAGCAGTACCGGATAGGTTTCCTTTTGTCAGAACAGGAATCACATCAGATAGGCTTCTGTAAACGTCCTCATGCCGCCCCACAGAACCTGCAACTTCGGTTCGTTCCAGCTCCTCCAAAAGACGCTTAATTTGTTCGAGGATCTCTTCGGGGGTCTCACTGCTTGTCGTGTCGGCGTAGGGGAGCGCCGCAAAGACATCTAAGAATGCACGGGAGAGAATCTCCTTGCTCTCATCTGCAACGATGTACGCAGCTGACTGCAACCGACGAGACAACTCCTGACCAATCTCCAGCGGGGAGGGATAGGTAATGGGGGGGACGAAGGGTCCGAATAGCCTCCGGGCCGCCCTGGTTAGGCGAACCTGACGGTGACGCGTTACAGAACCCATGGGTTTGCCCGGGGTATCGTCCGCGGCAACTGCTTCGATCACTGCCCGAAAGGCCGGAAAATAGGCAGCAGGACCCACTGGAAAGCGATCTATCAACTTTCGAGCCCGTTCGAGTTCCTCCAAATCAGGATCATCCGATACTGTTCCGGCATGTGTATTGAATCGACTCTGAACGGCGTTTACCGAGTACTCGACGAGTTGCTCTTCGTTATGGAAAATCACAACCGTTTCATCTTCTGTGTCTGGGGACGGCGAGCGTCGAACGGAGATCACATGCCCTTGATCGGTCGTCACTCGGATTTCGCGAAAAGCCAGGTATGCAAAGCGGCTAAACGTACCGTTTAGGATGTTAGCAAGAATGTGTAGGAGCGTGGTTTTTCCAGCTGCGTTTCGACCGTAGATAACGTTAATCCCGGGCAAAAGGTTGATGGCGAGATCATACCTTCCATGTAAGCCGGTAGCCTCAACGCGTGTCACATAACTAGACACTAAGACAGCCCCTCCTTCCGATTATCCTTCGTTAATTTAGGCAAAAACTCAAAATACCCTCCCTCTTTCAGGCATATCCATTGTAGCTCGACGTACTAATTGCGTCCGCCCCTTCGGGTCTGCAGGATAAAGGAGTGGGTGCGTCGGGTCCTGCACCTTGTGGCTCTAAGATAGAACAGTGTGTAAAGCGAGGCGGCAGAGTGGGCCTTAGGGCCGTTCCCTCTAGAGCCAGCAGGCAAGAAGAGTGTGCGATTACTCACCGCCACTAACCCCCCAGAGAATACACACCCCCGAACCTTATCAACAGCGTCGAACATGGTATGATGGCTTCAACGCTGCTGTTGGGGAGGTGCGGGGGTGGACCCTCGGCTGGTCACGGCTGTACTCGGCAACGCTTATGAACTCACCTTGGAGTCCCTGAACGGGCGCCCCGTCATCCGCGCCCGGTACACCGACCCTGACACCGGTATGAAGGTCGTCCTCACCTTCCCGGTCGAAGGGACTGCTGACCTGGGCCACTTCAAGCAGCGACTGCTTCGGCAGGCCATAGCTCAGCTAGACAGAAAGCAGGGTTTCGCTTGATGCGAACCCTGCCTTTTTTGTATGATTGTGGAAAGGTTCGGAATCAGGAGGTTGGGCGAGTGAAGGTTGCAGCTATCTACCGCGTGTCCACGGATAAGCAGCTTAAGCGCGAGGGCGACGATACAATCCCCGTACAGCGCCAGGCTGTTCGGGAGTTCATCGCCGGGCAGACGGGTTGGACGCTCGTAAAGGAGTACGCTGAGGAAGGCGTCTCAGGCTTCAAGGTGAGTGCCGATGATCGGGACGTCCTCCAACAGGCCTTCAGGGACGCCAGAGCGGGCCTGTGGGAGGTCCTGGTGGTCTTCAAGGCTGACCGACTGTCCCGAAACTCCTTCGAGTACCCGATCGTGATTGACCGCTTCCGCAAGATTGGGTGCCAGGTCTGGTCAGTCAAGGACGCCGCGGGGGGAAAACTGCTCGCCCTGGACACCCAGATGGACAAGTTCGTCCGCTTCCTTGAGGGCTGGCAAGCCGAGACGGAGAGCAAGAACACCAGCATTCGGGTAACTGAGGCCATGCTCCAGATGGCCAAGCAAGGGAAATGGAGCGGCGGGCCTAACCCGTACGGATACCAACACAACAAGCGCAGGCGGCCCAAGTCGGAAGAACTGGCGCTAATCGTTGATCCCGACGAAGCCAAGGTCATCGAACTGATGGTTCGCCTCTACCTGGAGGAACGAATGGGCTGCATGCTCATCGCACACGAACTGAACCGAAAGGGCATCCCTTATCGTCGGGGAAAATCCTGGGACGACCAAGGGGTCAGGCGCATCCTCCAAAACCCCATTATTGCCGGTCTACCAGCGTACAGCAGGACGCGGCAATCCGGTGACTTCTTCACCCGGAAGAACCCGTATGAGCTCGACCAGTTCATCCTCCCACGGGACGAGACGGGCAATCTAAAGCCCATACCGGAATATCAAATCATCCCTTTGGACCAGTGGCTCAAACTGATCGCCGCCATGAAGACCGCCAAGACGCGCCACGGCAGCGAAATGCCCGTCCGTTATGCCATCACAGCCAGCACTAGGAGCACGTCGGCGCTACTAACTGGCGTGGTCTTCTGTGGTCATTGCGGTTCGCGGTTGTCTCCCGATGCCCGTCCGTATAAGTCCAGGCGCAAAGACGGTACCTACACCCGTGCAAGCACCATCTCCTATATCTGCAAAACGCAGATGCACAAAGGTCGGGACTTCTGCGACGGCCAGCGGGGGTACGGGCAGAAGCGCCTGGAGACGACCGTGCTGAATCAACTCGAAACCCTGCTGACAATGATGGACGGTCAGGAACTTGCCGACATGGTCCTGGGAGGGGCCGGCCAAGGCAGGAGCGATGTCGAAGAGCAGATCCGGCTACTCCAGGCCGAAGTCACCAAGGTCGATCGGGTAATCGATGGCTGGCTGGCCCGCATGGACGCCTTCCTGGCCAACCCGGAGGAAAGCCCATTTAGTGAAGAGATGCTGACTGCAAAGGTACGGGAAGCACGTGAGCGGAGGCAACACCTATCCCAAAGCCTGAAGGCCCTGGAGCAGGAGCGGAGACAGCAGCCTGCTACCCAGGAGCAAGTTAGCGAGTTGGCCCGTCTCGCCCCCCACTGGTGGCACTTCTTCAAGGAAGCGCCCCGGGAAGATCAGAAGATACTGCTGCGAGATCTGATCGAGCGAATTTCGGTCCGAAGGGGAGAGGTGGAGATCTACTTTCGGGTCGACCTGGCCCAGTTTCTCCCCAAGGCCAGAGAAATGGCAAGCTCTCGTGCTGCCGACATTTCCATTGGGGGGTCTATCCGTCATACGGAACCCCTTACGTTTCAGGTGTTGTCGCGTTGATGGTCGACGCCAACCCTTCCCTGACCGTGGCCCAGGTACGCGACATTCTCCGCACCACGGCGCAGGACTGGGGACCCACGGGCCAGGATATCGACTACGGCTGGGGCCGGCTGGATGCGCACGCAGCAGTGAAGCGGGCGGGCTCCTACCCGGGCGGGACGGCGCCCGCCGTGCCGGGGCACGTGACCTTCTCGGGCACGCTGACCGGAGCGATGGTGGAGCATTCCTTTACGGTGAACGATCCCTCCTACCCGGTGGCCATCACGCTGCTGATGCCCGGCTGGACGGGGTCGAACAGCCCGGACTTTGACCTGTACGTCTTTAACCCCGACGGCACCGAACTGGGCCGGGCCACGGGCAGTTCCCGCCAGGAGACGATGGCCAAGCGCGTCACCCAGGTTGGCACATATCGCATGGAGATCCGGGCGTACTCGGGCACGGGCGAGTACGTGGCTGACGTGAGCGCCGGGCTCGGGGCGGCGCCCGACCTGCCGCCTGCCGTCGCCATCGATGAGCCGGCGGAGGGCGCCGTGCTCTCCGGCGCTACGACCGTAAAGGTCCGGGCGGCGGACGACGCCGGGGTTGCCAGGGTCGAACTTGCCATCGACGGCGGTGCCTTCGCCGACATATCCGGCAGCTTCGACGGGACGCACTACACCTACGCCTGGAATACGGCGGATGCCAGCCAGGGCGCCCACACCCTGACGGCCCGGGCCACGGATGCTGCCGGCCAGGAAGCGCTCGCAACCCGCAACGTGACCGTGGAGAACGAGGCGCCTCAGCCGGGCCTGGCCCATGAGCTGCAGAAGACCGGGCGGGTGACCAGCGGTGCGCGGGACGCTAACCTCACAATCAACGTGCACGAAGCGGGCTTTGTGGACCTGACCCTCTCCTGGGCGACCCGGGCAGACCTGGATTTCTACGTGTACGCGCCCGACGGCACGCAGATTGGGCGGGCCTACACGCTGAACAATCCGGAGCGGTTCCGCATTGACACGGTCCGCTATGGGGCCGGCGCCTACCGGGTCCGGGTCAACCTGTTTGACGGCACCGACTCCGACTTTACCCTGGGCGCCCTGGGCTTCCGCCAGGAGACCTACCAGAGCGCCGTAACGCCCGGTGCCCGCAACATGACGCACCAGCGGCCCATGGCCTACACAGGCCGGGGGCGGGCCACGGTGGGCTGGACGGGCAGCAGCGACATTGATTTCTACCTGAACGACCCCAGCGGCCGGGAGCGGGGGAGGGCCTACACGCTGAACAACCCCGAAGCGCTAGATACGAACATCGACGTGACGGGCGCCTGGTCGATCCGGGTCAACCTGTACTCGGGCTCGGGCGGGGCGTATACGTTGCGTTGGACCGTGCCGGAGGCTGTTCTGTCCTGAGTGAGAACGCGGGCGTTAATCTTGCCGCGGATTTCACGGATTACGCGGATTTCGGCACAATCGCGGGTTGCCGGGAAGACCGTTCCAGGTCATATATAAATGATGACCAGGATAGTCGTACCAGGTAAATCCGCGATTGCCTTTGAAATCCGTGAAATCCGCGCAATCCGCGGCTAATAAAATGCCCCAATCCCCAACCCTACGTCCACCGCAAGGTTTGACGCCAGCGATAGCGTCTGCTAATCTTAGGAGGGAGCCCCTGGCAGATTCTCGCGCGCCTATTGCCTTTTACAAGCCCGTACTGGGGGTTCGCTATGAGCTATTTTGTGCGAGGTATCCGCGGCGCTACCACCGTGGAAACTGACGATAAGGAAACGATTATTCAGGCCACCGAAGAGCTCCTGGAAGAGATCTGCCGGTGCAACGAGTTCGCGCCGGAAGATGTCGCCAGTGCGATCTTCACGCTGACGGCCGACCTGCACGCCACCTTCCCGGCTGAGGCCGCCCGCAAACGGGGCTGGACCATGGTTCCCATGCTTTGCTCCACCGAAATTCCCGTACCCGGAAGCCTGCCCAGGTGCATCCGGGTCCTCATCCATTTGAACACAACAAAACGACCGGATGAAATGCACCACGTTTATCTGCGGCGCGCCGTGGCACTTCGTCCCGACTGGAGTGAGGGAAAAGCTTGACCCTCTGCAACCCACCCAACCAAGCCCTCGGGCTCAGCATCGCGATGGACGGGCCGGCAGGCGCCGGCAAGAGCACGCTCGCCAAGCTCCTGGCCGAACGGCTGGGGTATCTCTATGTCGACACCGGTGCCATGTACAGGGCGCTGGCGCTCAAAGCGCTGCGCACTGGCATCGATCTCACCAACGACGCGGCCCTGACCGACATGGCCGGCCAGACCTGCGTCCGCCTGGAGCGGGGCATACTTGGCAACCGCGTCTTTCTGGATGAGCAAGAAGTGACCCGCGATATCCGGGAGCCGGAGATTGAGCGGGTCGTCAGCCGAGTCTCTGCAGCCATGGGCCTCCGCCGCTACATGGTCGAGCAGCAGCGGCAGATTGCGCGAAAAGGCGGCGTGGTGATGGACGGGCGCGACATTGGCAGCTACGTGCTGCCCAATGCCGACGTCAAGTTTTTCGTGACCGCATCGCTTGAGGAGCGGGCCCGCCGCCGGCAGGAGCAGCAGGCCGCCAAGGGGCACGATATCCCCCTGAACGAACTGCTTGCCGACATTGCCGCCCGCGACGAACAGGACCGGAACAAAGGCGAACATTCCCTGATTCAGACCCCGGACGCGATTTTGATCGATACCACCGACCGCTCGGTGGACGATGTAATGGCTGAGCTTCTATCCCACTGCCGGAGGGGTTAGACCTTGTGGCTGTATGGATTCGCCAGAGGGCTCGTCAGGCTGACGTTCGGTGCGATCTATCGCATCAAGGTTGAAGGACTTGGGAACATTCCGCCAGACGGTGGCGTCATAGTCTGCGGGAACCATTTTAATGCCCGTGACCCGATGATTGTCGGCATCACGATGCCCCGCCCCATCTCCTATATGGCCAAGCATGAGCTCTTCCAAAACAAGCTCTTCGCCTTTGTCCTGAACGGAATGGGCGTCTTCCCTGTCAAGCGGGGTGCGCCGGACCGGGCCGCCCTGAAGAAGTCGATTGATGTGCTTCAGTCAGGCATCTGCTTCGGCATCTTCCCGGAGGGAACCCGGAACAAAACCGGCAAGCTGGCCAAGGCGGAGCCGGGGGCGGCCTATCTGGCGCTCAAGTCAGGGGCGACGGTCATTCCGGTTGGTATCTCATCGAAGTACAAGTTGTTCGGTCCGATTTTGATCCGATATGGAAAACCTGTGGATTTGAATGCGTACCGCGATGCCAAGCTAAACAGCGAAGCGTTGGAGGGGGCGAGCGCCGCCATTATGTCGGCGATTGGCGCCCAACTGGAGCCACCCCTGCCGTATGAAGCCGCCGCCGGCGACAACCGCTGACGGTGACCGCCGATGAAGTAGGGTTCGGGATCCCGCTGCCCGGAAGCGGATTTGCATATTGCCTACAAGCTAGCTAATGTATGGTTCGGAAAGTGCGCGTCCGGCGCCGCTCTCTTTTGTAGAGCCATCGAGGAGGTCTACTGCTGTGCAGGAGTTCGTCAACCGGAACAACGAGACTGAGAACGCTGAGGACCGGGCTGAACTGGAGGCCGCTTTGCGCGTGCTGAAGGAAGGCGAGATCGTGATGGGTATCGTCGTTAGCGTTAACGACGACTACGTCATGGTCGACGTCGGCTACAAGTCCGAGGGCACCATCAACCTGAACGAGGTCACACACCGTCCGCTGAAGAACGCACGCGAATCCGGCCTGAAGCCCGGCGACCAGATCAGGGTCATGGTCTATGCCCTTGATCCCTCCGGCGAAGGCGGGCTCCGTCTCTCGATTCGCCGCGTGGCGGAAGCTGAGGCCTGGGAGTCGATCGTGAAGAAGTTCGAAGCCGGCGAGGTGATCGAGTCCGAGCGTGAGGGCGTTGAGAAGTCCTTCTGGGGCACCGTGGAAGAAGGCCAGGTCCGGGAAGGCACCGTCAAGAGCCTGACCGACTTTGGCGCTTTCATCGACCTGGGCGGCGTTGACGGCCTGCTGCACATCTCCGAGATGTCCTACGGCCGGATCAAGCACCCCAGCCAGGTGATCAAGGAAGGCGAGAAGCTCCAGGTGAAGGTCCTGCGGCTGGACCGGGAGAAGAAGAAGGTCTCCCTGGGCCTCAAGCAGGTCATGTCCGATCCCTGGGTGACCGCTGTTGAGCGGTACGCCGAGGGCACGATTGTGACCGGCACCGTCGCCCGCCTGGCCACCTTCGGCGCCTTTGTGGAGCTGGAGCCCGGCGTTGACGGGTTGATTCATATCTCGCAGCTGGCCGATCACCGGGTCAATACCCCGGGCGATGTGGTCCAGGTTGGCCAGGTCGTGCAGGCCAAGGTCGTGGGTGTTAACCCCGAGCAGCGCCGCATCAGCCTGAGCCTGCGTGACGCCCTGGCCCCGGCCGTGGAGGAGGCTGCGGAGACCACCGCCGCCGCCGAGCAGCCGGCTGAGGAGCCCGCTGAGGAGAAGACCGAGGAGTAGTCGACTGGGCCACCGGGGGTAACTCCGGTGGCCTTTGATTATTGACGAAGAGGGCCATTGTTTCGCCACGGATTTCACGGATTTTCCTTTAACGAATAAAGCGTCTGTGCTGCAGGCTCTGCTCCCCAAAATAAACCAGAAGAGCTCTGACACTCCGTGTAATCCGTGAAATCCGTGGCAGAAATATGTTCGATGTGTCAAATACCCATCCAACATTCGTCCAACATTCATCCAACATTCACGCGTGGTGCGGCCTGTATCATGGCGATCCTGTTTCAACACATTTCATCTGTGCTCGCTGCTGTCTCTCTGGTCGTGGACATGTATTCATCTTCCCGCACCGATTCACCGCCAAAGACGAGGTGGTCCCCATGCGAATCAGGCCTGCAGAATCCTATACCGACTACGAGCAGATCGCCGCCCTGGCATCCACCACCGAGCCGGAGCCGCTGACGGCAGAAGCGCTGATCGCGGAACGCCATAGCATGCCGGACGGCCAGGTGCTGCGCGAGATGGTGGCCGAGGATGAGGCCGGGAACGTGACCGGTTTCAGCCGGGTTGTGCGGCTGCCATGGTGGGGCCCGGGGCGGGTTTCGCTCTGGGTGGTGGTCGACCCTGACCTGCGGGGGCGGGGGACCGGCTCACAGCTTTACGCCGAGGCATCTGCCCATGCGCTGGAGCTGGGCCTGACCCGGTGGGAGACCGAAGTGATGGATGACGACGCGCCCGCCCTGCGCTTCGCCCAGAGCCGGGGCTATACCATTGACCGGCATCTCTTCAGTTCGAGCCTGCTGGTGGCCGAGTTCGATCCGGCGCCCTTCGCGGGCGTCCTGGAGCGGGTGGAGGCCAGTGGAATCCGCTTCTTCACCATGGCGGACGCCGGTGATACCGAGGAGGCCCGCCGCCGCATGTATGCGGTGAACAAGGCGACGTCCCTGGACATTCCCGGGCGGGAGCAGACCTTCTCAACCTTTGAGCAGTACAGCCAGCGTAAGTTTGCGGGCAGCAGCTACCGGTCGGAACTGCAGTGGATTGCCGCGGACGGCGACCAGTGGGTCGGGCTGGCGGTGCTCCGGCCCGTGGGCCAGGCGCTGGAGAACGGCATGACCGGCGTGGTCGCCAGCCACCGGGGCCGGCAGATCGCGCTGTGGCTGAAGCTGCTGGCGATCGACACAGCCCGGACGCATGGCTTCTCCCGCCTGGTGACCAACAATGACTCAGAGAACCGGCCGATGCTGGCGGTCAACCGGAAACTGGGGTATAAGCCTGAGCCTGGTGTCTATTTGCTGAAGCGGGGGTGATGCAGGGATTCGCCCGCGGCTGGGCGAACATATGTATGCGAGGTGGGGTAACCGTGTCGATGGCGAAAAAGGTCCTGATCATTGCCGAAAAGCCGTCCGCCGCCCGCGCAATCGCCGATGCGCTGGGCGGTTTTTCACGGCGGGAAGGATACCTCGAAAGCGAGCAATACTATCTTTCCTGGGCCATCGGCCATCTGGTCGAACTGAAGTCGCCCGAGGAGTACGACGCCCGGTGGAAGCGCTGGTCGCTGGAGAGCCTGCCCATGCTGCCCAGCTTCTTCGACCTGAAAGTGACTACCAAAACCAGGAGCCAGTTCGAGGTGCTCTCCCGCCTGATTCGGGTGGCGCCCGAACTGATTAACGCGTGCGACGCCGCCCGCGAAGGTGAGCTGATCTTCCGGTACATCTGTCAGATGGCCCGGGCCACCCAGCCCGCCCGGCGGCTCTGGGTCTCGAGCCTCACGCGCGAGGCGATTCGCAAGGCATGGGCCGAGCTGCGGCCCGAGACGGAGTACGAGCGCTTGTATCAATCCGCCCGGTGCCGGGCCCAGGGCGACTGGCTGGTCGGCATGAACGCCACCCGGGCCTTTACGGTCAAGTGGGGCGAACTGCTCTCCGTCGGTCGGGTCCAAACGCCGACCCTGGCGCTTATGGTAAAGCGCGAGCGGGAGATTTCGGCCTTCAAGCCCGAGGAGTACTGGGAGGTTTTTGCTGACTTCGCCACGGCTGACGGCCGCAAGTATCGGGGCAAGTGGTTCGGCCCCGGCGGCGACCGGCTGAAGGCCGCTGCCGAGGCCGAGGCGATCGCAAGCCGGGTCAAGGCCCGGCCGGGCGTCATCGAGTCGGCCGAGGAGACGCCCGCCAGCGAGCGGCCGCCGCAACTGTACGACCTGACGGCCCTGCAGCGGGAGGCGAACAAGCGCTTCGGCCTGACCGCGGCCGCCACGCTGAAGGCCGCCCAGTCGCTCTACGAAGCGAAGCTGATTACGTATCCACGCACCGATTCCCGGTATTTGAACCGCGACCTGGTGCGGACGCTGCCAGCCGTGCTGAAGGCGGCGGGCCTTCAAACCGAGTTTCGGGCGCTGGCGGCCGGGGCCAACCCTGACCTGGTCCACCCCGGTAACCGGCGGGTGGTGGATGATACCAAGGTGAGTGACCACCACGCCATCATTCCGACCACGGAGGCGCCCGGCACGCTCGGGGCCGTGGAGGCGAAGGTTTACGGGCTGGTGGTGCGCCGCTTCCTCGCGCAGTTCTACCCGGAAGCGCGCTACCTTGACACCGAGGTGATCACCCGGGTCGACCCTGCGCCCGACCGGTTCCGGAGCCGGGGGCGCCGGGTGCTGGACGAGGGCTGGCGGGTGGTGGAGCCGCCGCCGGCGCCGGCCCGCGGCAAGGCGGCGAAGGGCGAGGCGCCGGAGGAGGAGCCGCGGCAGGTGCTGCCGGCGCTGCACGCCAACGAGATGGTGGCCGTAAAGGGAGCCGAGGCCGAGCAGAAGCAGACCCAGCCGCCCAAGCGCTTCACGGAAGCGGCCCTGCTGGGCGCCATGGAAACGGCCGGCCGCAGCATGGACGACGAAGCGCTCAAGGAAGCCATGAAAGGCCACGGCCTGGGTACCCCGGCTACCCGAGCGGCCATTATTGAGCGGCTGAAAGATGTCGGCTATATTGAGGCCGAGAAGAGATCGCTGGTGCCGACCGCCAAGGGCCACCGGCTGGTGGACCTGGCCGAACTGGCCGGCGCCCAGGTGCTCCTGTCGGCGGAGCTGACCAGTGGCTGGGAAAAGGAGATCGCCGACATTCAGTCCGGCGAGGCCCGGGCGGAGCGCTTCATGGCCGAAATCCAGGGGCTGGCGGTGCAGATTGTCGACCTGGTAAAGCGGGCCGAAGGCGAGGCCGGGGCCAGGGCGGGAGAACCGACGACCAGCAACACAGCCGGCACGGGCAAGGCACGGTCAGCCACC
This sequence comes from Symbiobacteriaceae bacterium, assembly GCA_029239785.1. GTDB lineage: Bacteria > Bacillota > Sulfobacillia > Symbiobacteriales > Symbiobacteriaceae > JARBUG01. The sequence continues at coordinate 2,196 of JARBUG010000189.1, read as the reverse complement.
CGCCGGGGGGCGGCCGGAAGCACCGGTACGACCGCCCGGTCGAGCGGTGCCCGCCGCGAAGGAGCCGGAGCCACGGGCGGCGCCGACCCGGGCGCCCTGCCGGCCTTTGCCGGCAAATGCCCCCGCTGCGGGCGGGCGGTGGTCAAAACCAGCCGCGACTGGAACTGTGCCAACGCCGACTGCACCCTCCGCATTCCGACCTGGCTCTGTGGCAAGGTGGTCGACGCCACCATGGCGGGCGGCCTGCTGGAGAAAGGCCGCACCAAGCTGATCGAAGGCTTCAAGTCACCCCGCACGGGCAAAACATTCTCAGCCTACCTCGTTTTGAAAGAGGGCGCAGTCGGCTTCGAGTTCCCGCAGGAGAAACCCAAGAAGAGCAGCGGGTATCGTCGTAACGCAGCAGGAGGTACCACCGGTGAGTCTGAGACAGCAAAGAAAACTGGATCACGTAAGGCTGGCAGTGGGGCAGCCCGCAGCGCTGGCGGGGGAACGGCCAAACGGTCTGGCGGCACCGGGGTGGGCGGACGTTCATCTCGTGCATCGAAGCCTGCCGGAACTGGCGCTGGACCAGATTGATCTGACAACCAGCGTGGGGGGGCTGCGCTTCTCCCGCCCCGTGCTGATTAACGCGATGACCGGCGGCGCCCACGGAGTGGCGGAGATCAACCGCGACCTGGCGCTGCTAGCCGCCGAGTTGGATCTCCCCATGGCCGTCGGCTCCCAGACGGCGGGCATTCGGGAACCCGACGTGGCTGAAAGCTATCGGGTGGTCCGCCACAGCCATCCGCACGGGGTCATTCTGGCAAACGTGGGAGCCGGGGCCGCCATCGACGACGCCTGCCAGGCCGTTGAGATGCTGGAGGCCAACGGCCTTCAGCTCCACCTCAACGCCCCGCAGGAGCTGGTCATGCCGGAAGGCGACCGCGACTTCCGGGGGCAGCTCGCGCGCATTGAGGCGCTCGTACGCAAGGCAGGCGTGCCGGTGATCGTCAAGGAGTGCGGGTTCGGCATTTCGCGTGAGACAGCCAAGCAGCTTTACGACGTGGGTGTCAGGGCGATCGACGTGTCGGGCCGCGGCGGCACCAACTTCGCCTGGATCGAAGGGCAGCGGGGCCCTGCGGCGCTGGACCCCGGGCTGGAGGCCTGGGGCATTCCAACCGCTGCGGCAGTGGCCGAAGTGGCGGCGCTGGAGCTGCCGGGCCTCGACCTGATCGCCAGCGGCGGCATTACCTACGGCAGCGAAGCGGCCCGGGCGCTGGCCCTGGGCGCCGCCGCCGTAGGGGTGGCGGGTGCGGTGCTGCGGGCTCATCAGCTAGGCGGCGCCGAGGCGGCACGACAGTATCTGACGGGGCTGCTCGCCGACCTGGCCCGGGCCATGGTGCTGACCGGGGCGCAGGGCGTTCGGGCAATGCAGCACCGGCCCGTAGTCATTACAGGGCCAACGGGAGAGTGGTGCCGGCTGCGCGGCGTCGATCTTCTCAAACTGGCGAACCGGTAAAGGAGGGCTGTGCGCCTTCCTTTTTCTTCGTATATACATTTGTTTACATGTCGCTTATCTCCAGGGAATCATGTAAGATATAAGGTGCGATCGGACGACTAGCGGCGGGAGGGCAGAGAGCGAGTGATTGCAGCACATACCCTGACTCGGCAGGGACGCGGCTCCCTGCGGTTCATATTGGGCCTGCGATGGGTCCTCCTGTTCACTACCCCCTTCATGTTCGGGGTCAGTGCGTTCGGCTCGGGCCGGTCGACCATATGGCCAATTCTGTTCATCTTCGGCCTCAGCAACCTGGGCCTGCATTTGCGCAACCGCGCCCAACCGAAGGGCTTGAGCCCATGGGTCTGGTACGCCACCTTCGCCTTTGATCTGCTGCTGGTGACCATGGTGGTCATCCAGCGGGGCGGCATTCGCACGGATGCGTATCTGCTCTACGTGCTGATTGTGAGCGAGGCTGGCATTCTGGTGACCAAGCGGGAAGCCTGGGTGGTCGGCCTGGTCGCCCTTGCCGCATACACGGGCAGCGTGCTCTGGGTCAACGGGCCGCCGGAGCTTGGCCGGGTCTTTATTCGGGTGGTCTACCTGGGCATGATTGCGCTCGCCACCAATTACCTGGCGGCCGCCGAAAAACGGGCGCTGACAGCTGCCCTGACTGATGCCAAGACAAACCTCCCCAACGCCCGCCTCTTTCAGGAAGC
>JARBUG010000030.1 GCA_029239785.1 Symbiobacteriaceae bacterium | reverse complement strand
ACCACCGCCCAAAACCGCACTAGGACCGAATTGTCTCACCAAGGCCCGTTAGGGTCATATGCCAACTACGCCCCCGCCCTTCATCATGGAGAAGCAGAGTCTTCCCCCTGAGGAGGGCGTTTTTCATGACCGACCTGACCCTACCCTACGAGATCCGCCAGCAGGTCTACACCCTGCTCGCCAACCTCTTCCTGACCCACCCGCAGGACCCGACCCTCGCCGCCCTGCGCGACCCCGACTTCGTCACCGACTTCCCCCTGGGCCGCGGCACCCCCGACGTCGAAGCAGGCCTCACCAAACTCGCCGAAGCCCTGGCCCACGACGGCACCACCGCCGACAGCCTGAAGTTCGAGTTCTACCACCTCTTCGGCACCCTCGGCCCCGCCGACGCGCCGCCCTGGGAATCGGTCTACCTCGACCGGGAGCACGTACTGCTCGGCGAAGATACGCTGAAAGTCCGGGCCCTCTACGCCCGCTTCGGCCTGGCCGCCTCCGACCCCAGCCGCCAGCCCGACGACCACCTGGCCCTCCAGCTCCAGTTCCTCGCCGCCCTGGCCGCCCGCACCGCCGAGCGGCTCACCGCCGGCGACGAACCCGGCGCCCGCGCCTTACTCGAAGGCCAGCGGGAATGTCTGGAGGATCATCTCCTCCGCTGGACCCACCAGTTCACGGCCCGGGCCGAATCCGCTTCCGAAACCGGGTTTTACGGCGCCCTGGCCCGGCTCACCCTGGGCCTGCTCCGTTATGACTTGAACGAGGTCCGCCGCCAGCTGGCGGCCCCATCGCTCATCTGATGCAGAAGGAGGATTCATGATGCGGCCTGATCTCTCCCGACGGAGCTTCCTGAAGTGGTCGGCGGTCGTTGGTGCCGGCGCAGCCATCGGCGGCGTCGCTGCCACGCAGGGCGGCCTTATCGAAGGTACGGCATCCGCTGCCGGAACCCCGGCGCCCGTCAAAGTGGTTCCCCAGCAGTGCACCGTCAACTGCGGCGGCTACTCCTGTGCGCTCCAGCTTCATGTGCAGGATGACACCATCGTACGGGTCGACACCGACCAGATGGATCGCCCTGGCTTCCCGGCCATGCGCGGCTGCCTGCGCGGCCGTGCCACCCGCCAGTTCGTCTACAACCCCGACCGGCTCAAGCAGCCCATGAAGCGGGTGGGCAAGCGGGGCGAAGGCAAGTTCGAACCCATCACCTGGGACGAAGCCTACACCCTGATCGCCACCAACCTGGACCGTATCATCAAGAAGCACGGCAACCAGGCGGTCTACGTCCAGTACGCCTCCGGCACCGACGGCACCACCCGTACCCCGGTCACCCGGCTGCTCAACATGATGGGCGGTTACCTGAACTATTACGGCACCTACTCTTCCGCCTGTTACAACTGGGCCGGCCCCTACACCTTCGGCAAGCTGGAGTCCAACTCCGGCGACGACCTGGTCAACTCCAAGCTCGTGGTCCTCTTTGCCAACAACTCGGCGGAGACCCAGCCCGGCGGCGGCAACGAGTTCTACTGGCAGATGCAGGCCAAAAAGGCCGGCGCCAAGGTAATCGTCATCGACCCGCGCCTCTCGGACACCTCCAAGGCGCTGGCCGACGAGTGGATTCCCATCCGCCCGACCACCGACAACGCCCTCATGGACGCCATGGCCTACGTCATGCTGACCGAGAACCTGCACGACCAGGCCTTCCTGGACAAGTACACCATCGGCTTCGACGAGAAGACCCTGCCCGCCGGCGCCCCGGCCAACTCCAGCTACCGCTCCTACGTCATGGGCCTCGCCGATGGCGTCAAGAAGACCCCGGAGTGGGCCGAAAAGATCACCGGCGTGCCCCGTAACACCATCATCCGGCTCGCCCGCGAGATCGCCACCACCAAGCCCTGCGCCTTGATTCAGAACCTCGGCTGGCAGCGGCATGCCTACGGCGAGCAGCCCGTGCGCGGCCTGCCCGTGCTGGCCGCCATGACCGGCAACATCGGCAAGAGCGGCGGCGGCCCCGGCCTGCGCGATGGCCGCAAGAACGCCCCGTCCATCAGCCTGCCGGCGGGCACCAACCCCGTCAAGGCCTCCATCTCCGTCTTCCAGTGGCACGAAGCGATCGAGCGGGGCACCGAACTGCGCCCGGTCGACGGCCTCCTGAACGCGCCGAAGCTTGACTCCAACATCAAGTTCATCTGGAACTACGGCGGCAACACCCTGATCAACCAGCACTCCGACACGGGCCGCACCCACAAGGTCCTGGCGGATGAGTCGCTCTGTGAGTTCATCGTCGTCCACGACGTGATGATGACCCCGTCCGCCCGGTACGCCGACGTGCTCCTGCCCGACGCCACCAGCTACGAGCGGCTCCACCTCGGCCGCGGCTCGACCAACGTCCAGGGCGACCGCTTCTACCTGGGCGTGCCGGCCATCACCCCGCTGCACGACATCAAGACCAACTACGAAGTCTGCTCGGGCGTCGCCGAAAAGCTGGGCATCGGCCCGAAGTTCACCGAAGGCAAGACCTGGGAACAGTGGCTGAAGGAAGCCGTGAGCGGCGTCGCCGCCAAGACCCCGGGCTTCCCCACCTGGGAACAGATGCTGAAGGATCCCATCTACCGCGGCACCAGCACGAAGCCGGTCATCGCCTACGAGGCGTTCATCAAGGACCCCGAAAAGAACAAGCTCGCCACCCCGTCCGGCAAGATCGAGATCTACTCCGCGGCGATCGCCAAGCTGGCGCAAGAGCGCGGCAACGCCAAGGAACTGCCGGCGATTCCGAAGTACGTGCCCGCCTGGGAAGGCCCGAATGCCGACCCCGCCCTGCTGGAGAAGTACCCGCTTCAGCTGCTGGGCCACCACACGAAGCGGCGTGTCCATTCCACCCACGACAACAACAAGTGGATGGAAGAGGTCGAGCAGCAGGCGATTACCCTGAACGAGCTTGACGCCGCCGAGCGCGGGATCAAGGATGGCGACATGGTCAAGGTCTGGAACGACCGCGGCACCATTCACGTGGTCTGCCGGGTCGCCAAGGGCATCATGCCCGGCGTCGCCGACCTGCCCCAGGGCGCCTGGTTCACGCCGAACAAGGACGGCGTCGATATCCGCGGCAACATTAACACCATCACCAAGTACCATCCGACCCCGGGCGCCAAGGGCAACCCGCAGCACACCAACCTGGTTCAGGTGGCCAAGCTTTAAGGAGGTGACGGTTTCATGGCCAAGCAATTGGGATTTCACGTCGACGCCCGGTTCTGCGCCGGGTGCAAGACTTGCCAGATCGCCTGTAAGGACCGGTCCAGCCTGGAAGTGGGCCAACTGTTCCGGAAAGTCGTCAAGCACGAGGAAGGCGGCTGGGTGAAGCAGGATGATGCCTGGGTCACGAACGTCACCGCCTACTGGCTCTCCGTCTCCTGCAACCACTGCGAGAACCCTGCCTGCGTCAAGGTCTGCCCGACCGGTGCCATGCACAAGCGGGCGGAAGATGGCGTGGTCATGGTCGACCAGAGCCGCTGCGTCGGCTGCCAGTCCTGCGTCTGGGCCTGCCCCTACGATGCCCCGCAGTACAACCCCGACCTGGGCAAGGTCGGCAAGTGCGACCTCTGCGCCGACCGGCTGGCCGCAGGCCAGCGCCCCGTCTGCGTCGACGCCTGCCCCTATCAGCTCCTCAGCTTCGGCGAAATCGACAAGCTCGAGGCGGAGAAGGGCGGCACCGCTGCCGTGGCCGGCCTGGCCGACCCGAAGCGGACCCAGCCCTCGCTGCGCATCAACCCGCCGAAGGGCGCCATCAACGCTGCCAGCGGGAGGGACCTCAAGTGAACATGCATGATCTGCCGTTGATCATCTATACCCTCTGCCTCCAGTCGGCAGTCGGTATCTATATCGTCAGCCGAATGGCCGCCTGGACCGAGACCTCCAAGGCGAAGCGGATGCGCCACCTCTGGCTGGTAGGCGGCCTGGGTGTCGCCGGCGTCATCGCCTCGGCCCTGCACATGGGCTACCCCTGGAATGCTGTGCTGACCATGTCCAACCTGGGCACCTCCTGGCTGAGCCGTGAGATCGTCCTGACCGTCTCCTTCGGCGCCGCCTGGCTGATTGGCCTCGTCTTCGAGTCCAAGGAGGCCGGCAACGTGGAGACCCGGAACGGCTGGTCGGTTCTGACGAGCCTGATCGGCTTCACCCTGGTCTTTGCGATGTCGATGATCTACCGGACCACGGCCTTCCCGGCCTGGGAGCATGCCAGCACCACCTTCGGCTTCTACGCCACTGCCGGCCTGATCGGCACGGCCGTGGTCTTTGCCGGGCAACTGTTCCAGAAGGGGGAAGAGGAGCCCAAGGCCCTGCTGCCCCTGCTGATCGGTGGCGTCGCCATGCTGGCGCTCCAGATGATGGCCGTGGCCAGCCACGGCGCCTACCTGGGCACCGCCGGTCCCGAAGCCGCCGAGACCGCTGCGCTGATCGCCGGTCCGTATGCGGTGCTCCAGTGGGCCCGGGTCGCCCTGACCGCGATCGGTGCGGCGATCTTCATGCCCCTGGCCTGGCGCCAGTGGGCGCAGAAGAAGGTCACGTCGGTGCCGGCCCTGGCCGGTGCGCTGATCGCCCTGGTCGTGCTGGGCGAACTGGCCGGCCGTGTGCTCTTCTACGCCTCCCGGGTGAAGATCGGTCTGTAAACGTTTAGATGAAGAACCTCCTCACGTCCTTAACGGGGCGCGAGGGGGTTCTGTCTGTTACGGAAACGGGAGAATTTTACCGCGGATTACGCGGATTATCGGATTACGCAGATTGAAACAATGAGTTGTCATATCGTTCGATGAAGCCCCTGAGTCCACGGTAAGTAACCAGCAGCTTCAGTTCCAATCCTTTCATCCGATAATCCCATAATCCGCGGTAAAAAATGTCCCATTGCTGCCCGCCAGTGTGCCGAAGCCGTTTGCGGGAACGGGAGAATTTTACCGCGGATTACGCGGATTATCGGATTACGCAGATTGAAACAATGAGTTGTCATATCGTTCAATGAAGCCCCTGAGTCCATGGTCAGTAACCAGTTCCAACAGCTTCAGTTCCCATCCTTTCATCCGATAATCCCATAATCCGCGGTTAAAAAATGTCCCATTGCTGTCCGCCTGTTTGCCGAAGCCGTTTGCGGGAACGGGAGAATTTCACCGCGGATTACGCGGATTATCGGATTACGCAGATTGAAACAATGAGTTGTCATATCGTTCGATGAAGCCCCTGAGTCCATGGTCAGTAACCAGTTCCAACAGCTTCAGTTCCAATCCTTTCATCCGATAATCCCATAATCCGCGGTAAAAAATGTCCCATTGCTGCCCGCCAGTGTGCCGAAGCCGTTTACCCACAGGATTATGAGGATGTCCTTTCCGGACTTTTGAGTGACACTCGCTTGTACTCCAAACTGGGCGTCGCAAAGTTTAGCAGCAAGGCAACAGATAGTTTGGTCGCCTTCAAGTAAGAGAGTGTGATAGCTGTGTGGATGTCGGCCAACTCTTTCACTGCTTTGAGTTCCACGACGACGAGTCCGGAAATGATCAGGTCCAGTCGGTGAGCGCCAACATGAACGCCCTTGTAGCAGACCGGCACTTCAACTTGGCGTTCGAACGGTATCTGGCACTGCTCAAGCTCCACCGCCATCGCTTCCTCATAAACGGACTCCAAGAAGCCTGGTCCCAGCGACCTATGGACCTCAAAAGCTGCTCCGAGAATCTTCTCAGTCAGTTGTCCATGAACGAGTTCGGACATTCGGCCAACCTCCTACTTTGGTTCCCCCCTCTGAATACGATTGAAAACAAACATTTGTTCGCACCTCACATACCAGGAAACCGTATGTCCCAATCCGCGGTGAAAAACGTCCCATTGCTGCCCCCGGTGTGACCCCTCCCGTCCTTGACTGGGCACCAGGGGTTTCGTATGCTACATCTACGAGACTGGAAGGGAGAGGAAGCCGTGTCACAGCAGAAGATCACGACTTTCCTGATGTTCGAAGGCAGGGCCGAAGAGGCGATCAACTACTACGCCTCGATCTTTGAGAACGCTGGCATCGTACATATCCAGCGCTACGGCCCCGGCGAGGCGGGGCCCGAAGGAAGCGTCTTTCACGCCACCTTCCGGCTTCACGGCCAGCAATTCATGGCCATCGACAGTCCGGCCAAGCATGGGTTTACCTTCACGCCGGCCATCTCCATGTGGGTCGACTGCGAAACTGAAGCCGAAGTCGAAAAGTACTTCGGCGCCCTGTCGGAAGGCGGCGCCGTGCTAATGCCCCTGGGCGCGTACCCCTTCGCCCGCAAGTTCGCCTGGGTGCAGGACAAGTTCGGCGTAACCTGGCAGCTGAGCCTGAGTGCGTAGTACCGCATCTGCGTAATCTGCGGTCATCTCCCTCAGAAACCCAGACTTTGGATACTTTTCTGCCGCAGATGACGCAGATCACGCAGATGCCATGAGAACCTGTCTAGGTCATCAAAAACAAAGTGGCCTCGATCGTCTACCCAGTATCTGCGGCATCTGCGTCATCTGCGGCAAGAAATAAAGGCACGACTCACAATCCAGGTTGGTTTTGATCCTTCGTGGTGCCACGAAGTGGCATGGGTGACTGCGGCGAAAAAGTTGTCCGGTACCCCGCCACCTGAGGCCACGGCCGCCCGGCCCGTGGCCTTCATTCATTGGCGCCCTTCAGACTCCCACCTGACCCTGGAAGCAGACATAAACAACCCGCGAATGCGTCCGATCCACACTTTCGGGGCACTTTTGCCGCTGCATCAGCTTTGCCCGTCCGATTTGGGCTCTTGGACAAGTTCCGGCCGGGGTAGGGACCAAGCCGCCCTGTAGCTGACAGACCGTAGCATAAAGCGAATCCTGCCGCATCGTCAGGCGATCCCGCAGGAGACTGTGGGACAAGAGGGAGCCGAGCCCGGCGAAACAGGGCGAAGGCCACGGACGGCGTCAAGCACTTGGGAATGCAGCGCCTACTGGGGAGACCCTCCCCGGCCCCGGCACAGCCGGGAAGCGCGGCAGCCTATAAGACTTGTGCGAAAGGGGTTCCAGGGCATGAACAACCGTTCGCGCCAACGATGCCAAGGATTTTCAGGGGGCTTCCATGCAAACTTGGCACCAGAGGCAGGCGTCCTGGCAGGTGAGCCCCCAGAGGGTGCCGGGGCAGGGCCGGCGCCAGGTGGCCGGCGCCCGAAGGGCGCCAAGGTAGTTGTTTGCGCCCGCCCCTGCTGGCCCGAGCGGGCCCGGTGCCCGGCCCAAGCCAAGTTTGCAAGCACTCCCCCCGAAAACCCGTGCACGGATGGAGTTAGCCGTTGGTCGTGCCCTGGAGCCCTAGTACTTTCGTCGTTCGCTCCACCCGCGCAAGCTCTTTCGGAGGGCCGATATGCAAAGGTGACGTGAACCGGGTCGCCATGCGCCTGGCCCACCAGGAGCATGCGCCGCGGGAGCTGCCTACCCGGCCGCCCGGCGCCCGAAGGGCGCCAAGGTAGTTGTCTGCGCCCGCCCCTGGGAGCTCCGCCTGGATTAGCACGCCGGCCCCTCGAAAACCCGTGCGCGGGTGGGCGGAGAGCCCGATTTCGCCCCGCAAACGGGGGTTTTCGCCGGCTCCGACCATCCGCACACGGGAAACCTCGGTGCTAACTTGCAAAAGTGGGCGCAGCGGCAGGCATCCTGGCGGGTGGGCCCACAGAGGGCGCCGGGGCAGGGCTGGCGCCAGGTGCCCGGCGCCCGCCCCTGCGGGCCCGGTGCCCAGTGCCAAGTTTGCAAGCAACCCCCCCGAAAACCCGTGCGCGGGTGGGCGGAGAGCAACGGGGTCCGGAGCCAAGTGAAGCCTACAGTGGCGGGCACATCGTGCACGAAACTTGTCGAAGAGCCCCGATTTGGAATGCCCGCCCTCCTGCACCAGACCGCCGCCGGAGCGCATCATTACCGAAACGTTATGATCTTCACGAATCGGAGGTGGTACGATTGCAGTGACAGTGTCTCATCAGGAGGGATGAAGATGCGCCGTTCCGTCGCGTTCCTGCTGGTCTCCGTGCTTACCCTGATGCTCTGCTCCCCGGCCATGGCTGCCGGCATTGTGCTGCCCGGAAGGGACCTCCCCAGCCCGGGGCGGGACCTGATTATCACCAATCCCGACTTGAAGACTGACCTGCTGAAGGTGGCAGTGAAGGACATTCCCGTAACCTTCAGCGCCATCGCAAACCGGTACACGGGCGTCGACCCGGCCACAACCTTTGACATGAACGGCGACCTGGTGGGCGACCTGAAGGTAAGCAGCACGGAAGTGATCGGCCAGAACGGAGCCAAACTCCAGTTGGTCGACCCGCCTGCCCTCAACCTCGACAACGTACACCTGCTGCCCGGTGCCGGGTATGCAGACAAGGCGCCGCTGCAACTGAGCCGGGTCTACGTGGCGCAGCTGCCGGGCGGCACCTACGCCAAGTTCATGGTGCTCCAGGCCACCCCGAAGGTGACGCTCTGGTTCATGTACGGCACCCAGACCAACAGCGTGCTCACCGTGGACGGCGCCAACAGCCAGGCCGTGCTCACCTGGGACGCCCTGCCAGATGCGGCCCTGGGCTACAACATCTATCGGTATGAAGTGAACGATAACGCCTACTCGATCACGCAGCTGAACGACTTTACGGTACAGGCGACGACCTTCACCAACGAGACCGCGGCCAACCGCTACTACCTGTACGTGGTGCAGGCGATCAAGGAAGGCGGATCGCCCGGTTCGCTGACGACTGTGGCAGCTGTGTTCGTGACCCACAGGGCCCGCACGCTGGTGGTCGGCCTGAACGCCGGTTCGGCCAAGCTGGACGCGGGTTCGGTAACCGTTGCGGCCCCGCCCGTCATAAAGCGCGGTCTGATGATGGTGCCGGCGTCGCTCTTCCAGCACGCCGGGGTCACGGTCAGCTTTGATGCATCCACCGGGCGCCTGACGATGTCACGCCGGTTGGAGGCCGTCACCTACACGATGGTGATGACGATCGATTCGCCCGACTACACCTGGAATGGCACGGCGTACAAGACCGATGTGCCGCCGTACAAGTCCGGCGCCGAAGTGATGGTGCCGCTGCGGGTCGTCGCTCCGGTCCTGGGTTTTGGGGTCACGTTTAACTCCTCGACCCGGGCGGCGACCATAGGCTGGTACGAGTGAGATCTCAGCACTCGCCCATCATCCCCGGCGTAACAGGCGGATCTCCGTCCAGACCAACATCACCAGGGGCAGCAGCACCCCGACCGTGATGCTCAGCAGCGGGTAGCCGGCCCCGAGGAAACGCGTCAGCTCCCCGCCGTGGTCGCTGACCAGCACCGCCAGTGCCAGCACGATAATCGCCAGGGGCGTGACCAGGGGCCGGTAATCGCCGGAACGAATCAGCCAGGCCGTGCCGTTCGAAGCCCCCCACAAGAGCAGTGTCGCCTGTACCGAACTCCCCAACGTCCAGAGCAACACACCCATCACATCCAGGTTGCCGATCATGTCGGCGAACTGGATGTGTTTGACTTCCTCCCAGGTCGGGTAGACCATCGCCCGGACACTGGCCGGGCCGAACAGCGTTGTCGGGCCGGTCACGGGGCCCAGGAACATCACACCCAAAATCGCCATGATCCAGAGCACCCGTGGCAGTGTCCGGCGCCCGCTGCCCAGGGCATGGCCGAAGAAGCCGAGCAGCACGGTTTCAGCGAAGAGCCCCTGCAGGGAGAGCGCACCGGCCCACACAGGCCGCCAGCCGTTCTCCAGAATCGGCAGCAGATGGCGCGGCTCCTTATCCTTGCTCACCAGCATGGAAAGTGTGGCCCCGGTCACGATCAGCAGCGGCAACAGAATGTCGTTGGCCCGGGCGATCACTTCCAGGCCTTTTCGGCAAGTGCGGGCGGCCAGCCCGATCAGCACGCCCATCAGCACCACAATGGGGGTGGCGGGCATCACCAGCCGCATAAAGTCGCCGAAACTGCGCAGCAGCACTGCGCCGATGTACAGAAGAAAGCAGACGAAGAGCAGCCCCAGCGCCCGCCCCAGGGTCGCGCCGAACAAGTCCTCCCCGATCTGCAGGAGGTTCTTCCCGGGATGGCGCCGGAGCAGTCGGACCATCACCCAGAGGCCGGCCCCACCCAACACCAGCGCAAGCAGCAGCGAGATCCACCCGTCCTTTCCGGCATAGCGGTAGACGATGCGGACGAAGAGCAGGTGGCCCGTGGCGGTTACGGGCGTGATCAACAGCATTGCGGCCTGGCGGACGTTGATTTGCGTCTTCTGCCCGCTCATTTTAGCCCCAGCACATCGGCGACGGGCTGAAAGATCGCCTCAATAAGATGCGTCGGGTTGGGCAGCGGCCAGCGCTGGACCATGCCCAGGCTAAACAGGAAACTGAGCGCCAGGAGCACCCAGAACGCCCGCAACTCGCGCCTCCGGCCCGCAATCACCAACGCCGGCACCTCCAGGAGAATCACCGCCACAAAGCCCAGGAGCATCAGTATCAGCAGGGTTATTCCCGCCCTTTCATCAGGTCGTTTTCGGGGATTCCCTGGGGCTGGCTGCTCAGGCCTGTCCGGCGAATATGGGCCTCCACCGAAATGACAACCTTGACCTTCCGAAACCCCTCGGACTGCCAGCGTTTCTCCATCCGCTTCCAGACGGCGGGCAGGTGGCGGTGGATCTCTTCACCGAGGCCGGCGCCATCTGCGTTCAGCGCCTGCATGGTCTCCAGCGCCCGCTCCATCCGCTCCCGTATCTCCATGCGCAACTGCCTCTCCACAATGCGCAGCTGGGCAGTGTCACCGAGGTCAAGCGGCGCCTGTTCTTCGGCCACGTCGCCCTCGGTTCGCACCTGCACATAGATCACGGGACGGCCGTTCTCCAGGCGCACTGTGCGCTGCACATGGGAGAACAGCAACTCCACGCTGATGTTGCCCGGCACGCCCGGGACCGTCACGGTGACGACGCCCACGCGCATCTCGCCCCGCAGCCAGAGGAGCCCCTGCGCAACCTCCTCGCCCACATACTCCACCAATTTGTCCTTTCGAAACAGCGCCGCACCGCTCACCCGTACGCCCGGCCGCTGGCCGGGGGGCGCCCCCTCAGGGGGCCCTGCCCGATTGGCAACGGCGAGCATCGGGTCTGCGCCGGCGGAGGCCATTGCCTGCACCAGATCCCGCATGGTCGAGACTGGCACAATTTGGGACCGTTCAATCTCCCGCAGATACTCCGATGGGAGCCGCTCCAGATCGACCGGCACACCCATCACATCCTCTACGCTGCCACGCACGACCAGCACATAGTTGGTCAGCCGCAGTTCCCGGTGGCGAGTCAGAAAATCAACAGCCGGCAGGCTGCCTTCTCTGGCCAGCCGTTCGCCCAGGAGAATCACCCGGGCGTGAGCCCAAAACAACCGGCGGGGAAGCTCCCGTTGCAGCCGGGTCGCCGCATGCAGAATCGTCTTGCCGCGCGCGTTCAGGGAGATAAACGGGGTTCCCTGCTGACCGGCGGGCATGCCGGCGCCCGGTGACCCGCCGGCGCGGGCCGGCACCACGACGTTGATCCAAAGCTCGATCTCGCCTGCGGGCGTCCGGTCGATCCCGATCAAGGAGACGATGGCCAGGTCATTGATCTCCACCCGGCTCCAGCAGCCGGCGGTCGTCAGCAAGAGGAGGCAGAGGAGGGCCGGCAGAGATCGCCTCATGCGGATCCACCTCCCGGCGGCCCCGGCTTGAGCCGGGGGCTCTGCCGCTGCGAATTGACCGTATCGAGGAGGCCAGGGCGCTTACCCATCAGCCAGAGGGGCGCCCGCACCAGCGTATCCTTCAGCCCGGCAAAGTCCAGCGGTGCAATCGGCTGCAGATATGGCACCCCGAACGAGCGCAGCCCACAGAGGTGGACCAGCAGCGCCACCAGCGCCACCATGATGCCAAAGAGCCCCAGGAACCCGGCAGCCAGCATGATCGGAAAGCGCAGCAGCCGAAACGTCAGTCCCATCTGATACTGCGGAATCGTGAATGAGGCGATACCCGTCGCGGCGACGATGATCACCACGGGCGCCGAAACCAGGCCCGCCCGCACGGCGGCTTCGCCAATCACCAGGGCGCCCACGATGCTGACGGCCTGGCCGATCTGCCTGGGCAGCCGAATGCCGGCTTCCCGGAGCGCCTCAAAGAAGACCTCCATGATCAGCGCTTCAATCAGCACCGGGAACGGAATCCCTTCCCGCGCGGCCGCAATGGAGAGGAGCAGGTTGGTCGGAATCATCTCTTGATGAAACGACGTGATCGCAACGTAGAGCGACGGCCCCAGCAGGGAGAGAATCAGGAACAGGAACCGGAGCCAGAGGACCAGCGTGCCCATCCAGAACCGGTTGTAGTAGTCCTCACCGGCCTTCATGAAGTGCCAGAAGGTCACGGGCAGCAGCAAAACGGTTGGGCTGCCGTCGACCAGCACCGCCACCTGACCTGACAGCACCCCTGCCACCACCCGGTCCGGCCGTTCGGTGCTCATCATCAGGGGAAACGGGGAGAAGGGCTGGTCCTCAATAAACTCCTCGAGCATGCCCGAGTCGAGCAGAACGTCGATGTCGACCCGGCCGAGCCGGCTGCGCACTTCGGCCAGCAAGGCGGGCGATGTGATGCCCTTGACATATGCGATTGCCACGTCGGTCCGGGTCCGCCGCCCAATGACCGCGTGCTCGAATTTCATGTGGGGACTCTTCACGCGGCGGCGTATCAGCATGGTGTTGGTCCGCAGCGTTTCGATAAACCCATCGCGGGGCCCCCGGATATTCGCCTCCGAAATCGGCTCCTCAATGGCTCGCTGCGGCCAGAAACGGGTCGAGAGCACCAGGCCCTGTCCCACGCCATCCATCAGCAGCACGGAGTCGCCGACCAGGACGGCTTCCACCACCTGCCCGATGGTCTGGATGGGCAGCGTCTCTTTGGCCGCCAGCGCGACACCCTCCAGCCACTTCACCAGGTCGATGGGGGCGCCGGCCGGCGCGGGGCCCTGCGTCAACGGGGTCAGAATGCTCAGTTCCAGCCGGTCTTCGGCCACCAGGCCGTCCAGAAAGATCAGCACGGCCGGCCGTTCACCGCCCACCAGCATGCCGCGCATGATCACATCGGCGCAGTCGGTGAAGAGTTCCTGCAGAATTTTGACGGAGGTGCCCAGCGACGGGGAGATCTCAATGCGCTGCAGCGCCTGCTGGGCCTCTTCGAGCAGGCCCGCCCGATATCGAACCCGGCCCTTGCCCGCCAGTGCCCGCAGCGCCTGGTCGTACTCATCCAGGGCAGCCCGGGCGCCGTCCGGCGTGGTGGCCTTTTCGACCATCTCCCTGACGATGGCGGAGCCCCCGGGCAGCACCCCCGCACTGGGCGGCTGCACAGCCTGGGAACTCCCCTCTGGCGGGGGCGCGGTAAAGCGGGCCAATGTGCGGAGCCAGCCGCGGACGGACAACGGTACCACCTCCCGCTACTCGTCTTGACCGTGCGCTGCCGGCTGCCCGCGCAGATGAGCGATCCCCAGCAGCAGCAGGGGAAGGAGAATCTGAAACGGCACGGAGTAGACCGCCCAGATGTTGAGGAACGCGGTCATTTCGCTAACGTCCTGGTAAACCAGAATCGACATGCCCACCATCAGAATCCCGATGGGCAGAACCAATTGGCGATGTGCCTGCAACGCCAGCCATTCGGCCAGGCCGGTCGCACAAAAGTGCAGACAGACCGCCACCTTGCAGTAGCCGGTGAAGACCCAGGCCCCGACGACCAGGGCATCGAGGTTCGTGACAAAGTCGGCCAGGATAATCTGGCGCATCATCGTCAGTGTAGGGAAGCGGGAGGTGCCGCGAATCTGCACACCCAGCACGACGGTCCCGAGCGCGGCCAGCAGGGTCAGGAGCGCCGTGGTGGCCAACATGGTGCGCATGACGGTGCCGGAGACCTTCCTGGCCGGCCGGACCCGGGGCAGAATCATGGCGAAGATGACCGTCTCGCCGAACGGAAAGCTCATGATCGTCAGCGCCGCCTGCAGAATGCTGACGGGCCGGTCGCTCAGCCAGGGCCGCAGGTGGCGCAGCTGCGCCTCCTTGGCCAGCAGTATGGCGGCGATGGCGACCATGACCACGAGCAGGGGGACCAGAACCTGTGCGGAGCGGGCCACCGGTTCCAGCCCATGCCGTACAGCAAAGGCGCAGAGCAGCATCAGGGTCAGAATGATGACGCTCAGCGGGGTGGTGGGCAGCAGCGCGGTCAGGAAGAACTCACCGAAGTTGCGCAGGACCAGCGCCCCCAGGTGAAAGCCATACCAGATGTAGAGCAGCCCCACCAGGCCGCCCGCCGTGCGGCCCAGAGCCAGCCGGCTATACCCGCTGATGCCCTGCCCCGGAAAACGCAGCGCCAGCCGGGTGTAGATGAAAGCGATGCCCAGCCCGCCGATGCCGCCCAGGATGGTCGCGATCCAGGCGGCCTCCTTAGCCGGGGCGCCCATGGGCAGCAGCAGCGTGCTTCCCATGAGGAAGCCCAACATGAGAACACTGAGTTGACCGAGGCCAATCTGCTCCCGCTCGCTCATCTTTTTCCTCCCCGGCAGGTAGATGCAGCCACCATTATCATGCGCTTCATGCCGGTAGCCGATGTGCCCCCCTTAGTCACCTTTGCTCATCAGCATGATGACGCTTTGCGTCCACAGGGGGTGTTGCTTCGCTTGGCGAACTACCGCAACGTGACGCGTAAGAATACCCAGACTTGAAGGGAGGATCCCATGAAAGATCGGATAGTAGCTCTGTCGCTTTTCTACATAGGGGTTGCCTTGATGTTGGTCCACACGACGTTGCCCTTCCTGTGGGAGTTGGCGCGCATCCCTTGGGCCTACCCGCTTGTATCGACCAATGGCATCCTGGCGGTTCTATCTGGTTTTACGCCTCCGATCGGCGCCGGGTTGCTGCTCGTCGCCGGCATCATCTATGGGCGCCAGGCAAGGAGTTGAGTGAATGGACTTCCTGATGAATCACCCGGCGTTGCTGTACGCGTACTTCGGCACGTTCGGATCGATCGGAACGATCCTCTTTGTGCTGGTCGCCAGGAGTTGGCTGGAGTACCAGGCCGTGGCGGCCCCTGGCCAGCGCTCCGCCCTGCGCTGGAGCATGGCCGGCTACATGTTCTTGTTTTTTGGTGCCTGGTTTGCCTGTGGCATTGGCGGCCCTCCAGGTAATCTGCTGCGTCCCGACTCGGCCGCGCAGAATCTCTTGGCCGGCACTGGTGCGGCCATCCTCTCCATGCTCTTCTCCGTGCCGGGCTGGGCGTGTGTGCTGGTTGGCCAGCGTAAGCTGCTGAAGGAAGCGATGGCCCAGAGATCCCCAGACAGGAGAGCGGCCTGATGTCCACCTTTCATTACCGGTCCCCGACCCTGCCCGCTGATTATCCCCGGCTCGCCGAACTCCTCAGCCAGGCCTCTGCAGATGCCCCCACCGCACAGGAACTGGCGGAGACCGACGGCGACCTGCCGGCCGGCAGCATCCTCTTCCGCACCCTTGCAGTCGACAGCGCCGGGCAGATCAGCGGCTTCGGCGAAGCCTTTCGCTACCCCAACACAAAGGTCGGGAAGTTCTATCTCACGGTCGTCGTTGACCGTCATGCGCGTCGCACCGGCCTAGGCTCCGCCCTCCTGGGACGGGTGGAGGCATTCGCCGTCGGCCAGGGCGGCGACTACTTTGTGGGCTGCGTACGCGACGATGACCCCGTCTCGCTGGCCTTCGGCCACAAGCGGGGTTACGAAACGCAGCGGCACGGCTTCCTCTCACGGCTCGACCTGACCACCTGGGACGGGGCGCCCTTCGCCGGTCTCCTCACCGCGGTGCGGGCGGGCGGCATTCGCCTGGCGCTCATGGCTGAGCTTGGCCCCGAGGCCGAACAGCGGCTCTACGAGCTCATGTCCCGCACCATGACCGATCTGCCGGGCTACGAGGCCGCCCAGTTCATGTCCTTCGCGACGTGGCAGAACGCCTTCATCAGGCGGCCCGGCGCCGAGAACATCGTCGTCGCCCTGGACGGTGACCGCTTCATCGGGGTCACCATCATGAACAAGACCGACGAAGGCCTGTACACGGCACATACGTCGGTCGATCGTGATTATCGGGGGCGCCACATCGCACTGGGGCTCAAGCTCTTCTCCATCGATCTGGCGCGCGAGCGCGGGGTGACCGTCATGACCGCGGGCAACGACTCGCTCAACGCCCCGATGATCGCCGTCAACCGCAAGCTGGGCTATGTGCCGCAGGCCGGCGAGTACGATGTGGCCAAGCGGCTGGGCTAAAACTGCCGCACCAGATGGAGCCACGCTGGGCGCTTGACAAAGCCGAGCCGTTCGTTAATTGCGAGCATTCCCCGGTTGGATGAGGCGTTGGTGGTGCGAACGCGTGTGATGCCGCGGGCGCTTGCCCACTGGAGCGAGCGCAGCTTCAGCGCGAGCGCAATCCCCCGGCGGCGGTACTCGGGCAGCACGCCCGTCAGACCGGTATCCATCAGCGTCTGGTCGGGCGCGGTCCAGAGGGTGCTCAGGCCGACCCAGCGGTCGCCGTCCAGGGCGATGTAGTGCCCGGCGGGCAGGAACGACGAGGCGCCCAGGTAGCTCTGCTGAAAGGTGGTCATCGCCACCGCAGCGGCCGCGTCAAAGTCGGGCACGTCCAGTTGTATGGCGTTGGTCAGGGCGAGCAGGCGCTCCGCCCAGTCCGGCAGCTGCTGCAGGTCGGGCAGGGTGACCAGCCGGATTCCTTGCGCTTCGACCTGCTCGGGCTGGCCGGCGTAGGAGCCGAAGTCAAAGGCGGCGAGGTCCAGGAAGGACTCCCAGGTCCGCTTGGCCTCCGCGAAGCCACGGCGCTCCAGGAAGCGGCGGGTGCCCGCATAGTCCTCCCGGCTGAAGGTCCGAATGGAGATGGGGTGCTTCGGAGCGATGGCGGCGAGCACCTGGTCCAGCAGCGCCTGGCCGATGCCTCGGCCCTGCCAGTCGGGGTGGACGGCGCCGTCCATCCAGAACTTCTGCGGGTGGAGGCGGCTCGGGAGCTGGAACCAGGAGGCGGAGCCCACTACCTGGCCGTCTGCCTCCGCAACGAAGCGCGCGAAGGCGAAGCTGGTGGCGTCCTCTTCCTGCAGGCTCTCGGGGTTGTCGTCGTTGCCAGGCATGGCCGCGTTGAAAATCGGGCCCAGCTTGGGGTAGTCTTCGGGGCGCAGAGGGCGAATGGTGCAGTTCATAGGTCTCATCCTTCTGTCATGTGAATCGAGTCAGATAGATACGACGCAGAGGTACGAAGAAAGTTCCGCGTCGGTGTGAATGCGATCCAATCGCGGTAAGGGCGCGGTAAGAGCGCGGTAAGATCGCGGTTATAGGAAGATGGAACCCCCGCAGGCCCTGGTGCCCAAGGTGTTGGTCGGATCATCCGCCCGGGGCGCCAGGGCCTTATGCGCGCCATTTTACGCCAGTCTTTTGCACGCGGGGGCCCGCTCAGAGAGATGTACAGATACTTAGGAGCCTACGGCAGAGCGACCTACAGCCAGCGTGCCGCCGCGCGGTGGCGCCCGCACGGGGCCACCGCAAACGCGCTGGCGATGGGACAGGATCGCAGCCCTGATGCAGTTGGCCGCGGTAGGGCCGCGATAAGACCGCGTTAAGACCGCCTTAAGACTGCGATGTGCCCGAAGCCCCGTCAGGCAAGGACTGCAGGACATAGTTAAAGCGGGTCGCATGCTCCAGTTCGTCGTTCATCAGTTCAAAGAAGAGGTCCCGGATCTGCTGGTTCTGGTACCGCAGGTACACATCCCGGTACTCCTCTGAGGCCTCATACTCATCGTCCATGGCCATCTTCAGGCCGGTGCGCAGGTCGGCGAACTCCGTGGGCTGCGCCTGCGCCTCGTAAGTACGGCCCGTCAGTTCTCGGTACAACTGCGTCAGCATCTGGTAGTGCTTCTGCTCATCTTCCAGGGCGTGCTCGACGTAGGCCTTCAGTTCCTGGCCCGGTACCTGCTCCATCAGCTCGCGGTAGAAGGCCGCAGCGTTCGCCTGGTCCTGGATGAACTTCTGCACCTGGGTACCGAGCAACTCCCGGTCGCGGGGCGTGAGAGGCGCCGCACCGCCGGTGGCCGGCGCCGGCAGCGCCCCGGCGGGCGCCGGCAGCGTGCGCGGCACATCGCTTCGCATCTGCCGCACGAGGCTTGGCACCAGCCCGCTCATCCGCCACTGCAGGACGGTCTGCATCGCCTGCTCCGGCGCGGCGCCCCGTCCCATCAGGAACCCGGCCAGCACCGCCTCCCGCAGCACGCTCTGCATCGTCGCCCCATCGTCAAAGATGCGATTCGCCTCCGCCACAATGGGCATCATCGCCTGCGTCACCTGCTCAGGGCTCATTGGGCTCTGTGGACTCATTGGACTCATTGTACGCATCGGCTGCTGCTGCATCAGCTCACCCTCCAACCAACGAATTCAACTCGCACGGCATCACTCTATGGCACACCCCTGCCAGATGCGAATCGCACATATCTCTCATTTCCGCACGTTTTTCCTATTGACATAGTACTAAGTTGCTGGTAGTATCCTTCACAATATCAAATGTTGTGAACGGGAAAGCGTCTCAGGGTTCCGCGGTGGCAACACCGGCTGCGACCGAGCGACGCTAACGGCAGGGCAGGCAACCCCGCCGTACACCGTGGGTAGAAAAAACCCCAGCGGAAAGTCCCTCCTGCGTCAACGCAAAAGGAGGAGACTGCCCCGCCGGGGATTTCTTTTTGTTCTGAGTGGGGTCCGATGAGACCAGACGAAGCGACAAGCGTAGATGGGGAACAGTAGGCCGCACAGGCAGTCACAGAGAGCCGGGGAGGGTGGAAGCCCGGCACGAGCCATGCACGCCGAAGATCTCACCCCGGAGCTGTCTTCCTGAACCCCCGCCCCGGGGGCCAGGGAAGGCCGGTGGAGGCCGTTATCCTCAAGAGGGCGGGAGCGATCTCCCGCTGAAGCAGGGTGGTACCGCGGTTGTGTTACGACCGCCCCTGCCGCACGGGGGGACTCTCCGTGTGGCAGGGGCGGATCTGTTTTTGTAGGAGGTGCAGGCCCCATGTCCAGGCGCATTTTCCTGTTCGACACGACGCTGCGCGACGGCGAGCAGGCCCCCGGCTTTACCATGACCCCCGAAGGTAAGCTTCAGATCGCGCACCAGCTTGCCCGGCTGCGCGTGGATGTGATCGAGGCCGGCTTTCCGGCATCATCGCCAGGCGACTTCGCCTCGGTCAGCCAAATCGCCCGGGAGGTGCGGGGGCCGGTCATCGCAGGCCTCGCCCGGGCCAACCAGCGGGACATTGAGGCGGTCGCCCGGGCGGTGGCGCCGGCCGAGCGCCCCCGGATTCACACCTTCATCGCCACATCGCCCATTCACATGGAGAAGAAGCTGCGCATGCGCCCCGAGCAGGTGGTACAGCAGGTCCGGGAGATGGTCGCCTATGCGGCGGCGTTCGGCATGGAAGTCGAGTTCAGCGCCGAAGATGCGACCCGCTCCGACCCCCGGTTCCTGGCTGAGGTCTTCACGGTGGCGGCCCGGGCCGGCGCAACGGTGCTGAACGTGCCCGACACGGTGGGCTACACGACGCCCAAGGAGTTGTATGACCTCTTCCGTTTCCTGATTGAGCATGTGGACGCCCCCGGGCCCGTCGCCTTCTCGTGCCACAACCACGACGACCTGGGCCTGGCCGTGGCCAACACCCTGGCCGCCATCGAGGCCGGGGCGACCCAGGTCGAGGGGACGATCAACGGCATCGGGGAGCGAGCCGGCAACGCCGCCCTGGAGGAGGTGGTGATGGCGCTCCGCACCCGGCGGGACCAGTTCGCCTTCACCACCGATATCAACGCCAAGGAGCTGCACCGCACCTCCCGGCTGCTGGAGCACGTGACCGGTATCGGGGTGCAGCCCAACAAGGCGATTGTCGGCGCCAACGCCTTCGCCCACGAGTCCGGCATCCACCAGGACGGGGTCCTGAAGGACCGCCAGACCTACGAGATCATGCGGCCCGAGGATGTGGGCGTGCCCGAGTCGGCGCTGGTGCTGGGCAAGCACTCCGGGCGGGCCGCCTTCCGGGACCGGCTCCGGAAGCTGGGTTATGACCTGAGCGACGCCGACCTGGAGAAGGCCTTCGCCCGGTTCAAGGACCTGGCCGACCGCAAGAAGCAGATCGCCGATGCCGACCTGGAGGCGATTGTGGGGGAGGGGCAGCAGCTGGCGGATGACGGGCCGATCAGGCTCCTCTCCTTCCAGGTGGTGACGGGGTCGAACGCCAACCCCATCGCCACGGTGACCATCACCGAGGAGGGCGGCGGGGCCCCCGTCACCCGGGCCGAGGCCGCCACCGGCGACGGCCCCGTCGATGCGCTCTTCCGGGCCTTTGACCGGGCGGCCCGCTTCCGGGGTCACCTGGCCCACTACGCACTCAAAGCCGTCACCGACGGCAAGGACGCCCTGGGCGAAGTGATCGTCCGGGTCAGGGCCGGGAACCGGGTGGCCACAGGGCGGGGCACCAGCACCGACGTGCTCGAAGCCTCGGTGCGGGCCTATACAGCCGCCGTAAATAAGCTGAGGAGGGAAGGACATGGCGACGCAGCCCAGGACGATGTTCGCGAAAATCTGGGATGAGCACGTGGTGGCGCAGGAGGCGGGCAAGCCTGCTGTCCTCTACATCGACCTGCATCTGGTCCATGAAGTGACCTCGCCGCAGGCCTTCGAAGGGCTCCGCCTGGCCGGGCGCCCGGTCCGGCGGCCCGACCTCACCGTAGCCACCGCCGACCACAACGTACCGACCTGGAGCCGTGACCTGCCCATCACCGACGAAATCGCCGCCCAGCAAATCGCCACGCTGGAGCGGAACGCCGCCGACTTCGGCATCACCTACTACGGGCTCACCAGCCCCGGGCAGGGCATCGTCCACGTCATCGGCCCGCAGATGGGCTACACGCAGCCTGGCATGACCATCGTCTGCGGCGACTCGCACACCAGCACCCACGGGGCGTTCGGCGCCCTCGCCTTCGGTATCGGCACCTCGGAGGCCGAGCACGTCCTTGCCACCCAAACCCTCCTCCAGCACAAGCCGAAGACGATGGAAGTCCGGGTGAATGGCCGCCTCCCCGCCGGCGTGACCGCCAAAGACATCATCCTGGCCGTCATCGGCCGAATCGGGACGGATGGGGCCACCGGCTACGTCATCGAGTACACCGGCGAGGCAATCCGGTCGCTCAGCATGGAAGGGCGGATGACGGTCTGCAACATGTCGATCGAGGCCGGCGCCCGGGCCGGCATGGTGGCCCCGGACGAGTCCACCTTCGCCTACCTGGTGGGGCGCCAGTTCGCCCCCCAGGGCGAGGCGTGGGATGAAGCGGTCGCCCACTGGCGGGGGCTCGCCACCGACGAAGGCGCCGCCTACGACCGGGTCGAGGTTTTTGATGCGGCCACGCTGGTCCCCCACGTCACCTGGGGGACGAGCCCCGGCATGGTGGTGCCCGTCACGGGCCGGGTCCCCGACCCCGCCGAAATCCCCGATCCCCTGGAGCGGAAAGGCGCCGAACGGGCGCTTGCGTACATGGGCCTCCGCCCGCGGGAGGCGATCACCGCCGTCAAGATCGACCGGGTCTTTCTGGGCTCCTGCACCAACGGCCGCATCGAGGACCTGCGGGCGGCCGCTGCCGTAGTCCGCGGGCGCCGGGTGAAGGAGGGCGTCTACGCCATGGTGGTGCCCGGCTCGTACCAGGTCAAGCTCCAGGCCGAGCAGGAAGGGCTTGACCGCATCTTCCGGGAGGCGGGCTTTGACTGGCGGGAAGCCGGCTGCTCCATGTGCCTGGGCATGAACCCGGATACCTTGCAGCCCGGCGAGCGGTGCGCATCCACATCGAACCGGAACTTCGAAGGGCGTCAGGGCAAGGGCGGCCGCACGCATCTGGTCAGCCCCCAAATGGCCGCTGCTGCCGCCATCGCCGGCCACTTCGTCGACGTGCGGGAATGGGAATAGAGGAGGGGCCAGCATGGAGCAACGATTTGTCAGGCACACGGGGCTGGTCGTCCCCCTTGATCGGGTGAACGTCGATACCGACCAGATCATGCCTAAGCAGTTTCTCAAGCGCATCGAGCGGACGGGGTTTGGCGAGTACCTCTTCCACGACTGGCGAATGGACCCCGAATTCGAGCTGAACCAGCCCCGGTACGCCGGCGCTTCGGTGTTGGTGGCGGGCAAGAACTTCGGCTGCGGCTCGAGCCGTGAGCACGCTCCCTGGGGGCTGGCGCAGTACGGCTTCCGCGTCCTGATCGCCCCGAGCTTCGCTGATATCTTCTACAGCAACTGTTTCAAGAACTTCATGCTGCCTGTAGTGCTCAGTGAAGCGCAGGTCGCCGACCTGATGAGCCGGACCCGGTCGCTGGCGGGCTACGCCCTGTCCGTCGACCTGGAGGCGCAGCTGGTGACCGACGGGCACGGCTTCCGGGCCACCTTCGAAGTCGACCCGTTCCGGCGTTACTGCCTGCTGAACGGTCTGGACGACATCGGGCTGACGCTGCAGCAGGAGGCCGCCATCGCCGCCTTCGAGGCACGGCGACCCCGCTGGATGAAGGGGAGCCCGTTGGCAGGGGCCGCGGCCACGGCTCACCGAGGGGAGGCGCTCGCATGATGGCTTCCCCCGCACCCGGCGCTGGCGCCCGCCCACTGAAGATCGCGGTCTTCGCCGGCGACGGCATCGGACCTGAGGTGATGGCCGAGGCGGTCAAGGTCCTCAAGGCTGTCGAATCTCGCTTCGGCCTCGCCTTCGAGCTGACCCACGGCCTCGTCGGCGGCGCCGCCTACGACGCCACCGGTCATCCGCTTCCCCCGGAAACGATCGCCCTCGCCCGCTCAAGCGACGCGGTCCTCTTCGGCGCCGTCGGCGGCGACCAGTGGGACCACCTGCCACTACATCTCCGCCCCGAAGCGGCGATTCTGGGCCTGCGCAAGGCCTTTGACCTCTACGCCAACCTGCGCCCATCCGTCACCCACCGACAGTTGCTCCACCGCTCACCGCTCAAGGCCGAAATCCTGGGTGACGGCGTCGACCTGCTGATCGTCCGGGAACTGACCGGCGGCCTCTACTTTGGCCAGCCCAAGGGGCAGCAGGTCTATGAAGGCGTGGAGCGCACCGTTGACACCCTCGTCTACACTGACGCCGAGATCGAAAGGGTCGCCCGCCTGGCCTTTGACCTGGCCCGGGCGAGGGCCCGCCGGCTCTGCTCAGTGGACAAGGCGAACGTGCTGGCCACGGGCCGTCGCTGGCGCGAGGTGGTCACCCGGGTCGCCGCCGACTACCCGGACGTGGCGCTCTCCCACATGTACGTCGACAACTGCGCCATGCAACTCATCCGCAATCCCCGCCAGTTTGACGTCATCGTTACCGAGAACACCTTCGGCGACATTCTGACCGATGAATCATCCACCATTCCGGGCTCCATCGGGCTGTTGCCCAGTGCGTCAGTCGGCGCCGGCGGGCTGGCCCTTTACGAACCGATTCATGGCAGTGCCCCCGATATTGCGGGGCAGGGCAAGGCCAACCCCCTGGCGACCATCCTCTGCGTGGCGATGATGCTCCGCACGTCGTTCGGGCAGGAGGAAGCGGCCAGGGCGGTGGAGGAGGCGGTCTCCAAGGTCCTCGACCTCGGGTATCGCACCCCGGACCTGCTTGATTCCGGCTGCGAGACCGTGGGCACCGTGAGAATGGGCGATCTGGTAGCGGCGCAAATCTAGGAACTCAGTGAGGTGAAGGCGATGTCGAGGCGGGTACAGGTTTTTGACACGACCCTGCGTGATGGTGAACAGTCCCCGGGATTTGGTCTGACTGCCGAGCAGAAGCTGGAGGTGGCCCACCAGATTACGCGGCTGGGCGTTGACGTGATTGAAGCCGGCTTTCCCATCGCCTCACCGGGCGACTTTGCCGGCGTCAGACTGATTGCCGAGCAGGTGACAGGCCCGGTCATCGCGGCGATGGCCCGGGCGAACAAGGCGGACATCGACTCCGTTGCGGCGGCACTGCAGGCTGCCGAGCGGCGCCGGGTCCACATCGTGCTGGCCACCAGCCCGATTCACATGGAGCACAAGCTGCGCAAGCGGCCCGAAGAAGTGGTGGCCATGGCCCGCGAGTCGGTCTCATACGCCCGCAGCCTGGGCCTGGAGGTCGAGTTCTGCGCCGAAGATGCGACCCGTTCCGACTGGCCCTTCCTGGTCCGCATTCTGACCGTCGCCGCCCGGGCCGGCGCCACGGTCCTCAATGTGCCTGACACCGTCGGCTACACCACGCCGCAGGAGTACTTCGACCTGTTCCGGCATCTGATGGAGCATGTGGATGCGCCCGAAGGGGTCATCTACAGCGCTCACTGCCACAACGATCTGGGCCTGGCGGTCGCCAACACCATGGCCGGGCTGCAGGCGGGTGCGGCGCAGTTCGAATGCACCGTTAACGGCATCGGGGAGCGGGCGGGCAACGTCGCCCTCGAAGAGGTCGTGATGGCGATGCAGACCCGCCGTGACCGCTACGGCTTCGAAACTGGTGTGGTGAGCCGCGAACTCTACCGCACTTCCCGGCTCCTGCAGAGCCTGACGGGCGTCCAGGTGCAGCCCAACAAGGCGATCGTGGGCGCCAACGCCTTCGCCCACGAGGCTGGCATCCATCAGGATGGCATCCTGAAGCACCGGGCGACCTACGAGATCATGCGGCCCGAAGATGTCGGCGTGCCCGCCCACGCCCTGGTGCTGGGCAAGCATTCGGGGCGCCACGCCCTGCGCTCCCGCATCGAGCAGATGGGCTACAAGCTAAGCGACGAGGCGTTCGACCGGGCCTTCGCCCGCTTTAAGGAAGTCGCCGACCGGAAGAAGTCGGTCTCCGACCTCGACCTCGAAGCGATCGTCTGCGATGAGCAGGCTACACGCAGCGTCACTGAGGTCTGCCGGCTGGAGTCCTACCAGGTGACGGCCGGGAACCAGTCGCTGCCCATGGCTGTGGTGCGACTGGCCCACGCTGACGGCGCCCCGCGCCAGGAAGCCGCCTCCGGCGACGGCCCTGTCGATGCGATCTACGCAGCCCTGAACCGGGCCGCTGGGTTTGACGGCCAGTTGCTGGAGTATTGGTCCAAGGCTGTGGGCACCGGGGGCGACGCCCTGGTGGAGGTGACGGTGTTGGTCCAGTCCGGCAGCCGGGTCGCCTCCGGTCGGGCCGCCTCGACCGACGTCATCGAGGCTTCGGCCCGGGCGTACGTCATGGCGATCAACAAGATCCTGTCCGGTGCGGCGGTGCTGATCTCCGACGAGCCGGCGCCCCACTGGCAGATGCGGGCTTGGGGGGACTAGCGGGCGTGCCCCTGCGGGTTTCTGTTATTTCGCCGCGGATTACGCAGATTACGCGGATTTCAAGGACACACGCGGATTTACCAGGCAAAGCACTCTCGGTCATATATATGATGACCTGGAACGCTTTACCAGGAAAAATCCGCGTTTGTCCCGAAATCCGCGTAATCCGCGAAATCCGCGGCTAAAAAATGCCCTTTTTACCCCGCAATTTCAACTTCGGCATCCCGCGAAAAACAAGCTTGCATCAGGCACCGAGGTATAGTAACATTAGTTCTCGCCGGGCGGTGATGAAAACCCGCCAGGCCGCACCACACAACAAATACACGGACCGCTAGCTCAATGGTAGAGCATCCGACTCTTAATCGGACGGTTGAAGGTTCGAGTCCTTCGCGGTCCACCACCTGGTGGATGGTTGCCCGAAATTCCCGGTTGCGTAAGGGTCCAGAACTTGCTATAATAGCCCTTGCGTCCGGTTCCGGTAAACTCTTCATATGGGGCTATAGCTCAGCTGGGAGAGCGCTTGAATGGCATTCAAGAGGTCAGCGGTTCGATCCCGCTTAGCTCCACCAAAGTGACCTGTCTACGCAGGTCACACCTTCGGAGGCGTGGTGTAGTGGCCTAACATGCGGCCCTGTCACGGCCGAGACCGCGGGTTCGAATCCCGTCGCCTCCGCCAGTTTCTCTTCAAACTTCATCAGTGTCATGGGGCTCTAGCTCAGCTGGGAGAGCGCTTGAATCGCACTCAAGAGGTCAGGGGTTCGATTCCCCTTAGCTCCACCATGATGCGCCAGTAGCTCAGTGGATAGAGTACCTGACTACGAATCAGGTGGTCGTAGGTTCGAATCCTGCCTGGCGCGCCAAATGGCTCCGCAGCTGATCCTTGCGGAGCGCACCTGGAGAGGTGTCCGAGTGGTCGAAGGTGCAGCACTGGAAATGCTGTGTACGGCAAAACCGTACCGAGGGTTCGAATCCCTCCCTCTCCGCCAGTATAGGCCGGGTTAGTCCCCGGCCTTCCTTGTTCGGGCTGTGGCGCAGCTTGGTAGCGCGCTTCCTTGGGGTGGAAGAGGTCGCAGGTTCAAATCCTGTCAGCCCGACCAATTCCTTTGGGGAATTGGTCGTCCGTCAGTAGGTTACTAAGTAACCACGAAAGGGCCGACCATGGTCCAGGTTTCCTTCGGGGTGTAGCGCAGCTTGGTAGCGCGCTTGGTTCGGGACCAAGAGGTCGCAGGTTCAAATCCTGTCACCCCGACCACTGTATGAAGACCACCGGTTGCTGCCATGCAGGAACCGGTGGTTTTTCGTTCTCCTGACCGTAACCCTCATGAAACAGGGCGCCAACACGAGAGGGGGCGGCGGTCACTAGAACCGCCGCCCCCGGTATACAATAAGTCCTATTTCACGCGAACCGTAATGCTGCCAAACAACTGGTCGTTGAACGACACATCCAGGCGCCACAGCCCGGGCTTCGGGATTAGCAGCAGCGAAGTGGCCGTGGCGGAGGCGCCGTTTGTCCCCGTGCTCAGGGTGACCCGCGCCAGGTCAATCTTCTCCTTGGTCGTCTGATTCTCGGCCGTAATATTCATTTTCTGACCCGGCAGATCGGCGTTGTTCCAGAAGTGCCAGATATACTTGTCCTGCTGCCCGGAGACAAAGGGTGCATCCTCGAAGCCGAACTTGCCTTCTTCGCCCCGGATTGGCTTTTTGACCGTCTTGCCGCCTACCACCGTGTCGATGTTAAAGATCGGGCTCTCGCCCTCGCCCGCGCTGGCGGCACCAGGCCCACCCGACTTGGGACCGCAGCCCGCAGCAACTGCTACCAGAAATAACGCCAAAACGACCCGAACCAGATTCTTCATGAGAGGCCCCCTCCTAACGGAAATTCTTGTTCTTTCTCCTTGAGTCCTTTGGCAAATGTTTTGGGCACGTTATTACTATTCACGAAAAAAGAAGAATCACCTTCCTTTGATCGTGCACCAAAGGAAAGTGATTCTTGTCAGTCTATTTCCCTCACATACCCAGTCTCAAAGTGACAATTCCAGGCGCAAGCATGTCTCACCGTCTGCACCAACGTAAGTGTTTGCGACACAGAACCCTGCACTTTCATAAGCGCGCCGGCTGCGATGGTTGTAGGTATATATCGACTTGACCCCAACGCTTTCCCAGCCGAGCGAACGCGCCCGCTCGACCAGCATGGCGATCACGCGCTTCCCCAGCCCTTCCCCCCGGTCCAGGGCAGGGCCAGGGGGATCCGAGTGGTCCCCGCCTTCTTCGCCCCACCCAGCTGCGACTCCTATCTTATATTGACAACCGCTGCGAATACCGGTAGAATAAATCCGATTTGTGTCCACTTAAGGAGGTAGGAGACCGCCATGATGCCCATCTCTCCGGTCTGTGCGCTGCGCTCTTAAGAGCAACAAGGGGGCAGTCTGCCCTTTTGGCGGCCGACCGGCACGAGGAATGGCATCAAATGCGGCCTCCCATCCGAGCGCTACCCATGAGCTTTAGCGCCGCGGTAAGGGAGTACCTTACCTGCGGCGTTTTTCTATCACGTCCGCCGGCCGCTGGTCTCTGACCACACCTGACAACCATCTACCCAAGTTAGACGGAGGACGAACACCATGGCGATTTTACAGGTGCAGGGCCTTGCCAAGTATTGGGGCATCGACCTGCTGTTCAAAGAGATCAGCTTCCTCCTGAACGAAGGAGAGAAGATGGCGCTGGTCGGCCGGAACGGCACCGGCAAGACCACGCTGCTCAAAATTCTGATGGGCCGCATGGAGTACGACGAGGGCGCCATCAATATGCCCTCGGGCACCCGGGTCGGCTACCTCAGCCAGGACCCCGACTTCACCCCCGGCAGCACGTTGCTCTCCGAAGCCTCCTCGGTCTTCGCCCACCTGCACAAGTGGGAGCGCGACCTGCGTGCCCTGGAAGACCGCATGGGCACCGCCGCAGGTGACGACGACCTCCAGGCGATCATGGATGAGTACAACCGCATTACCGCCCTCTTCGAGGCGGCCGGCGGCTACGATGCCCCTGCGCGGGTCAAAATGGTCCTCTTTGGCGTCGGCTTTAAGGAAGAAGACCTGAACAAGGCCGTTGAGGTCCTCTCCGGCGGCCAGAAAGTCCGCCTGGGCCTGGCGAAGCTCCTGCTCGATGAGCCCGACCTGATGCTGATGGACGAACCGACCAACCATCTGGACCTGGAAGCGGTCGAATGGCTCGAAGGCTACTTCAAAAAGATGAAGTCCGCCGCCATTCTCGTCTCGCACGACCGGTACTTCCTCGACAAGGTGATCAGCAAAACGCTTGAGATCGAAAACAACGGCTGCGACGTCTTCCACGGCAACTACAGCTTCTACCTCGACGAGAAGAAGCGCCGCCAGGAGGCCGCCATGACCGCATGGGAGCGGCAGCAGGCCGAAATTGAAAAGCTCCGCTCCTTCTACGAGAAGTGGCGCAACACCCCTTCCCGCAAGGATCAGGCCATGAGCCGCAAGCGGCAACTCGACAAAATGGAGATCATGGACCGGCCCAAGGTCCGCCACAAGACCATGAAGCTCGAGTTCGACATGGACTACGAATCGGGCAACGACGTGCTGCGGGTGGAAAACCTGGCCAAGGCCTTCGGCGACAAGGTGGTCTTCAGCGGCCTCACCCTGATGATGGAGAAGGGCGACCGCATTGCTCTGGTCGGCCCCAACGGCTGCGGCAAAACCACCTTCCTCAAGGTGATTCAGGGGCTCTACCCGGCCACCGCCGGCACCGTTTTCTGGGGCGTGGGCGTCGAGCGGGGCTACTTCAGCCAGGACCTCGACAACCTCGACTACAGCCGCACCTGCATGGAAGAGATCCTCGAAATCCCCGGTTTCACCAAATTCGATGCCCATTCGCTGCTGGGGCGGTTCCTTTTCTCCGGCGATGATGTGCACAAGCCGCTCTCCACCTGCTCGGGCGGCGAGCGTAACCGGGTCAGCCTGGCAAAGCTGATGGTGGCCGGCGCCAACGTGCTGCTGCTCGACGAGCCGACCAACCACCTTGACTTGGAGTCGAAACTGGTGCTTGAAGAGGCGCTGACCGACTACCCGGGCACCGTCGTCTTCGTCTCGCACGACCGGTACTTTGTCGACCGGGTCGCTACGAAGATCTGGGAGTTCGGTCCGACCGGCGTCAAGTCCTACGACGGCAATTACACCGCCTACAAGGAAGAAAAGGAGCGGCTGGCGCTGCTTGCCGCCCAGCAACAGGCCCAGTCCCAGGCAGCGCCTCAGCCCAAGCAGGCTGAAGTGAGCCGCAAGGAGTCCCAGCAAGCTTCCAAGAGCCGGCGCGATGAGCGGAAGCTTGAGACCGCCCTCCGCAAGTTGGAGTCTGACATTCACAGCCTCGAGGCCCGCAAGGCGGAACTGGAGGCGCGCATGTCCGACCCCGATATCTACAAAACGGCGTCCGGGCGGGAAGCGGTGGCGGAGTATGAGGCGATTCAAAGCGAGCTGGAGCGGCTCTACTTTGACTGGGAGCAGGCGCTTGCGTAAACGTTCGTATGGGTCGGCCCGGCGTTCCTGAGGGAACACGGGCCGGCCTTTTGTTGATGGGGCTCATGCGCCCCGCCCGTAGCCGATAGGATAAGGCGACACGGCTAACGGGGGTGATGCGAATGCTGGCGGTCGTCATTCCGGCCCGCAACGAGGCGGCTCGCATTCAGGGTGTGGTGCGCAGTGCGCTGAAAGTCCCGGCTGACCTGGTCATTCCGGTCCTGAACGGCTGCACCGATATGACCCAGGAACTCGTACGGCGCATCAACGATCCCAGGGTCCGCCCCGTCCATTTCCGTGAACCGCTCGGGCTCGATGTGCCCCGCATCGCCGGGGCCCGGGCTGCGCTGGAGGCGGGCGCAAAAGGCGTTCTCTTTGTCGATGGCGACCTGAGCGGCCCGCACATTCAGGGACGGCTGATCATCCTGGCTGCCCAGATCAGGCGTCACGGGTTTGATCTGGCGCTCTCTGACTGTTACGCCGGTACCCCGGTGCCGTCACGTAATTCGCTGGCGCGCCAGGTTTACCTCCATCGGGTTGCCCTGAACGAAGCGCTGCGGCGGGCCGACCTGGGGGCGGCCATTCCGTCACACGGCCCCATCGCGGTGAGCCGGCGTCTTCTGGAGATGATTCCGCTCTCCTCGCTGGGCGTGCCGCCCTTGATGCAAGCGCATGCCGTGCGGGCAGGGGCCAAGGTTGGCGTGGGCGTCTGTATTCCCCACCAGGAACTGGGGTCGACCAAGCGGCACCGGGAACACCGGGAGCGGGTAGCGGAGACGATCATCGGTGACTGCCTCCAGGCGCAGGCGGTCGCCGGGGGGCGCCCGGGCGACCGGCAGGGGCACATGGGGTATCATCCGGAGCGCCGGTTCGATTTGGTGGGGCTGGAGCCGCCCGAGGGGGGAGGGGATGGTGATGAAACGGGCGAATGGGAAGACTAGCACCGCCATCTAACGGAGTTGATCCCGATGACAAACCGCGACGTTGCCCAGGCGCTCTATGAAATTGCAGACCTGCTCGAACTGAAGGGGGAAGACCCCTTCAAGATTCGCGCCTATCGAAAGGCGGCCGAAGCGGTCGAACTCCTGCTCGAGGAGATTGCTGATCTGGCTGCGAAAAACCGGCTGCAGGCCATTTCCGGCATCGGCAAGGCGATCGGCGCCAAAATCCAGGAACTGCTCGCAACCGGCCAGATCGAATACCTGGAGGATCTGCGCCGGGCCATTCCGCCCGGCGTGCGCGCCCTGACCCGGGTGCCCGGCCTGGGCGCCCGCACCGCCGAACTCCTGTACACCCGGCTGGGCATCGACAGCCTGGACCGGCTCGAACTGGCTGCCCGCCAGGGCCTTCTTCGTGACCTGCCCGGGTGGGGCGCCCGCAAGGAAGCCGCCATTCTCGATGCGCTCGCCAAGTTCCGGGAGCGCGGCGAGCGGGTGCCCCTGGGCGCCGTCCGTCCCGTGGCCGGCGCCCTGGCTGAGTATCTCCTGCGGCACCCCGCAGTCCGTCAGGCCGAAGTCGCCGGCTCCATTCGGCGCCGGCGCGATACCGTGGAGGATATCGACCTCGTCGTCGCCACCGACGATTCGGCCACCGTGCTCGCCTATGTGGCCGACCTCCCCATCGCCGGTGAGATCATCGGCCAGGCGCCTGACCGCATCGCCATGACGACCACCCTCGGGCGCCGCATGGACGTCATCGTCGTCCCGCCCGCGGCATTTGCGCGCACGCTGCTCCTTATGACCGGTGCCGACGCACATATCCGGGAACTCGGCGACATCCCCGATGCCCCCACCGAAGCGGCCATCTACCAGCGCCTCGGTCTGCCCTTCATTGAGCCCGAACTGCGAGAAGGCCTGGGCGAGATCCAGGCTGCCCTGGCCGGCCGGCTGCCCCGCCTGGTCACGGTTCAGGCGCTCAAGGGCGACCTACATACCCATACCCGGGCCTCCGACGGCACCGCCACCCTTCAGGAGATGGCCGAGGCCGCACGCAGTCTGGGACACCAATACCTCGCCATCTGCGACCACTCGCGCTCGCTCTCCATCGCCGGCGGCCTCACCCCGGAGCGCCTCGCCCTCCAGGGCAACGAGATCCGGCGCCTGAACCAGACTTTCAGCGATTTCCGCCTGCTACGGGGCACAGAAGTGGACATCCTAAGAGATGGCTCCCTCGACTTCCCCGATGACGTGCTGGCAGACCTTGACGTGGTGGTCGCATCGATCCACAGCCATATGCACCTGGATAGCCACACCCAGACCGAGCGCCTGCTCCGGGCGATTCACAACCCGCACGTGGATATCATCGGCCATCCGACGGGGCGCATCCTGGGCCGGCGGGACCCCTACCCGCTCGACATCGATCGGATCATCGCAGCCTGCGCCGAAACCGGCACCGCCCTGGAGATCTCGGCGAGCCCTGCCCGGCTCGACCTTTCCGAGTTGCACGCCCGCCTTGCCCGCCAGCGGGGAGTCAAGCTGGTCATTAACACCGACGCGCACTCCACCCTGGAACTGCAGGGGCTGGAGCACGGCGTCGGTCAGGCGCGCCGGGCCTGGCTGGAAGTCGGCGACGTCATCAATGCCCTTCCGCTGCCGAACCTGCTCGCCTGGTTGAACAAGGAGAAACGATCCCCTTGACAGAGTTCTTTACTGCCGACTGGACCATGGAACTGCTCCGACACACACCGGTGCTCATCGTTCGCACCCTGCTGACCTTTATCGCCGTGCTCCTCGTCGTCCGCTGGACGGGCAAGCGCTCCATCTCGAACCTGGCGCCGTTCGACCTCGCCATGGTCATCCTGATCGGCGAAGTGGCGGCCATTCCCGTGGCGGACCTCAAGGTCGATTTCCTGCATGGAATTCTGCCCGTCGTACTGATCGGCGGCCTGCACGTAGCGACCACCACCATTGCTCTGCACTCCAAATGGTTCGAGCGCCTCACCGAAGGAACGCCCACACTCCTGATCAAAAACGGCAAGGTCCTCAAAAAGAACCTCCTGAAGGAGCGGGTCAGCATGGCTGACCTGATGACCGCGCTCCGTCACAAAGAGGTCACTAAGGTCGATGAAGTGAAAGAGGCCTGGATCGAGCATGCCGGCGGCGTCAGTGTCATCCGTCGCGACGATATGGACGCGGCAACGCCTCGCGACCTGCGCGAGGCGATTGAAGAGATCGTCCAGGCAAACGCGGCGCGCATGCGGCAGGAACTGGAGGACCTGCTGCACCACGGGGGGCTCAAGCGGCTGGAGGTCCGCGGCCCCGCACCGGCGAAGCGGCCGGAATGGAATCCGCCCGAGACCTGACCTACCCGGGCATCCCCGTCGCCTCCCAGCTGACCCCGTTCCACTTGAGCAAAAACCAGCCGTCCCCCTGCACCATTTGCATGTGCACCTTATACCGGTCGGCCCCTTCAGGCTCAACGCTAATGATCTGCTTCGGCATATCCTGCGGCTGAACGTGCGCCTGCTCCAGCAGCTGCCGGACGGCGTCGAACATTGCCTGTTGCTGTGTGGGCGTAACCGGCTGCGGTACCGCCACGGCGAACAGGGCCGCTACGGGCACGAAATAACCCCACTCCAATGATTGCAACCTCCCTCCGGAACATTTTCTGCCTTTCCACGTCTGTAGAATCCGACGGGCGCGATATTCTCGACCTCCACAGGCCCCGAAAGGAGACAACATGGACGAACGTACACTGCGAACGCTCGAGTTCGCAAAGATCAGGGAAAAACTCTCGGAACGGTCCGCCACCGTCCTTGGCAGAGAGATCTGCGAAGACCTGGCGCCCTCCACCGAGTATCTCGAAGTTAAGCACCGCCTGGACGAGACTTCCGAAGCCAGGCGGCTCTACATGGCCGGCGGCTCCATTCCCCTCGGCGGCATTCATGACCTCCGGGCCGCCATTCAACGCGCCATCCGGGGCGGTATGCTCGACCCGCACGACCTGCTCGACCTCGCCGACACTGCAGCCAGTGGCCGGCGCCTGCGCAAGTTCCTCGGGGAGCATGCCGACCAGGCGCCCATTCTGGCCGCCATCTCGAATATGATTGGCGCCTTCAGTACCCTGGAGGCCGAAATCCGCCGTTCCATCACCGATAACGCCGAGGTTTCGGACCACGCCAGCCCCGCCCTGGCCGAAATTCGCCGCGCCCAGCGTACCATTCAGGGCCGCATCAAGGAGCGGATGGACAGCTACGTGCGCGGCGCCGGCGCCAAGTACCTGCAGGACCCTATTGTGACCATCCGCGATGACCGTTATGTCATTCCGGTAAAGATCGAATACCGCTCCCAGGTGCCCGGCATCGTCCACGACCAGTCTGGCAGCGGCTCCACGCTCTTCATCGAGCCGATGGCCGTCGTCGAAGCTAACAACGAGCTGAAAGAGCTGACGCTCAAGGAGCGGGATGAGATCAACCGCATCCTCTCCCGCCTTTCGGCCCTGGTGGCGAACGAGGCCGACAGCCTGGCCAACTCCATGCAGGCCTTCGCCCAGATCGACTTTGCCTCAGCCAAAGGCAAGCTCTCGCTGGACCTCGACTGCGTCTCCCCGGAGCTGGAGCGCCAGGCCATGCTGGAGATTCGCAGGGGCCGCCACCCGCTGCTCAAGGGCGCCGTGGTGCCGGTCGACATCCACATCGGCATCAACTTCGATACCCTGGTGATCACCGGCCCCAACACGGGCGGCAAGACGGTCAGCCTCAAGACCATGGGCCTCTTTGTTCTCATGGCCCAGTCCGGCCTTCATCTGCCTGCCGGCTTCGGTACCCGGGTCGGTATCTTCGA
>JARBUG010000188.1 GCA_029239785.1 Symbiobacteriaceae bacterium | reverse complement strand
ACGGAGGAGAAGCTGAAGGAGTTGGAGTTGATCTAGATGATGGTCAAGCTGTTCGCCAACCTCCGCGCCTTTGCGAAGGATGGCCGGGTTGAAGTCGCCCTGCCGCCGGGCGCCACAGTAAGAGACGCCCTGGTGCACCTCTTCGCACGGGTTCCGGCGCTCCAGGAGCATGTGCTCGATCCGGCCACGGGTGAACTGCTGCCCTATGTCCAGGTGATGCTGAAAGGCCGGTTGGTGCGAGACCTGCAAGGCCTCGATACCCCGGTAGGTGCGAATGTCGAAATGGCCATCTTCCCGCCCGTGGCGGGGGGATGAAGGCAGTTGATTAGCCGCGGATTTCGCGGATGACGCGGATTCTAAAGGCAAACGCGGATTTTCCTTGGTATAGCGAGGCCAACATCATTGATGTGACCCGGAACGATCCACCTGGTACATCCGCGTTTGTCTCTAAATCCGTGAAATCCGCGACATCCGCGGCTAAAAACATGTCCGGAAAAGGCTAAACCCGTGTGATCTCCGCCACAGCGTCAGGGTTCTCAAGGGCAGAGAGGTCCCCGGGGTCCTTGCCCAGGTAGGCGGCCTTGATGACCCGGCGCATGATTTTCGCATTCCGGGTCTTGGGGAGGGCGCCCACGAAGCGGACCTCCTCCGGCGCCAGCGGCTTGCCCATGGCCGCCGCCACCAGGTCCTTCAGCTCCCGGGCCAGTTCATCTGACGGCCCGCCGCTCCCGGGCTTCAGCACCGCGAAGCAGACCACCGTCTCGCCCTTGATCTCGTGCGGCACGCTAATTGCCGCCGCCTCGGCCACCGCCGGATGCGAGACCAGCACCGACTCAAACTCCGCCGGCCCCACCCGCTTGCCGGCGATCTTGATCGTATCATCCGACCGCCCGTGAATGTACCAGAAGCCGTCTTCATCCACCGACGCCCAGTCGCCATGGACCCAGATGCCCGGAAAGCGGCTCCAATACGCCTCGATGTAGCGCTCGGGCGCCTGCCAGAAGCCCCGGGTCATGCCGACCCACGGCACGGTCAGGGCCAGTTCGCCTACGGTGCCCACGCCATTCTCATCCAGCACAGCCACGCCCATGCCCGGAATGGCGGCGTTGAAGGAGCATGGTTTCAAGGGCCTGGTCACCACACAGCCCAAAATGCCGCCGGACGTCTCGGTGCCGCCCGAATAGTTGATGATCGGGCACCGGCCCCCGCCCACGTGGCGGAAGAACCAGAGGTACGGGTCGGGATTCCAGGGCTCGCCCGTGCCCCCCAGCACCCGCAGGGTTTCCAGGTTGTGGGCCGCCGGCCAGTGCTCCCCGTGGGGCGCCAACGCCCGGATCACCGTGGGCGACAGCCCCAGGTGCGTGATGCCGTGCTGCTCCACCAGCGTCCAGATGCGATCAGGCTGGGGGAAGTCTGGGGCGCCGTCGTACAGGAACATGGTCGACCCGAGCATCAAGGTGCCGAAAATCAGCCATGGCCCCATCATCCAGCCCAGGTCGGTGAACCACATCACCACATCCTGCTCGCCCACATCAAAGCAGTGCGCCATGTCTTGCGCGGCCTTAAGCGGGAAGCCGCAGTGCACGTGGACCGCACCCTTGGGGCGCCCCGTGGTGCCCGACGTGTAGATGATCATAAACGGGTCCTCGGGGTCGAGGCGGGCCGTTTCAAAGGCTTGCGGCTGACGACCGGTCAGGTCGTGGTACCACATGTCGCGCCCTTCCTGCCAGGCGACAAAGTTGCCCAGCCGCCGCACCACGACCACCTTCTGCACCGCCGGTGCATGGGCAACCGCCTCGTCGGCGGCCGTTTTCATGTGGACGGTCTTGCCCCGGCGGGTGAAACCGTCGGCCGTGATGAGCACCTTGACTCCGGCATCTTCAAGCCGGCTGCCGGCCGCCTGGGGCGCAAACCCGGAGAAAATGGGCGTGAAAATCGCCCCGATTTTGGCCACGGCCATAATGGCGGCCACGGCTTCAGGAATCAGCGGCAGATAGATGCCCACCCGGTCGCCCTTGCTTACACCCAGCGACATCAAGCCGTGGGCCAGTTGATTCGCTTCCGCCTGGAGGTCGCGGTAGGTCAGCTTCCGGACCTGCCCGTCCTCCCCTTCATAAATGATGGCGAGCTTATTGCGGCGCTCGGTCTCGACATGCTTGTCGACGCAGTCGTGCGCCAGGTTCATACGGGCGCCGGCGAACCAGCGGGCCCAGGGCGCCCCGCCGGACAGGTCGAGCGTCTGCTTCGGAGGCGCATACCAGTCGATGCCCAGATCAAGCGTGACCTGCGCCCAGAACCAGGCCGGGTCGGCTGCCGCCCTGGCCATGAGCGCATCCAAATCGGGCAGGCCACAGCGTTCGATAAACCTGGTGATGCGGGCGCCCGCCACCATTTCCGGCGTGGGCCGCCAGACGATGTCCGTCATGTCCTCCACCCCCTGTCTCTTTCCTATGAAGGTCGGGGGACGAGAATTATCCCCTGATGGGAAAAACGGCGGTCGGGGGCCTTTTGTTCGGTATCGCCAAACGAGAGCCGGCCTCCGCCTAATGCGGTGCCGGCTCTCGTTCGGTCATAACTCCTTTAGTACATCGTGGGGCGGGGGCCGGGCGGGCATCCATCGGCACAGGACGGGGCGATTAGATCAGCGCTCTCCTTCACACGGTCAGCAGCTTTCGCATGGGACCCGTGTTTTGCAGATGCAGCCGGAACGATCACGACTGCAGCTAGCAGGACGATCATTAGGCCCAGCAGCCGGACATGGCGCATGCAACCGCCTCCCTTATCCGCTGTATGACCTGTAGAATTCTTACAAAATGTGGAAATGCCTGCTGGCGCCGGTCCGCTCTGGCAGATTCAGCCCTTGGGAGAAGCGGCGGCCATGTGAAAAGCTGGCTGCCCTGCCTGGGAACGACCTGCCCTGCCTGACATTGACCGTTGTTGCCGCCGAACAGATTCCGGTAAACTACATACACCAACTTTCTAGACATAAGGATGAGCGCCATGGCAAACGAGGTCAAACGGCGCCGGCCCCGCAGCGTCTCCAGAGTGCTGCTCCTCAGCCTTGCCGCCCTCTTCGCTCTGACCCTGGCGGCCGCAGCAGGCTTCTGGCTATATGGTCCCTCCCTGATCGCACCGCGCGAGGACTTTGTGCAGGGTCCCGGCGGTGCAGTTGCCTACATCGGCCTTTCGAACCAGCTCCGCACGCAGATGGATGAGTTCTGGTCCGGCACCGACGTTCGCCTGACGATGAATCAGGCGGAGTTCAGCGGCATGGTCTCCTCCGCCATTCTCTCAGGTCAGACCCGCGCCACCCCGGTACGTAAGGTGCGCTCCTATCTGCCCGAGGGTGAAATTCAGGTCGATATGGTGATGGAATTGCCATACAGCAAGGTGCCTGAGAAGTTCCGTAATCAGCCCATTGGCCTGACACTGGACCTGGAGCCTGCGGTTGACCGCATGGGGCAGATTGAGTTCCGCATCACCCATGCGAAGATTGGCCGGATTCGGGTGCCTGTAGGGCTGATTAAGTTTATCGGCCAGCGGTTCCCACTGAACATTACCGGGTACGACCCGCGTGAAGCCACCATCGAACTGCCGATTACGGACCTGATTGCCGGCAACTTCGGTCGCAACATCG
Source organism: Symbiobacteriaceae bacterium (assembly GCA_029239785.1). GTDB lineage: Bacteria > Bacillota > Sulfobacillia > Symbiobacteriales > Symbiobacteriaceae > JARBUG01. The sequence goes on along the minus strand of JARBUG010000188.1, from coordinate 5,860 downwards.
TCATTCGGGAGTTTGCCTCGACGAAGGGGAATCTGACGCTTGTGATGTCCATGTCGCAGTAATCGAGTCGGTCACAGGTGAGATAAGGCGCCGAGCTCACGCGAGCCCGGCGCCTTTTTCGTGTGCGGCCATGTCGGTGCGCAACTGGAGCAGCGCCTCATCCTTGGACTTGCATTCCAGCATGACGTCGATGTCGAGGTGGGCCACCCGGTCCAGGAATGCGCCGAAGTCATGCGGGTCGATCAGGTCGGCGTGGGAGCGGGAACGTGCGCCGTCCTTGGGGCTGGAAAAGTGCAGTTTCGGCCGGACGTCGCCCCAGGTTGGCAGCACTTGCTCCAGCCATGGATACCAGTCATCTTCCCGCAGTACCCGGTGGTGGTGAACATCGAGGACCATCGGCCGACCCACGGTCCGGGCGATGGCGAGGACTTCCGACGTGTCCCAGGTCATGTCGTCGTTCTCGAACCACAGTCGGTCGGCCACCGTGGTCGGCAGATGCCGAAAGTTCTCGATGAAACGTGCAGTTGCCGCATCCTTGTCGCCGTAGGCGCCGCCGATGTGCAGCACCATGCCTGACTCCGGGCCTGTCTCCAGCAGTTCGAGCATGCGGGCATGGTAGACCAGGTCTTCGACGCCCTTGGCCAGCACTTCGGGGTCTTTTGCGTTCAACACCGTGTATTGCCCGGGGTGGGTGGTGAGCCGGGCGCCTGTCGCCCGCGCCACGGCGGCCACTTCGGCGAATTCGTAGGCGAGGTCCTCTTCCCAGTTCCATTCGGCGGCGACGGGGTGCGTGGCCAGGGGGATCAGCTCTGAGGTGATACGGTAGAGCTTGATTCCGTGTTCGGCGTTCCACCGGAGAATCGCTTCGACGGTTTTGAGGTTGTTACGGGCGACCTGGTCGAGGTGAGGCCGCCGGTCCTTGGGCTCCATGGTGGAGAGGCGCTTGGCTGTAAGCGCCTTGAACCGGGGGCCGGTTTTGTCCTGTTGCAGGCTTAAGTTAATGCATGCGTACCCGAGACGAATCGTCAAACGGTCTCCTCCTTACGACAGCAGCCCTCGCCGCAACCCTTCAGCGACCGCAGCTGCCCGTCCTGTGGATCCCAACTTCGTAAACAGCACGTTCATGTGTCGCCGCACCGTGCGCTCGCTCAGGAACAGCTGCGCCCCAATCTCTCCGTAGGATGCCCCATCCGCCAGCAACCGCAGCATCTGCAACTCTTGCCCGGTCAACTCGCCATCGCCGCCCTGCGCCACTTTGCCCGCCAGCGATGGATGCAGCACCACGCCGCCTGCCGCGGCAGCCCGCACCGCCGCCACAATCTCCTGGAACGAGGCACTCTTCGGTATGTACCCGCTTACGCCCAGGGCCAACGCAGCCCGCACCAGCGCCACATCTTCATAAGTCGACAACACCAGCACCGCCGGCGGGTCCTGCCCTGCGAGCAGTTGCCGGGCAGCATCCAGCCCACTGCCGTCCGGCAGCTTCAAATCCAGCAGCACCACATCCGGTCGGAGGCGGGCGCCCAGCGCCACGGCCTCCGCCACCGTGGACGCCTCACCGGCCACGGTCAGGCCCGGCTCGCTCTCCACCAATTGACGCAGGCCTTCCCGCACCACCGTCTGATCCTCCACCAGCAGCATCCGGAGGCTCTCCATTCCCACCTGCCCCCAATCTTGATATCATCAGAATGATCATACCAGGAGGATCGCCGGGAGGTCATCATGCGCAAGCCTGCCGTTCCCGTCGAAAATGTTGCCGAGATGATCTGGGGCGCCCTGCTCGTCATCTACCTGCTGGGATCGGGGCGCCCGGAGTATCGCACCTGGCCCGTGGCCCTCATCTTCGGCCTGAGCGCCGCTGCTGCCCTGCTCGAACTCTGCCTGCGCCGGCGGCAGTGGCAGTTCGTCGCGCATTTTGATGCAGCGGTGTGGACTGTGCTGCTCTCGGCGATGGTCGCCGTCACGGGCGGCCGGAGCTCGGAGGCCTGGCCGGCCTACATCATGATGTCGCTGACCGCACCCTCCCTGGGCCGTCCTGCATTGCACTACGGGCTGATGGCGGTCAACTCGGCCATCTACATCGGCGTGTACGCAGCCGTCAACCCGTACTTGGCACCCGCCGTTCCGGCACTGCTGCTGCTGCGCATCGGGCTCTTCTTCCTCGTGACGTACGTGGTCGACCGCTCGATGGCCCGGGAGCGGGCGGCCCAGGCTGCGGCGGTCCAGGCGTCCCGGGACCGGGTCGGCGAGCTGGTCAGCGCCCGCGACGCCGAGCGCCGGCGGATCGCCGGGGACCTCCACGACTGGCTGGGCGCCGGCCTGGTGGCGCCCGTGCGCAAGCTTGAGCTCGCCCTGCGCACCCCGGCGCCTGACGCCGCCCGCGCCTTCACCCAGGAGTCCATCGACGCCCTGCGGGGCGCCCACGATGAGCTCCGCCGCATCATGGAGGCGCTTCACCCCCACCTGCTGGAGCAGTTGGGGCCTTGCGGTGCCCTCAGGGAGTACTGCACCACCTGGTCCGGCGAACACGGAGTGGCCCTGGATTTCCAGGGCGATACCGCCCCGGCCCCGCCTCCCGACGTGGCGCTCGCTGCCTACCGCATCCTCCAGGAGGCGCTGAACAACGCCGCACGGCACGCCAGGGGCGCCACCTGCGTCCAGGTCGCTCTCCGCCTGCGGGAGGGATATCTCACGCTTGCGGTTGCAGACGACGGCGCCGGGATGCATCCCATCCGAAAGGGCCGTGGCCTCCGGGGCATGCAGGAGCGGGCCGAAGCCTTCGGCGGGACGCTCCAGGTCACTTCGCGTCCCGGCCATGGCACCACTGTCACCGCCACGATACCCTGGACCGCACCCGGCGAATGAGGGCGACAAGCACACGACAAGCACACGACAAGCACACGACGGGTGCGCCAAGGGTGCCAGATGCACACGCCCTGATTCGCCAATCCCTTCAGGTTGTTGGCCTCCAGGCATTGGGCACATGACCTTGGCCGGGTCGGACGTGGGCGCTCCGAGTCTCCGCCGGCCGACTGGAAACATTACTCTCCACCCAGACCGGGTGCCTGCCGAGACCGGGATTCCTTGCCGGGCAAGTCCCAGCACGAATCGCCTAACGACGAGACAACACCCCCGCTGCTGCACGATGGGTGCACGACAAGCGCGGGGGGATTACACCCTGACACCAAAATGTCTCGACAACTGGCACCAGTCAGGTGTAGCATGATTATTACATGAAATACCGCAATACTCTCCCCGCAGCGGGAGCGGCACTCCACCAAACATCCGAAAGACCGAGGGTCGGGCAGCCACGCCAGACCCCGGTCTTTCTTTGCTTTTTGGAGCGCGGCCCACCAGCACGCCAGCACAAACACCACCGACCGCCACCCACCAAACTAGGAGGAATACCTTGCAACAACCGTTTGTGCTGCGCCCTTACGTCGAAAGCGACATGGCCCGGATTGTCGAGATCGTCAACGCCCAGAGCGAGGCCCAGACCACCCTCGCAGAAGGGCTGCGTGTTGAACGCACGCGGCGCCCCGAGGACAAGGTCCTGCGCCTGATGGCCACCACCGCCGACGGCACCATCGTCGGCACCGGCCTGGGCTACTCGGGCATCGGAACCAAGCCGGGTGAGTTTCACATCAAAATCCGGGTCGACCGGCCCTACCAGGGGCAGGGCGCCGGCCGGGCCCTCTACCAGGCCATCGAAGAGTGGGCCCTGGCTGAAGGTGCCATCCGCCTGGCCGCAGGCGTTCGGGAGATCGACCAGGACGCCCTGCCCTGGGCACAACGCCGGGGGTACGCCGTCGAGCACCACGTCTTCCGGTCACGGCTTCCCCTCACCGACTGGGACGAGACCGCTTTCGCTCCGTACGTTGAACAGGCGAAAACGAACGGCATCCGCTTCTCCAGCTTTGCCGCCGAAATTACTGGCGAGGAGTCCTACGAGCGCTGCTACGACTTCGTCGGCCGCCTGATGGACGACATGCCGGGCGCCCTGGGCCGCACCCGGGCTCCCTACGAGCGCTGGCGCAACAACTTCCGCACTCTCCCCGACATGAACCCTGCTGGCTGGATGCTGGCCATTGACGGCGACCGCTGGGTCGCCCTCAGTTCGGTCGTCCGGCGGGAAGACGACGGCTACTTCACCGGGTTCACAGGCGTGGAGCGGGAGTACCGGGGCCGCGGCATCGCCCTGGCGCTCAAGGTCGTTTCCCTCACATACGCCCGCTCGGTGGGCGCCCGGGAGATCTTCACCTCCAACCACTCCGTCAATGCCCCCATGCTGGCCGTGAACCGCAAACTGGGCTACATCCCGGAGCCGGGCCATTTCAACCTGGCAAAGCTGCCATAGATGCAAAGGCAAAACCCGCTCAGCGGCACCAGGCCGTGGGCGGGTTTTCTCTATCTGCTATTTCTTCAGCAGCGGCTCCAACGTAGCCCTGACATTCTGGACCACGTACACATAGCCGTCCGCCGTTGGATGAATCCCATCCATCTGGTTCAACTCAGGTTTGGCGGCCACCCCATCGAGGAAGAATGGAATGAGCGGCAGCTTATACTGCTCGGCCAGTTCCACAAACGTCTTCCGGAAGGTCTCGGTATACTCCGGACCGTAGTTAGGGGGAATCTGCATGCCGGCCAAGACCACCTGAACCTTCTCTGCCTGGAGCTTCTCGATCATTGCCGTCAAATTCTGCTTCATGACATCCAGCGGCTTTCCCTGAAGGGCGTCGTTCGGCCCCAGTTCCAGCACCACGACCTCGGGCTTGTGCGCCAGGACCGCCTGCAGCCGGCTGACGCCGCCGGCCGTTGTGTCGCCGGAAATGCCGGCGTTCACGACCCGGTACTTGTACCCCCGCCGGTCCAGTTCCGCCTGCAGTTGGCTCGGGTAGCTCCTGTCAAAAGGCACGCCCTGACCCGCCGTCAGACTGTCGCCAAAGGCAACAATAACGGGCCAGCCCGTGCGGTCGATATTCGCGGCTGGTGCGGCAGCAACAGCAGGCTTGGCGAGCGGCGCCGCTTCCGGCATCTTCTTGTCCTTACCGCCGCAGCCGACCATGCCCATCGCCATTACGAGTACGACTAAACAAACATACAGAGTGTAACGATTCCGCACGCTGCCTCCCTCACTTTCATTTGCGATTGTACCACACCAGCGGCTCCGCCGCCGGTGGAGCATTATTCACCCGGAGGAATGATTGGCCTATGCTGAAACTTGCTGGTGTGTATAAGACGCTGCAGAGCGGCGATCGGATGTTGGAGGTACTCAAGCCCACCGATTTGGACGTTCCGAATGGACAGGCCCTGGCCATTATGGGGCCTTCCGGCAGCGGAAAATCGACGCTCCTGGGCCTGGTCGCCGGCCTTGACAGCCCTTCGGGCGGCTCGATCAAAATTGACGGCGAAGAGATTACGGGCCTCAGCGAAGATGCGCTTGCGTTGCTGCGTGGCCGCAAGGTGGGCATCGTCTTCCAGTCCTTTAATCTGATTCCGAATTTGACGGCGGAAGAGAACGTGGCCCTGCCCCTGGAACTCTCGGCCCATTTCACCGGCGACGCCGCCGCACGGGCCAAGGAGCTGCTCAAGACCGTCGGTCTCGCCGAGCGGGGCCACCACTACCCCGTCCAGCTGTCGGGCGGCGAGCAGCAGCGGGTTGCCCTGGCCCGGGCCTTCGCCCCGCGCCCGGCCCTGCTCCTGGCCGATGAGCCTACGGGCAATCTCGACTCCGCCACGGGCCAGCATATTGTGGACCTGCTGCTCCAACTCAACCGGGAGCAGGGCACCACGCTGGTCATGGTCACCCACGACCCGGGCCTGGCTGCCCGGGCCGACCGGACCGTTCATCTGCGGGACG
>JARBUG010000187.1 GCA_029239785.1 Symbiobacteriaceae bacterium | reverse complement strand
TATGAAGGAGCCCGAGCGCATCCTGCATGTCTCTATTCCCGTTCGCATGGACAACGGCGAAGTCAAGACCTTCACTGGCTACCGTTCGCAGCACAGCACCGTCGTCGGCCCGGCCAAGGGCGGTGTCCGTTTCCACCAGGACGTCAGCCTCGACGAAGTCAAGGCTCTGTCGACCTGGATGACCTTCAAGTGCGCGGTCATCGGCCTCCCCTACGGCGGCGGCAAGGGCGGCGTCATTTGCGACCCGTCCAAGATGAGCAAGCGTGAGCTTGAAGCCCTCTCCCGCGGCTATATCCGTGCTCTGGGCGACTTCGTCGGCCCCGACCGTGACATTCCCGCCCCCGACGTCAACACCAACCCGCAGATCATGGGCTGGATGATGGACGAGTACTCCAAGGTCAAGGGCGTCAACGCCCCCGGCCTGATCACCGGCAAGCCCATGATTCTGGGCGGCTCTGCCGGCCGTGGCGCCGCCACTGGCCGCGGCACCGTCATCTGCATTCGTGAAGCTGCCAAGCGGATCGGTCTGGAACTGAACGGCGCTACCGCTGCCATCCAGGGCTTCGGCAACGTCGGCAGCTGGACCGCCCAGCTCCTGGCTGAGCATGGCACGAAGATCGTGGCTGTGAACGACGTCCATGGCGGCGCTTACAACCCGAACGGCCTCGACGTCACCGAACTGGTCGCGTACTACCAGCAGAACGGCACCACCAAGGGCTTCCCGGGCTCCAAGGACATCACCGGTTCCGAGCTGCTCGCCCTGAAGGTCGACGTGCTCGTTCCTGCCGCCCTGGAGAACCAGATCACCCTGGCCAACGCCGATAAGGTTGACGCCAAGATCGTCGCCGAAGCCGCCAACGGCCCCACGACGCCGGAAGCCGCCCGCATCCTCACCGAGAAGGGCATTCTGCAGATTCCGGACATCCTCTGCAACGCCGGCGGCGTGACCGTCTCCTACTTCGAATGGGTGCAGAACCTCCAGAACTACTACTGGACCGAAGAGGAAGTCAACGCGAAGCTCGAGCTGATGATGGTCAACGCCTTCAACGCCGTGTACAAGGTGCACGAGCAGCGGAAGGTCTCCATGCGGCGTTCCGCCTACATGGTCGCCGTCAAGCGCCTGGCCGATGCGATGACCGCCCGCGGTTGGATCTAAGCGAAACCTATAGCCAGACGGCTCCCCTGCAAAGGGGAGCCGTTCTGTTCTCATGGTGGGCTGAAGCGGGGATCAATGAAAGGGAGCAGGCGTTTCCGCCTGCTCCCTGGTGTGCCATCCTCTGAGAGCTTAGCGCTCTCCGAGGATGACGCTCGTGGAACTGACCACGGGCATCACCCCCTTACCTTTGTAGTTTTGCGGGTTGGCCAACCGCATCCTTAGAATAACACCCCGGTCGGGAGCGGCTCTACCCTATAGAACGCATTGAACCGTTCTTTCCGAATCGTTTCCTGTGCATGAAAAGAGCCCCGCCTCGTGGAGGCAGGGCGTGGTTTCGCATGGTTAACTGGCGCACTCCTTACCGGAGCGCTGCAGAATCTTTCGGATCGAATCGTATCCCAGATGGAATTCGGCCATCAACTCTTCGATGCTGGCGCCCTCAGCCCGCCGCTGGCGAATCTCTTCGTTACGCATGCGCAGCGATTCGCGGGTGCCGCTCCGTTCCCCCCAGCCCAGGCGTTCATCAGGGCGGGGGATATAGAGTTGCTGGCCGGCTGCGTATTTCTGAAGCGCTTCAAGCAGATGGGACGGAAGAATTTTGGCTGCGTTCACGTAACTCGACAATGCCATAGGCCTCCCTTGTTTTGCAGGACAAAACAAAAACCGCAGGGCAACACCCCGCGGTTGGGAAGGCATATGGAATGCCTACCTTACCACTGATTGGGTGTGCCACCGATGCTGTTGTGGGTGGATGTAAGGCCCTTCCGCATGTGTGACACCTCCTTGGGTAAAGTAGTGGGATTCACTGTTCTCTATTCTAGCCAACTGCCTTTCTTCTGTCAAGCGGTGGCAGGAATTTTGGCATCCATCGGCCAAAGCCTTTCGGGAAGCCTAACGGAGGAGGAATCGCACCCTTATGCATGATGCACGCATTCGTAAACACGCGCAGATTCTGACCGAAAAATGCCTGGAACTGAAGCCCGGCGCTCGGGTCGTCATTACGCTGACCGGTCCCGAAGGGCTGCCTCTGGCCCAGGAGTGCTACCGGCTCATCGTCCGGGCCGGGGCCGAGGCGGCGATCCGGCCCAACTATACCAGCCTGAACTGGCTCTTCCTGCATGAAGCCAGCGACGAGGCGCTGGACCTGGTGCCCGAGCCCGACCTGAAGCTGATGGAGTGGGCTACCGCCCGCATTACCATCGACGCACCTGAGTCGCCCGAGGAGCTGCCGCCCATGCCGGACGGCGCCCGTATGGCCCGCCGGGCCCGGGCCCTGGCGCCCATTGCGGCTGCCACCCGGAAGATCGCCGGTCCGATCACCGCCCATCCGACGGCTGACGCGGCCCGCCGGGCAGGCATGACGCTCGGCGAGTACGCCGATTTCATCTACAGTGCCGTCGATTATGACTGGACGGAGATGGAGACCCGCCTGAACGCGGCGCTGGCCCGCTTTGAAGGCGGCGATGTGGTACGACTGGTGGCCAAGGATACCGATATCTGCTTCAGTATCAAGGATGTGCCCCGGTTCGCCTCCGTCGGCAAGGGGAACATGCCGAGCGGCGAAATCTACTTTTCGCCCGTCCCCGAATCGACCGTGGGCCATATCAGCTATGAGTGGCCCTGCAACTGGCGGGGCAGCCAGGTCGAAGGCGTCCGCCTGGTCTTCAAGGGCGGCCGTGTGGTGGAGGCGATGGCTGACAAGAACCAGGCGTTCCTGGAAGCCACGCTTAACACCGATGAAGGCGCCCGGCGCCTCGGCGAGTTTGGCATTGGTCTGAACCCGATGATCCAGCGGTTCACCAACGCCATTCTGTTTGATGAGAAGATCGGCGGCACCATACACCTGGCGCTGGGGCAGGCTTACGGCCAGGGCAACGAGAGCCACATCCACTGGGATATGATCAAGGACATGCGCCAGTCCTCGGAAATGTATCTGGACGGCAAGCTGATCTACCGGAACGGCGAGTTCCTCTAAACAGGCTCGGGGACCGAGGGCGCAACTCCCTCGGTCCCCGACTTTCTCCCGGACCGTTTCTCAGCCTACCCGCATCTGGTGGGCATCTGTGCGCTTCCGCTCCGCCTGGGCCGGCGCCCGGAGGAACCGGACGAAGAGATAGCCGATCAGCCCGATGGTCAGCACCAGCAGGACCGCGAAAATCCCGAACACATCCCACTGGGGCGACAGCTTCCAGTCTGCCGCGGTGATGTTTGGCGACAGCGCCGCCTGCCGCACCAGGTGCCGCTGCACGGCCAGCGCCACCGCACCCAGCGTGAGACCGAACAGGCCCATCCAGGCCATGGAAGGCCGGCGCTCCTTTACCCCGGCCAGCAGGAAGGCCAGCAGCCCCACCAGGCCCAGCCCGCCCGCGGCGATTACCAGGGGCAGCAGCAGGCCGTCGCGGGAGGGGAGGGTGTTATAGAACCAGAGGCCGGCCGGAATTTGCAGGATGACGCCTGCCGCGGCCCAGGCGAGGCCGAACCGCCGGGCGAGCCGCCCGAACTTGGCCTCCGGCGCCCCGTGCCCGATGACGGCGGCGAGCCCGCCCGCCATCGCCACAGCACCGCAGAGCACATGGAGCGCCCGGGGCAGCTCGAAGTGCCAGTGGGTCCCGCCCTGGGAGGCGGCGTACATGTCACGCCATACGCCTGGCTGGGTGGTAAGCGACATGGTGCTGACGTAGATCGCCAGGACGCCCAGGAAGCTGAGCGCCGCCGCCAGGCCGGCCCACGGCCGCCACCTGGCAGCCTGGTTCCCCATCGACTGCGCATAGAGCATGCCGTAACCCACCAGCAGCAGCGGGACGACCCCGAGCCAACTCCAGGCCGTAAGCACCGAGGCGGGGTAGAAGAACTTGCCGTAGACTAGCTGGATGAAGAGAAGCGGCGCCACCCCGAGGGTGATGGTGAACGCGGTGATCGTCGGCAGCAGCCGCCAGAGCCGCTGGGCCAGTTGGCGGTAGCCCGAACCATCGGCGCTCAGTCGCGCGGCTACTTCGCTGTACAGGGCCATCAACGTGCCGCCCACGGTCAGGGTCATGGGAATCAAATGAAGCGAGAAGGTCAGGACCAGCAAGGCCTGCAGCAGCCACGCAGGGGCCGGAAGGCCGATTGGCTCAGCGCTGGGCAGCGGCATAGATCTCAGCCTCCTTTGCGTTCAACTGGACCAGATAAGCGGCCAGGGCGTCACGCTCGGCCGGCGTTCCCATGAAAGGCGGCATGTAGCCCTTCAGCATGTTCAGCCGGTCGATCTGATCCGATGCAAAGGCCTGCGTCCAGCCCTTGACCAGGGGCGTAACGCCGTTGTAGCCCTGCACCGTGTGGCACTCGGCGCACTGAAGCCGGAAGACGTCTTCGCCGGCGGCCACCTGGGTAGGCGCCTTATCCACCGCACCGTAGACGCTCCAGACCGCCGTGGCCATGATGCCCTTGGGGTCTTTCTGTTGGTCCGCATAGACGCCGTTCGAATACATGTAATCGTAGATGATAAAGGGCTTGCGAATGCCTTCCCGGACCCACTCGGCGCCGCCCGTGGTCAGCAGGGCCAGGGCGAGCATAACCATGGCGAAGGTCACGCTGGTCTGCGCCGGGCGCCGGAACGGCCCGAAGTAGGCCGCACCGAGGATGATCACGGAGAGGATCATCGTCATGCCGTTCATGATGGCGACCGGTGCGGCGGCGCCCAGGGCCAGCTCCCGTGAGAGCGGCGATACCACACAGAGCAGCCAGATCGCCCCGACTGGGAAGAGTGCGAAAGCCGTCAGCACGAACTTGCTGCACCAGTGGACCAGGCGCTCCTTCAGGTTCGGGTGGGCCCGCCAGGTGGCCGTCACCAGGCCGTAAATGCCCGCCAGGGCCAGCGAGGCGCCCGTGCGCATCACCAACTGCGGCAGGTAGCCGGGGTTGAAGACCCCGGACCAGAAGGAGCCATTCTCCAGCCAGGCGCCCGGCGTCAGCATAAAGCTGACAATGCCGTTAATGACGGCCAGGGTCAGGAACGAAGCGCCGCAGTACACCCAGGCCAGCAGCTGGTGGAACCGCGCGTCCACCCGATCCCAGCCGTAGTAGTAGAGGAGGATGGCGCTCGTCTCAATCAGGAAAAAACACCACTCGATCGCCCAGCCCCAAACGAAGATCCGGATCAGGCTCGATGTGGCGCCAGCGTGAATCAATCCGATGGTGAACCAGATGCCAACACCGGTTACGGCCCCGAAGAGGACGCTGGCCAGTACGAAGAAGCGGCTGTGGTGGCGCAGATAGTCGAGCCACTGCGTATCACGGTTCTGGTAAGCCTTGCGGGTGGCCAGGGCCAGAAAGAGCCCGCCGCCCACCGCAAACTGGGAGATGAAGACGTGCACAATAGCGACGATGGCGATCAGCAGCCCGCCGCCCAAGTACGGGACCTCCCAGAGCGGATAGCTCATACAAATCCCTCCCTCGTTCTTACTAGTTTCAGGCTAGTTCTTCTAACCGGTCATCTCAATCCACCTGGGATAGCATTGTGAAGGGTGTCACAAACACCACGAAATAGCTACAACCTAGCTAAAATAACCCATAAGCGGGAATGATGGATAGATGGGCGCAAAGCCACACCTCTTGCCGCTTAAGGTATAACGGCATCTTGGAGGGGACAGAAGGAAACTTCTGCGATAAGGCGAACCTTCGTGCAGTGGTGATTGGCGTGAGATGGCATATTCGTATGCGGGTAGACCAGTAGTCCAAAGGCCGGACCATTCCGGTAGGCGAGTCGCCCAAGCCAAGAGCGGCGCCGGTTGGGCAGAAGTGGGGATAGCGGGAGTCCCGTGCACAGGGCTAGAATCTGACTGGGAGTTAGTACCTTTCTATAGCCGAACCGTTTCCAAACCAACCGTCTGTGAGGTGAGTCCTCTTGTCTGACGATCAGACCAAGATCGCACAGGATAAGGAACGTTGGCATAAGGCTCAGGTTGAGAAGACCCTCGCCCGGTTCCCGGAGCGCAAGGACCCGTTCACTACCAACTCCGGCATGCCGGTGGACCGGGTTTACACCCCGGCTGATGTGGATGTGGACTATGCGCGCGATCTGGGCTTCCCGGGCGAGTTTCCGTTCACCCGGGGCGTGCAGCCCACCATGTACCGGGGCCGGTTCTGGACCATGCGCCAGTATGCCGGTTTCGGCACCGCTGAGGAGTCCAACGCCCGCTATAAGTACCTGCTGAACGCTGGCCAGTCCGGCCTTTCGGTCGCGTTCGACCTGCCCACCCAGATCGGCTACGACTCCGACTCGGCCATGGCCGAGGGCGAAGTGGGCAAGGTTGGCGTCGCCATCGACTCCCTGGCCGACATGGAGATCCTGTTCGACGGCATTCCGCTGGATAAGGTCTCGACGTCGATGACGATCAACGCCCCGGCCTCGGTCCTGCTGGCCATGTACATTGCCGTAGCCGAGAAGCAGGGTGTGCCGTCAGCAAAGCTGGCCGGCACCATTCAGAACGATATCCTCAAGGAGTACGCCGCCCGCGGTACGTACATCTACCCGCCCGCGCCTTCCATGCGCCTGATCAACGATATCTTCGCCTATTGCGCGGAGCAAGTGCCGAACTGGAACACCATTTCCATTTCGGGCTACCATATTCGTGAGGCTGGCTCGACCGCCGCCCAGGAAGTCGGCTTTACGCTGGCCAACGGCCTCAGCTACGTGCGGGCCGCCATGGCCGCCGGGCTCGACGTGGACACCTTCGCCCCGCAGCTCTCCTTCTTCTTTAATGCCCACAACGACTTCTTTGAAGAGGTCGCCAAGTTCCGGGCCGCCCGCCGGCTCTGGGCGAAGATCATGAAGGAAGAGGTTGGCGCCAAGAGCCCGAAGTCGTGGATGCTCCGCTTCCACACGCAGACCGGCGGCTCCACGCTCACTGCACAGCAGCCGATGAACAACATCGTGCGGGTCGCCCTGCAGGCCTTCGCGGCCGTCTGCGGCGGCACCCAGTCGCTGCACACCAACTCTATGGACGAAGCCCTGGCGCTGCCCACCGAGCAGTCGGTCATGGTCGCCCTGCGGACCCAGCAGATTATCGCCTACGAATCCGGCGCCGCCGAGACCATCGATCCGCTGGCCGGCTCGTATTACATTGAGTCGCTGACCAATACGATTGAGGCAGAGGCCCGGGCCTATATCGACCGGATTGCGGGCATGGGCGGCTCGGTCAAGGCGATCGAGACGGGCTACATGCAGCGTGAGATTCAGGATTCGGCTTACCGGCATCAGCGGCAGGTGGAGTCGGGCGAGCGGGTCATCGTGGGCATGAATAAGTTCCAGACCAAGGAAGAGGCGCCGAAGAACCTGCTGCGGGTCGATATGTCGGTGCAGGCTTCGCAGACAGAGAAGCTCAAGGCGGTCAAGGCCCGCCGCGATAACGATGCCGTGGCCCAGGCGCTGGCCGAACTGCGGACCGCCGCCAAGGGCACTGCGAACCTGATGCCCCCGATTCTGGCTGCCGTCAAGTCGTACGCCACCCTGCAGGAGATCTGCGACGTGATGCGTGATGTGTTTGGCGAATATCGGCCGAGCGAGGAGTTTTAGGCATATGGAAAAGAAGATTCGCGTACTGGTTGCGAAGCCCGGCCTCGACGGCCATGACCGGGGCGCCAAGGTAGTCGCCCGTGCTTTCCGTGACGCCGGCTTTGAAGTGATTTACACCGGCCTCCGCCAGACCCCCGAGCAGATCGCCGAAGCTGCGCTGCAGGAAGATGTGAACGTGGTCGCCCTGTCGATTCTGTCAGGCGCTCATCATACGCTGCTGCCCCGGACCGTCCAGGCGCTGAAGGAGCGGGGCATGGACGATGTGCTGGTCGTAGGCGGCGGCGTGATTCCGGCTGAAGATATTCCGAGCCTGAAGGAGGCCGGCGTGGCTGAGGTCTTTACGCCTGGCACCCCGACCGGCACGGCGGTTGAGTTTATTCGTACGCATGTAGGGGAGTAGGGGCGTTTTGTCGCCACGGATTACACGGATTACGCGGATTTCGGGACATTTTTATGACCACAGATAACACAGATGTGCACTGATAACCAGGGCTCCCCAGTCGGGTTGCCGGGTCTTTCGGGACCCAGGATGGCGTTCCTGGTCATAATCATATATTTATTGACCTGGAACGCTGTCCTGGGGTTCCCGAAAGCCCAGTGACCATAGCCGGTCACTAAAGTCATCATTTCACATCTGCGGCATCTGCGGCATCTGCGGCAAAAAATGCCTCTGCCCCAATCCGTGTAATCAGTGTAATCCGTGGCAAGATACGGTCTCATTTTCTCTATTGGGACACGGTATTAGTAGCTGGTAATAAGGAGGCCCATCTGGTATGATGAAGAAGATCAACCACCTGGGAATCGCGGTCAAGGA
>JARBUG010000186.1 GCA_029239785.1 Symbiobacteriaceae bacterium | reverse complement strand
CACTTTGCAGAATGTGATGGCCTTCCCCGTGCAGCCAGGTGCGGTGCTGATCGAGCCCGACGGCGCCCTGGTGCCGGTGCCCAGCACGGAAGAGGCCCGGATTCCTGAACATCAGGGCTACTATCAGAAGCTGCGTGAGCGTGTCAGGTCCTTTACCGTCCAGAAGGCGCCCCGCTGGGCGCAGCCCCTGCTGCCCTGGGTGTTGGCGGTGCCCGACTTCTTTGTGCTGATGGTCCGCCTCGCCCGCGACGAACGGGTGCCCACCGGCCTGAAGGTGGTGGTCGGGGCGGTGATCGCGTATTTCATCATGCCCATCGACCTGATTCCGGACCCGCTGCCCATCGTCGGCGAAATCGATGATGTGGCGGTGGCGCTCTTTGCCCTGGAGCAGATCGCCAAAAAGGTGCCGGCCGATGTGGCCCAGGAGCTCTGGCCCGGCGAGGGGAAGCTCGCTGACCTGGTTGCCGCTGGCACCGACCTGTTCCGCCGGGCGCTGCCCAGCCGGATGCTGACGTCGATACAAAAAGTGCTGAACCGGAAGTGATCTAGGCCATGATTCATGTAGAGAATCTGACAAAACGGTACGGAGGCCGGGGCGGTGTCGCCGGCCTTCATCTGTCTGTGGCGGCGGGCGAAATTGTAGGTCTGGTGGGGGCGAACGGGGCGGGGAAGTCGACCACCCTGCGCACGCTGCTGGGTCTGCTGCGGCCGGATGAAGGCGCCATTTACCTCGGGGCGGAGCGGCTGGCGCCGGATCACAAGGCCGCCCGAGCCCAGGTGGGATATGTGCCGGAGATGCCCGAGCTATATAGTGACCTGTCGGCCTGGGAGCATCTGAGGTTTTTGGGGATGATCTATGGGCTTGATGAGGGGGCCACGGCCGCCCGCGCCGAAGCGCTGCTGCGCCGCCTGGAGCTGTGGGAGCGGCGGGATGAGGATCCGCTCTCCTATTCGAAGGGGATGCGGCAGCGGCTCTCGGTGGCCTGTGCCCTGCTGCACGACCCGAAGGTGCTGCTGGCGGATGAGCCCTGGAGCGGGCTCGACCCCCTGGCCTCTTTTCTGCTCAAGGAGATGTTCCAGGAGCTGAAGGAGCGGGGCAAGGCGCTCTTGATTAGCACCCACATGCTCGATACGGCGGAGCGGCTCTGCGACCGGTTCGTGCTGCTGGCTGAGGGGACTGTGGCCGCACAGGGCACGCTGGACGCGATCCGGGAGACCGCAGGGGTACGGCCCGACGCAACCCTGGAGGAGGCGTTCGTGACGATCCTCCGGCGGCGTCGGCAGGGGGTGCATTAGCCGTGCTCACCTTGCTGCGCCTGCGGGCCGTCCGGCTGCAGCACCGGCTGCGCCGGCGGGCCCGGGATCTGGCGGTCTATTTTGACCCGTGGTCGGTGGTTCATTACCTCTTTGCGGCGGCCGCCTTTGGGCCAGGGCTCTATCAGTATTGGGCGGACCCGCCGGACCTGCCGGCCGTCGGGCTCTTGTTGCTGGGGCTCTGGCCGTTGCTGGGTCTGGTCATCGGCTGGGGTTGGGCGGTGTCGCAGGGGCTCTTTGGCGCTGCGGCCACGGTGCCGCTGCCGTTCTCTCGGGCGGATGTGCTGGTACTGCTCACTTCCCCGGTCGACCGGGGTTTCGTGGTGCTCGAGCGCTTCGTGACGGGTTGGTGGCGCCGGGCTGCCGGGCCGGTTGGGCTGGTGGTGCTCTTCGCAGTCCTGACGGCGGGGTATCGGGCGGTGGCCATCAGCGAGGTGGCGTGGCTGGCGCTCACCTTGGTCTGGCTGGCCCTGGGCTCGCTGGGGCTGCGCGTCATCATCTTTGCCCTAGGGCCCGGGGTGGGGCGCTTTTTGCGGGGCGCCCGCCAGGTGGGCCAGGTGCTGGCATTGGTGCTCTCAGGGGCTGCCCTGGCCTTCGGCCTTTTCGGTACAGCCGGTGGGGTAGCGAGGCCTGCGGTTCAGTTTGGCAGCGCCCTGGAGAATGCCGAAGGCGTGCTGGGGGCAGGCGCCGTGTGGCCCGCGGCGGTCTTCGCCCTGGTGGCGGCGGGGCTGGCGTGGCTGCTCGCCGGGCGCCAGGACCTGGCCCTCTGGGCCGGGGACGGGGCGGAGGCCGGGGAGGAGCAGGGCAGAAAAAGAGCGCCGTTGCCCGGGTTTGCCCGCGACTACGGCGCATTTCGGTGGAAGCATCGGGCGGCGCTCAGAAAACGGCCGCTCTGGCAGTGGGTCAGCCGGTTTGCGCTGCCGGTGGCGGGCGCCCTGCTGATGGGGCCGATGGGCAGCCGGATGTCCGGGGCGATCGGTGCTGTCATGGCGGCGCTGGCCCTTTACCAGGGCGCCCGGTTCCTAGCCGCACCCGCGGCGCAGGATATGCGGAACATCAGCCGGTTGAGCCTGATGCCGGCCTCCATGTCGGCGTTCGTCAAGGGGACGCTGGTGGAGGTGAGCCTATGGCTGCTGCTGCCGTCGCTGGCGGCGTGGTGGCTCTGGGGGGCCGGGTGGGTCGCCCTGGCGGGCGGGCCGGTCACCGCCTTCGTGATGGCGGTGCTGGCGCTGCAGCAGGAGTGGTCGGCATTTATCTCGTCGCTGAGCGTCGGTTCGATATCTGGTGATGCGAGCTTTTCGTACCTGGCCCTGACCGGGGTGATTCTGCTTGGGGAGTATCTGATGCGCTTGGGCAGCCCGACCGAGATGCTCCTGCTAGTCAGCGCCAGCGCTTTGCTGGGCGGGATCTTCCTCCTGGTCCGGCTCCACTGGGACCTGGTCTTGTGGAAGATCCGCTGACAGGCCGTCGGCCACCTGGCCGCCGGCCTTTTCCATGAGCGCAAAGCCCAGGAGGAAGAGGCCGCTGCCCAGGGCGAGGGCTAGGAGAGGGGCGCCGTAATGCTGCCCACCCGGGTCGGCGAGCAGGGTGGACCTGACCACGTGACCCAGGTTCTGCAGGTGATCCGGCAGCCCGACGTTCATGACGCCGAGGGTGACCGCGGCCGCCAGGGCCTGTCCGGCGGCCAGCAGGAGGGCGCCCAGGGTGGCGGTTGCGGCCGCGCCCCGGTCCTCATCTTCGGCGTAGGCCAGCCGGCGGATGGGGGCGGCCATGGTGGCCGCACAGGCCAGCCCGATGGCCAGAATCTGCACGAAAAGGCCCGGGGCGGCCAGAACGGGCAGCAGGCAGCCAAGCATAATGGGCGGAAGGAGCGAGGGCAGGGCGGTCCGGGGCATCAGGGGGCCGAGCAGTGCCAGCGATGAGCCGCCGAGCAGGGCGACTACGGCGGCGCCCAGGGTGATGATGAGGGTGTTGGCCGTGGCGGCCGGGTAGGGGATGAAGGCGAAGAGCCCGGCCAGAAGCAGCACGGCGCCGGGAATGGCCAGGCGCAGCGGGCGGGGGGCGGGCTGGGCTTGACGGGCACCGGCGGGGAGTTGGCCGCCGGCGAAGACCTCCAGGCAGTCGCCGGCCAGGTGAACCAGGGCGACCAGGAAGATCGCAGGCACTGTCAGCGTATAGAGGAGCACGGGGTCAGTAAGCCGGCTGCCCAGTTCCAGCAGGCGGAGCAGGCCGGTATCCGGCACCAGGTAGACGCCGGCGGCCAGGGCGCCCAGGGCGAGATTGCCCGCCTGGCTGAGCACCGCACCGAAGATGGCTGTGATGCCCCGGGCGGGGTGGAGCCCCTCGCCCTCGGCGATAATCCCGGCCAGCACCCGGCGGATGGCCAGGGTGAGCCAGGGAAAACAGATGATGCCCAGGGCCAGGTGGAGCGCCCCATACTGGCCGAGCCAGCCCAGGTCGAGGGTGAAGTAGGAGACGATGGTGAGCAGGGCGGGCAGCGCAGGCAGCCCGGCCAGCAGCATGGTTGGCAGGGTGATGTTGCGGTCGAGGCGGCTCCCCGGGCGGAGCCCGGCGAGCAGGCCCAGCAGAACGGCCGCCGGCAGCGAGATGGCCAGCCCCCGTCCCGCTATGGAGAGGCAGCTTAAGACCGCTTCCTGCACCATCGAGCCGAGCGAGGTCGGGTAGTAGATGCCCACGGTGCTCGTAATGCCTGCCGAGAACCGGCCGGCCAGCAGTTTCAGCAAAATCCCGCCCGCGAGGAGCGTACCGCCGAACCGGGCGAAGGCCGGGTAATAACGCTGAATCAATCGATCTGCCTCCAAATTGGGGATCATATGGGTCCTATTCGAGGTTGGCTTCGCCGAGCCTGCCGGGGGCTGATCTCGCCGATGGAAAAAAGGTGCTGAACGTTACTGCTGGTGAAGGAAAGGGGCAGAATGGAGGCGGGGGGGAGTTGCAATGGTGCCCTTGCGGGCAGGGAGGGCGACCTGGAAGTTGGGCACGGGTGGGGTGCTGATCGGAGTGTTGCTGGCCGTGGTGCTGCACCTGCTTCAGGTGCTGCTTAAGCACGCACTGCCGCAGCCCTCGCTGGCCTATGTGGGGCTGAGCCAGTGGCTCTACCTGGTGCCGGCGGCGTGGGGGGCTGATCGCATCGGATATCCGATGGTGCGGCGGGGTGTGCTGATCGCCGGGCTGGTAGGATCAGGGCTCAACCTGATCGCTTACGGGGTCATCTACTACCTGTTCTTTGTACCGTCGACCCGCGGATGAACGAGAATGGGTAGCAGGCCAATCCCTGCTACCCATTCGCTTTATGCCTGCTTCTTCTTGGGCTTTTCACCGCCGGGATGGAAGGAAGGGAGCGTGGCACCGCTGCTGAGGCGGAGGACCGTGCCCTCTGGGCCGCCCCCCACAAGGCCCTTGATGCCCAGCCAGAGCAGGGCCTCGGTCACGGCCTGCTGATCATCGGGCGTTTCGGCAAAGAAGGCCAGCACCTCCTTGGTCTGCTTGGAGGCGGCGAGCAGCTGCGCCCAGCCGTTGCCGGCCCGGCGGCAGAGCCGATAGGTATGGGGCGGTGCGTCGGGGTTGGGATGCTTGAACGCCCAGTAGTAGCGCTTTTCGCTGGAACCGGTATACTCGGCCTGCTGCAGGGCAGCGGTCACGGGAGATGCCATCGGCTTCAACCTCCATCGTAGGGCGAAATAACTAGATGTCACTGTTACTTTAGCAAAACGGGCCATAATCGGAAAGGGCTATCCGGCAGGTTTGACACTCCGGATAAGCCTGTAGGATAATGAGACCGACTTCCAGCGAATGGACAGAAAGGGGTCCAGGCAACCATGGGCGTTCAAGACCACAAAGAAGCAGCAGCGCAGCTTGGCAGTTTTTCGGGCGCAGTACTGACCGTATCCGACAGCCGGACCGAGGCGACCGATGAGTCGGGGAAGATCCTTCAGGAGTGCATTATCGCGGCCGGCCATCAGGTCGGGGCGTACCGGCTGATCAAGAATGAAATGGACGTGGTGGCCGCCACCGTCCGGGAACTGGCCGAGCAGGTGGACTTCATCATCACCACCGGCGGCACCGGCATGAGCCCCCGGGACCTGACCATAGAAAGCTGCCGTCCCCTCTTTACCAAGGAGTTGGAGGGCTTTGGCGATGTCTTCCGGCTGATCTCGTTCCAGGAGGTCGGGTCGGCGGCCATCCTCTCCCGGGCTACGGGCGGCTCGGTTGGCCGTGCCTTGGTCTTCTGCCTGCCCGGGTCGAAGGCGGCGGTCCGGCTGGCGGCGGAGAGGCTGATTCTGCCTGAGATCAAGCACTTGCTTTCTCAGGTCAGGAAAGTATAGGCAAGCCACGTGGGGGCGGTTATTCTGTAACCAAAGGAAATACATAAGTTGCGTGAGGAGGGTCCTACTATGGCTGAAGTCCCGGGAACGTTAGAAGGCTGGTATGCGCTGCACGACTTCCGGCGCCTGGACTGGCCCCGGTGGAATAAGCTGAGCCGTGCGGAGCAGGAGGAGATCGTCGCCGAGGCGGCGGCGTTCGTCCAGCATGCGGAGAGCCCAGCTGAGGGGAGCAGCGCTCTGTATAGCATCATCGGGCATAAGGCGGATCTGATGTTCATTCACCTGCGGCCGACGGCCGATGAGCTGGGCGCCCTGGAGCGGGCGTTCAATCGGACCCGGCTGGCCGAGTATACGTCCCAGCCCTATTCCTACTTGTCGGTGACGGAACTGAGCCTGTATGAGGCTTCCGCCCGGGGCGGCAGCGACGACCCGGAGGAGCTGAAGAAGAATCCCTTTGTTCAGAAGCGGTTGAAGCCTGCGATTCCCGCTGTGCCGTACGTTTGCTTTTATCCCATGAACAAGCGGCGCGGCGAGGTAGTCAACTGGTACGCAGCCGATATGGAAGAGCGGCGCCGCATGATGCGGGAGCACGGCTCGACCGGGCGGAAGTATGCCGGGGAGATCACGCAGATGATCACCGGGTCGATGGGCCTGGACGACTGGGAGTGGGGCGTGACGCTCTTTGGCACCGGGATGCTGCCGATCAAGAAGCTGGTTTATGAGATGCGGTTCGATGAGGTAAGCGCGAAGTACGCCGAGTTTGGGGCGTTTCATATTGGGGTTCGCGTTGCGTCGTTGGATGATGTGTTGATGGGGTAGATGTTGGTCGGTGGTCGGCGGCGTCGGGCGGCAGGGGCATCTCCGCCTGCGCGGGCCTTTGCCCCGCCTCTGGCGCCCGACTCTTCCCGGGTCGCCGCCGGGGGAACCGGATTGGCCGGTGTTGCTGGGCAGCGCACCGCCCCCGGCGGCTAGCTTCCCGGGCAGTGTCGGGCGCCAGTAGCTGGCGGAGCACAGGCATTGCTTAAGGCGAAGGCACCCCCCGCACCCTCCGCTGATCGTGAGGGCAGAGACACCCACACCCCAATCGAAACTTGGTAACGGTCATCCCGGCGAGGCCATCGAGGCCTCGCCGGGATGTTCCATTGCGGGGTTGACCCGCGCCGGGCCGTGCGAAGCGGGGCCTTGTAACCTTCGGCGCCCGCACCCTTCGATGGGGTGCGGGCGCCGCCCCGTCAGATAACGATTTGGCGACAGCCGGTGGGGGTGGGTGGGGGTGACCGAACGTTGGTGCCGGAGGTTGGGGGAGCGAAGCGAACCCCAAACGAACAACCCTGAGAGGGAACTCCCACCCACTCCCACCGGCGACCCTACCGACCCCACCGACCCCCGCTCCAAACCCTAGAGACGTAAGAAAATCGTTATAGTCCTTTGGTAGTCCCATTTCGAAGGAAAACCGGGTCACATGTGATCTTCGAACCCCACCAGTCAGTCGGTAAAATGTAAGCAGGAGACACTTGTACTGACTTTCTACTATCGTAAGCGTAAATGACATAGGCGGAGGGGTTGCGAATGTCTGGCCATCCCGGTGGAGTCCCCATGACGGCGCCTGGGCATCATCACATGCACGGTGGGGTTGGCGTGCCCCGGTTGATCTTTTGGGAGCTGACCCAGGGCTGTAACCTGGCCTGCAAGCACTGCCGGGCTGAGGCCCAGCCGGAACGGGCTCCGGACGAGCTGTCCACCGAAGAGTGCCTCCGCATCATCGATGACATCACCAAGGATTACAAGCCGGTCATGGTGCTGACGGGCGGCGAGCCGCTCTATCGCCCCGACCTGTTCGAACTGGCCTCCTACGCCCATCAGAAGGGCGCCCGGGTCTGCCTCGCCTCCAACGGCGTGCTGATTACCGACGAGATCGCCCGGCGCATCAAGGAAGTGGGCGTGCAGCGGGTTGCGATTTCGCTGGACGGCGCCACGCCTGAGGTGCACGATGCTTTCCGCGGCATCCCCGGCTCCTGGGAAGGCGCCCTGCGCGGCGCCGACGCCGTCATGAAGGCTGGCGTCGAAGTCCAGTTTAATATCACCGTGGCGCAGCATAACAAGGCGCAGATTCCGGCCATCGTCAAGCTGGCCGAAGAGCGCGGCGCCTCTGCCTGCCACCTGTTCGTGCTGGTGCCCGTCGGCTGCGGCGTGCAGATCGCCGGTCGCGAAATGCTGCCCGCCGATGAGGTAGAAGGGATTCTTGAGTGGCTCTACGAAGTCTCTGAGCGGACTGCGATCGAGGTGCGTGCCACCTGCGCCCCGCAGTATCATCGGATCATGCGGCAGCAGGGCGGCGCGGGCGCTGTGGCCCGTGCCCGGGCTTCGGCCCAGGCCTCGCTGGGTGAAGGCAAGGGGCACCACATGCCCGGCAACCGTGCGGCCGGCGCCAAGGGCTGCCTCGCCGGCAGCGGCGTCTGCTTTATCTCGCACACGGGTCAGGTGCAGCCCTGCGGCTACCTGCCGGTGGCTGCAGGCTCAGTGCGTCACCAGCCTTTCAAGGAGGTCTGGGAGCAGTCCCGGGTCTTTGGCGAACTGCGTGACCCCGACCTGCTGGGCGGCAAGTGCGGTGAGTGCGAGTACAAGGTCGCCTGCAGCGGCTGCCGTGCCCGGGCTTACTACGAGCACCACCACTATCTGGCAGAGGAGCCGTACTGCAACTACGTTCCTGGTCAGCGCTAACTGAGGCCAAAAATGAGGAGCCCGGCGGTCTGTCGCCGGGCTCCTCTTTGGGGATATCTGCTTTAGATGGGGGAAAAGTGATGTTGGTACAGTGGCAGGCAAGTTTGGAGACGGGCACCGATTTGGTCGATTCGCAGCATAAGGAGATCTTCAGCCGGGTCAA
>JARBUG010000029.1 GCA_029239785.1 Symbiobacteriaceae bacterium | reverse complement strand
CCGCTGGGCGTCACCCCGCTGCGCTTCGCTCCGCTGGGCGTCGCTCCGCTGGGCGTCGCCCCGCTGCGCTTCGCCCGGCTGCGCCTCGCCCGGCTGCGCCTCGCCCCGCTGCGCTTCGCCCGGCTGCGCCTCGCCCCGCAGCGCCTCGCTCCGCTGGGCGTCGCTCCGCTGGGCGTCGCTCCGCTGGGCGTCGCTCCGCTGGGCGTCGCTCCGCTGGGCGTCGCTCCGCTGGGCTTCGCCCCGCTGCGCCTCGCCCGGCTGCGCCTCGCCCCGCTGGGCGGCGCCGGAATCAGTGAGGTCCTGGCGAAGTGGCTCGACCCCGTTCGCTGTGCCGTCTCGAAGAATCCCTTCGGCTGGGGGAACCTGGTCCTCCCTAACTTGCCGGCCGGCGATGCCCCCCTCCGAGCCGACCTGCATGGCTTCGTGCCCGGAAACACGGGCACGCGGCCCGGCTCCAGCCCGACCCAACGAGTCCTGCCGTGTCAGCCCCTCGCGAGCCGCGGCGGCTGCCGCCCGAAGCGGTTTGGTCGGCAGGTCCTGGGCAGCACCGGGGGCTTGATCGCCCTGGTTCTCGTGCTCCGCATCATCCAGGGGAGCTTGCGCCGCCTGAGGGGCCAACGGCGTGTCCGGCTGGGTCACGGCAAGGGCAGGGGCGGGGGCGCCAACGGCGGCATCAGTCCGAGACCAACTGAGATCGCCCAGCGCCTGATCGCCCTTGCCCGGCTGCATCACTTCGCGCCAAGGCGTCTCAGCTCCCGGAGCCGCCTCTTGCTCGGTTCCGGCCGCTGCCTCGTGCGGCCGGGCCACGGTGCCGGCGGGAGCCTGGAAATCCTCGGCATCCCCCTCTGGCTGAACATGCTGGACCGCCCCGGCCCGCGCCCCGACCCACCAGGCCCGGAACGCCTGCACAAACCCCGCAGACGCGGTCCGCCCCGGGCGCCGGTGCAGCGACACCGCCAGGCCCACCAACCCGGCCCGCTCCACCCCCAGCCTCGCCACCGGCCCCACCCAGGCCTCCGGCCAGGGCGCCGGCGCAGGCCGCCCCGCCCCGGCCCCGAACCCCACGCCCCACCCATCCAGGCCAAAAGTCCGGGCCAGCAGCGCCATCACCTGCAAGGCATCGCCCGGCGCAACGGCCCCGGCCACCGTCTCCGCCTGCCCCTGCCGGGCCAGATGGTGCCAGACCGCAGGCTGCAGCCGCGGCTCCCGCACCAGGAGCTGGCGCAAATCGGCGGCGCCCCCGACCTGATACTGCCGCAGCACGGCCTGCCACCACCATCGGCGCCAGGCTGCGCCCGTCGCCACGTCTGCGGCCAAAGCGGCCAACATTTCGGCCTCGTCGGCGAAGCGCACGGCCTCGGCGCCCGCCGCTACCGGTCCCTCCGCCGGGCGCCCCGCCTGCTCCCAGAGCCCCGCCGTCAGCCCGTCCATCGCCGCGGCCCACGCGCCCTCGGCCGCCGGCAGCTCCCGGCTGATGCGGCGAATGATCAAGACGCCCGACGGCGGCATCGACCCGGGACGCAGGTCGGCCGCCTCCAGCGCCCGGGCAAGGCGAAGCCGGAGGGCCGCACCGCCCCCCGGCAAATCCCCGGCAATCCGCGCCGTCAATCGGTCGATCAGGATCTGGTCAGGACGCCACACCGGTCATCACCCTTGCGGAGGAGGTCCATCCTTCAAGATCAGCCAGTTTCCCAACCGCCGCAGCCAGGACTGGCGGGCCGGGCGCCGCGGCGGCACATCTTCGCTCACGGCCGCCTGCGACCAGGGATCCGGCTCCAAAATGCCGCCCGGCTGCCCCGGCTGCGGCTTCGCCGGTTCCTCGGGGGGCGCCACACTGCCGATCAGATGGAGCCACGCACCGCCCTCCCCGAAGACCGCCAGCGCCGAAGGCGCCGCCTCGGTGGAGCGCAGCAGTACCCGCACATTTTCCAAGTCGACCGGCAGGGCGGGGTTCGCCTGCCTGATCCAGGCGCCCCACTCCTTCAGCCAGGCCAGGGCGCTGTCGGGCACCGACGCCACGGGCACCCAGACGCCATCGGCCGGCAGTTCCCCCGCCCCGGGCGACGGCGGATTGATGGTGAGAAGGTCATAGCCCGCCATCCAGCGGCCTGTCAGCGAGACCGGGGGCCGGGGCAGCGCCGTCGCGGGCGGCCCGCCCTGCTCCTCCATCTGCAGCGCTACCCGGACCGTCTCGCCCATGCGCAGCCGCAGGTGCTGCCCCGCAGGGCGCCCGCCCGGGGCCTTCGCCCAGGCCGTGTAGATGCCGGGCTGCAGGCCCCAGACCGCATGGCTCTGCCCCAGGCGGTCGGCGGCGTACCGGCGGCCGGCCTCGTCGGCCACCCAGACTTCAGCGGGTGCCGCGACCATCACATCGATGATGACCGCCGCCGTCTCCACATAGGTGACCGACCGCTGCCCCTCCCGGCGCACAAAGAGGATGCGGTCGCCCTCCTCCGGCTGCCAGACCCAGAGCCCCGGTGGATCATCAAGGTCGATGGGGTCGGCGCCCCGGGCCTGCTCCAGCCAGGGTCGCAGGAAGGCCGGGTCCAGGTCGATAGGCGCCACCGCTGCGCCCTGAAAGAAGGTCTGCCACCGGAAGCCGCCGACGCCCGCCGGCAGGCAGCCTGCGGGGGGGAGGTAGCGGAAATGGTCGCTCGCCCGCACCGCCCCCACATCGGGCTGGGCTGACCGCAGCGCCGCGATCTGCGCATCAAACTGCTGTCCGATGGCATCTGGCCGGCCCGCGCCGCGCACCGCCCAGCAATCGATGAAGATGACCTGACTGCCCGCCAGGCCGACCAGCGCCAGAGGCACCATCGCCGGGGAGAGGGGGCTGGCGGGCTGCAGCCGTGCGAGGCCCTGCGGGTCGGGCAGGTCCAGCCAGGGCGCCCCCAGCCGGTCGGCGGTGCCGAAGCAGAGATGGGCGGCCAGGTTCTGCCGCCGCCCCGGGCTGCCCGCGGGCATGGGCGCCCCGCAGGGAATCAGGGTGACGCGCACCCCGAAGGTCGTATGGCTCAGGTCGGCGCCGGTCAGATTGCCGGCAAAGCCGCTGCGGTAGGCCAGGTTTTCGTCTACCGCCGCAGGCTCCATCACCAGCAGCGCCAGCGCCGGGCGCGCCGCCTCGGCCGGCGCCGGGGGCAGGGGGCCGAACCTCCCGCCTGCCGTCCTCGGCGCCCGCTCCCCGGCCGTCAGCACCACGTCGGCCGCGGCCGTCAGGCGCAGGGCATCTCCTTCCGGACTGATCGCCAGCCCCGCTCCGATGCGCACCACGGCTCCCTCAGGGGCGCCCAGCATCTGCACCTCCAGCCCATGGACCACGCCGGCGCCCACGGCCTCTCCCAGGCGCAGCCGGTGCAGGCGCGCGGCATCCTGCTCCAGCCGCAGGTCCTCGGCGGTCAGCAGTCTGCCGTTGAAGAAGCGGGCATGGGCGACGCCGCCCGCGCTGATACGTTCACCCAGTCTATATGCCATAACGTTACTCCTAACCGGCGGTAAGGTTTACAAGAACCGGCTGATCTCCACCACGAAGCCGGTATCATAGCCCGACACCCGCACCAGCACGCCATCTTCGTCATGATGATGGATCACTTCGATCGACCGCTGATAGTCCCGCCGGTCGACCAGGGGCGCCCCGTTTACCAGGTAGAACTCGCCCTTGTGGAAGCCCGGGAAAGTGAGCAGGTAGAGGCCGGGGTCCTTCTCTGCGACCCGCAGGCCGCGGCCCCGGATCACTTTGCCATCTTCGATGACGCCCGCCGCCACCACTTCGGTGATCGACTGCTGTTCCGGCTGCCGGAAGTAGGTGATGATGCGGGCATCGCCGTCGTAGCCGAGCCAGCTGACGCCGCTTTCGGCCAGGATCGCGGCCAGGCGGCGTCCGCCCTGCCGCCTGCCCGTGCTCAGACGGAACTCCAGCCGCAGGTGCGGATATTGGGTCGCTGACGGGTCCAGCAGGACCTCCATGCGGTTGAAGCCCCGTGGCTCCACCCGCAGCACCGGCAGCGTGAACCCGGCGCCGTGCTCGCCGCCCGGTGATACGGCGACGGCGGGCTCCGCAAAGACGCTCAGCTCGAAGGGCTCGATCAGCGCCGTAATATCGGTGGGGAGGTGGAACCAGAGGTCCAGGGCGCCCCGGGCGGAGCCTGATACCTTGGTGACGGTGACGAAGGGCTGTACGGGCGGTGCGGCAGCGGCGGCGGAGGGACGCGTCGGCAGTTGCGGCTGCCACTGGCCCGCGGCTTCGGACCAGGTGAGCACCGCTCCGTCCGGGGGCGCTGCCGGGCTGACCGGACGGCCCTGGAGCCGGGCGACGGCCGGTGCCGGAAAGAAGCCCGCCAGGTCGCCCCCGGCCAGCGCCTCGCCCGGCGCGGGCCAGAGGACGGATGCCGTGTGGGGCGCCCCGCCTGCCAGCGCCCGCAGTAAGTACTCCTGCATCAGGCCGGTGGGGAGCAGCATCGGGCGGTCCTGGTCGGCCACGGCCAGCTCCGCGATGCGCCCGTCGGGGTGGCGGATGTAGTCGATGCGGGCCAGCAGCAGGGCAGCCGACCGCTCGGTGAAATCATCCGGCGCCGGCTGGATGAGGGCGGGTGCCAGGTCGGTGGCAAAGACCCGGAAGGCCGCTGCGAAGACCGCCGCCGCCTGCTCCGGGTGTACGAAGAGCGGCTCATGTGCGGGGGCGGGGCCGTGGGCCAGGGCCCGGACCAGCTCCGCCATCCGTTCCGGGGTCGTGGCGGCGATCTCATCGGCGACGCGCACCCGGCTCAGCAGGGCGTGGAACCGGCGGTGGGCTGCGGTGGACGGGTCGGGGGGCGGCGCGGCGGCAAAGCGGATCACCGGCGTCTCCGCTACGCGGGAGTTGGTGACGCCTTCGCTGTGGCCGGCCGGGGCAGGCACGAAGACCGGGTCGCGCTCCTCTTCGCCGTATGAGAGCGTCACGTAGACGCTCTGCACCTCGGGCTGGGCGCCGGGGCCGCCGCCGGGCGCCGGCGCGGGCGGCTGCTCCGCCAGCCAGGTGCTCAGGCTGCCGCACTGCTCGGTCTGCACCGGGAGCAGGCGGCCCAGCCGGTCCACGGCCAGGCCCGGCGAGACCACGACCAGGTCCCGGTCCAGCCAGACGCGCAGGCCCGAGACCGTCCCGTAGCCGTGAAACGCCCGGTTATGCAGATGGCCCCGCTCCCGGAAGTAGCCCTGCTCCTGCTCAAACTCCGGCTTCCCCAGCAGCAGACCCACGGCGTACCGCACGCGGGTGTAGGGGTCCGGGGCGAGATACGGTTGCTTCTTCATGCGTCAGACTCCCCCTCTTCGATGCGGTCAAAGCCGACGGCGGGCTGGCCGGCAGGCAGGCCATAGGGGCGGGCGCCCAGGACGGCCCCGGCCAGGCGGCTCTCTCCGAGCCGGGCCTCCGGCAGCCGGGCGGGCCCGGCCGCCGGCACCGAGTCCAGCCCCAGGCGGACCCGGTCCACCGCAAAGCCCACCGGCATGGGCAGAATCTGATACGACACATGCGCCGGCCGGCTCATGGAGACGACCATGTCGACCAGGTCCGACAGGCCGATCAGCGTCTGGTCCAGATAGACGGTGAAGCTGTGATTGCGCCGGTCTTCGGCGATGCGGAACCCGGGCCGGACCCGCGCACCGGCCGCCAGATGCTCCACGTACGCGTCGATTGGGTCGGTGAAGATGGCGTCCTGCGGGTCGGGGTCAACGCCCAGGCGGATCGCCCAGACCAGCCCCGGCACGGTGCCCCGGAAGCGGAAGAGCTGCATGGCGTGCCGAATCAGCAGGCGGATGCGCCGCTCTTCCCAGCGGTCATCCAGGCCGAGGCCGAACCAGCCGGCCAGCCAGCTCAGGTACTCGGGCGGGGTCGCATCGGGGTGAAAGAGGAGATGGGCGCTGCGCATCTGGGAGCCGATTCCGGTCAGAATCCCTTCGGCGTTGGCCAGGTAGCGCTCCAGGAACGAGGCCGAGTCGCTGTCGTTATGGTAGACGGCCGGCAGATGATGCGTCAGGTAGGAGTACCGGGGATAGTAGGCCCGCACCGCCTCTACCTGCGGTGTGGCGCTGCCGTCGCCGATCAGCGTCAGTCTGATCTGCAGATAGCGCCCCTGGGCCCGCTGCAGCAGCACGTCCCAGGTGCCGGCGCCCGGCGGGCGGGCGGGGCCGACCTGCGGCACGAGGCGCCCGGCCCAGGCAGGGCGCAGGACCGGCTTTGGCTCACGCCGCCAGGGCAGCTGGTCCAGCAGGTAGGTATCGTTGTCCGCCCGGGTTTCGATGATGATCTCGGTGCCGGGCGGGATGGTGGCGTCAATCAGCAGCCGGTGCCAGACGCAGTCCCGCTCCTTGCCGTCCAGGGGACTTTCGCTGGGCGTCCGGGTGACGCCCTCGGTCCGGAAGCGGCTGGCGGGGCGCCCGGCGAGGGGGCGCCAGGCGTCGTCGGCATCATGCCAGATCTGGCCCCGGGCGGCCAGAATGCCCCGGCCCCGGCTGGCGGGGGTGGGCAGGTTGGTCCGCAGGGGTGCGGCGGCCAGGTGGTCGCCAACCAGGGGCAGGTCGAAGGCGAAGCACTGGGCTTCGTGCCGGGTGGCCACGTAAAGGCGCCCGGAGGCGGGCTCGTAGGCGATGTCGTAGGGCTCCGGCGGGCGCCCGGTCCGCCAGTCTGCCATGATGCTGAGGCCCACGGCGAAGGGCTCACCGATGGGATCGCCGCCCCGGCAGCGGGTCAGGCTGCCGCCGGCGAGCAGGAGCCAGGTGCCGTCGGGCAGCGCTTCGATGGCCAGGGGCTCGGGTGAGGCGGGCAGGCGGACCGGCCGGCCGACGATGCGGAGGTCACGGTCAAGCTGCCAGACCCGGGGGCGCTGGCGGCCTTCCAGCAGGAGGAGGCCGCCGCCCGGCGCCGGGCGCAGGTCGATGGGATCGATGGGGCGGGGCCAGGCCAGCCGGTAGGGCGGGCTGCCCGCGCCCAGGTCGAAGACGAGGAGCGCGTTCTCGCCCAAGAGCCCGGCGGCCAGGAGGCCGGCGCCGGTGGCGGCCAGGCCCTGGAGCCGGGGGGCGGCGGGGGGAGGGGTGCGGCCGGCGAAGGCGCCGCCGGGGCCGGGCGCCGGGCCGGAGCCCGCCGCAGGCGCCGGGCCGGGCCAGAACCGGCGTCGGCCGGTGCCATCCGGCCCTGCCGTCCAAATGCCGGCCCCTGAATCATCGATCCAGTAGAAGCGCCCCTGCCCGTCGCAGGCCACGCCCCGGCGCCCCTGGCACCCGTCCCGGCCCATCACCTCCGGCAGGGGCTCAAGCGTCAGCGCAGACGAATCGCTGCTGCGGACCACCGGCCCCTCCGTCAGCAAATGCCAGTGGTCGCTCAGCAGCAGATGAAACTGGCCATACCGCTCTTTCATCGGCCACCGCCCCCTATGTCGACTGAATCGGGGCGGCGATAATGCGCCGCGCACCTCGGCTGGCAGCGGGCGCCACCGGCGGCGCCCCGGGGCTGGCGTCGTGCACGTGCACCGCCGTCACCCAGGGCAGCTCCAGGCCGCTCAGGGGAACCTCCGTCACGCTGGCGCCATCTTCGGTCGTCATCAGCAGATCGGTCACGATGCCCACGCCCTCCACCCGGTCGGCCTGCGCCAGCAGTTCCCGGGCACGCACGAGCTTGGCCAGGGGCCATCCCTGGCCCGCCGCACCGCCTGTGAGCGGCGACAAGTAGCCCGTCAGCGCCCGGCGCACGCCATCGGCCACGGCCGCAAAGGAGGAGCCGGCAGCCACCTCCAGCCCGACGGTGATGGCGAAGGACCGGTAGACCGGCCCCGTCACCGTCACATCGGTGGTAATCAGGCGGCGGGCGTCTACGTGCCGGCCGATCAGATCCAGAAACTCGGACCCCGGCCGAATTGGCGTCGGGCTCGGCTCCGCCACCTCGGGCAGCACAAGCACGGTGACGGCGCCCGGCACCTTCTGGCCCGGCGAGTCAGGGTGCACCAGCGGCAGAATCTCCACCCGCCCCATGCTGACGCCGGGCGTGTCCAGCACGATGTGCGCGAAGTCGTCCAGCGTAATTAACCGGTCCCGGTGGCGCAGCGCCGCGGGCACCAGGCGCTCTGCATCGGCCAGCGACTGGCGGTCGGTGCCGCCCCAGGTCGGCAGCGGATTGTTCACACTCACGCCCACCGGCAGCCCCGGCGCTTTCTTCAGCTGGCCTGCCGGCAGGTTCCCGGCCTTCCCGCCGCCGTAGGCGTAGTCCGCCTCAATCGGCTCGCCTTTGCCCGGGCGGGCGCCGCGCAGGCCATCGCCGAACCGGATTTCGCCGGTCGCCGGGTCGACGGCAAAGACGCGGGCATCGGCTTCGGGCAGCCGCCTGCCCGGGGGCAGGGCCGGGTTCTGCAGGGGCACCTCCGGGCCTGCCGTGTAGAGTTCCTCCGTCTCCTGCCAGGGCCGGCTGCCCACCCGCAGCCGCACCGTGCCGGGCAGCACCGGCCGGTTGACCAGGGTCAGCACCTGGTTCGGCTCGCCGGTGCCATCGCCCACCAGTTCGCCCGTCACCCGGACCCGCTGCTCCACCATATCTGCGTTGATGCCCGCCCAGTGGAGCCGGGCCCGCACGCCGGCCTCGGAGCCGGGCGCCCGCAGGCGCAGCCAGGTGACCAGCCGGTTCGCCACGGCGGGCGCCAGGGGCGGCAGGTCGCCAGTCCCGGCCAGGCGTTTATCGGCAAGCTGCCACAGGCGGAAGGCGCCCAGGTCGGGCAACTGAATGCCGAGAATGCCGGCCTTCGCCAGCACGTCGACCTGTTGGAGTACTGGCAACCGCCGGTAGAGTGGTTCGCCATCTTCATCAAACCGGTCGGTCGCCATTTCGGCCACCAGCGACTGCCTGGCGGTGGCGCCCGTCAGCCCCAGCGGCGGCAGGCGGCGGACCGGGGGCAGCGCCGGCAGCACGCCCACGTTGAGCGTGCGGCCCGCCACGGCGGCCCGGGTCTGCTCCACCTGCTCCGGCTTGCGGGCCAGCAGGGCGATCCAGAGCGACTGATCGACCGTCTCGTTGCCAAGGTCATAGGTCGGCAGCTGCAGACCATCCGCCGGTGCGGCCAGCGGTGTCGTCTCGTAGTAGATGGCCCCGGGCTCGGCGCTGGCGGGCGCCTCCCGCTTCTGTTTGATGCAGATGAACGCGTCGACGGGCAGGGTGTCGGTGCCTACCCGGGTCTGAAAGGGAATCAGCCCGGCCCGGATCTCCTGGTCGGGCGGAATCACCGCCGGAATCAGATCGGCGGTGGCAAAGGTGACGAAGCCGGTGGCGGGCGCGGCGGGCTGTACCGGCGTCGATAGCAGCGACAGAAACTGGCGGCGGCTCCGCTCAGAGATCGCCCCTGCCTCATGTATCAGTTCGGCCGTCAAATAGGCAAAGAGTTCAAGGATGGTCACGCCGGGGTCGCCGGGGCCCAGGTTGGTCCACTCCGGCGTATGCACGGGCACGCGGGCCAGTACGTCGGCGAGCAGCTCTTCGTAGGTCGGCGGGCGGCCGCCTGGCAGTTCGTGTGCCACGATCAGTTCCCCCTGTCTCCGCCGGCGGGCAGTCTGACGGCGAGCCGCTGCTCCACGCCGGAAGGCCGAATCTGGTAGCGGACGGTTGCGATGACCGACTGCTGGTCATCCGGGTCGGCGTCGACCGTCACATCGGTCAGGCTGATGCGGGGCTCCCAGCGGGTGAGGGCCTGCATGATGCGCTCCTGAATCAGCAGCCGGTTCGATGCGCTGTTGGCGCCGAACAGGAAGGTGCGCAGGCCGGCGCCGAACGCCGGGCGCCCCTGGCGTTCGCCGGGGTTGGTCAGCAGGATCAGCATGATCGACTCGTCCACGTTCTGCACCCCGTCGGAGATGGCGATGCGGCCGGTCTGGTCGACCCGGGGCGGAAAGGAGATGGACCGGCCCGGGAACTGGGCGTTTGCCAAGGTCCTCAGTCCTTCTTTTTGCGCTTCACCTTGGGCAGGCTGGGCGTCAGGAGTTTGGCCAGGGTCTTGATCAGTTCGCCGGCGTCGGGCACTTCGCCCGGCGGGGGCTGCGGGGCGCCGGCGTCGCCGTGGGCGGCCAGCTCGAAGGGGGCGGACGCCCGGCTGAGCGTGTCGGGCCAGACCGCAGCCAGGGCGGCCGGGGCGGCGCCCAGCACGAAGCGGACCACGAAAAGCGGCTGCCGGGCGGGCGCCTCGGGCGGCGCTTGCCGGCGGCGGGCGTGGTCGGCCGCTAGGTGCTCGGTGACGACCTCGGTCAGCAGGTCGATGTCACCGGGGGTGATCGCCCCGGCCAGGTCGAGGGGCGGGTCGGGGAGGCCGCCGGCGAGCAGGGCGAGCCGCTGGGCCCAGACCTGCTCCAGCCACGCGGCCCAGGGCGGGCGGAAGCGAATGCGCCCTGCGAGCCAGGGCAGGTACTCTTTGAGGAAGGCGGCCAGGTCGAGCCAGACCATGGCAGAGATGCCTGCGGCGGCCTCGTCGTCGGCGCCGAGCGCAGCGAGGCGGCGGAGGGGGCGCTCGACCCGGGCCTGGAACTCGGCCAGGCGGGGGTCGGCGGCCGCCGGCGCCGGGACCTCAGCGGCCACGTACCGCTCCCGGTTTGCCGCGGGAATGATCCCGGCGTGGAACTGGCGGGGCTGCCCGGCCTCGGCATAGGAAATCGCAAAGGCCAGATGAAGCTCCTCGCCCGGGGCAGGCCTGTCAGCCGGCGCCGGGGCCCAGCCCTGGCGGCCCTGCTCGCCCACCCAGGCCAACTCCCGCCACGACGACGGGGCCGCCAGGTCGATCGGCCGGTCGGGGTCGGCAGCGGCCAGCCGCCGCACCACCATGGATGCGTTCTGCAGGGCGGGCAGCAGGGCTGCGGCCCAGAGTGCCTGGTCGGCCTCAGCCTCGGCCTTTGCCAGCTTTTCGACCGCCTCGCGGTTCCAAAGCAGCTCTTCCGAATCAGGCACCTTGTCAGGCGACCGCAAGGGCACAGGCAGTGAAGTGAGCGGCGGCAGGCCCGGAGCCAGCGTCACGGCGCTGCAGACGGCCAGGTAATACCGGTGCTGGGTCGGCAGGAAGAGCTTCAGCGGCTGCGCCGGCAACTCTGCCCACGGCAGCCAGCCCACAGCCTCGGCACCGCCATCTTCCCGCCGGGCGACCAGTTCGGCCAGGCCCGGCGGCGTGGCCTGTAACGCTGCGGCCACCACCGGCATAAAGTCGGGCGTCGCAAAGCGCAAAATGGCGGGCGCCTGCTGCCGGCCCAGGTGGGGATCTGCCGCCGCACCCGCCCAGAGCGGGGAGGGGGTCCGCCAGGTAACAAATGGCTCGTGTTTCATAGAATGTTCGCCGGTCCCTTCGAGACCAGGGGTGAGGCCACGGCAGGGGCGATGACAGTGGCGCCCTGAATCACCCCGGCGACCTGGAGCATCGCGGAAGTCGCCTGGAACATCGGGGCGACCACCTGGACCATGGCGGGCGCAATCAGCTGGTGCTTCGGTCCGATCAGCGTGATTCCATCCGGCCCGGCCTTGAAAATGCTGGCCGCAGCCACCACGGCCACGCCATCGGGTCCCATCTTTAAAATGGCCGGTGGCGACATGAGCATAATGCCGTCTGGCCCGAACTTGACCGTGGCCGGGGGCGCCGAGAACATAAAGCCAGTGGGGCCAATGCGCTGGGAATTGGCGGCGTGGCTCACGGTGACGCCGGCCGGTGCCGCCTCGACCGTGGCCGGGGCGGAGCTCATTTTCGCCCCGCTGGCCGAAAGCTCCAGCGCCGAGGCGCCAAAGGAAGCCTTCACACTGCTGGCGCCCAGTTCGACCTTCGAACCGCCTGTCTTCAATACGATGGAGGCGTTCTCGACGGTGATTTCGCTGCCGCCAACTTTGAGGACCACGTTGGAGCCCGTCACCGTTGCCAGATTGCCCTGCTTATGTTTCAAGGTCAGACCATCTGACACCATCGTCGCAGTGTGGCCGTTGGCATCGGTGATCTTGGTGCCATTCAAGTAGCAGTTCATGCCCGCCCGGGGTCGTCAGCAAGACCTTCACGGCATCTTCGGTGTCGTCAAAGGTCAGCTTGATGCCGCTGCGGGTGGTAATCGATTTTACGTTGTTCTCTTCGGCCATCGTCTCCGGGGCCTTGTCCTTGCCGTTCCACAGGGCGCCCATAATATACGGTCGGCTCGGGTCGCCCCCT
The DNA here is from genome assembly GCA_029239785.1 of Symbiobacteriaceae bacterium. Lineage (GTDB taxonomy): Bacteria > Bacillota > Sulfobacillia > Symbiobacteriales > Symbiobacteriaceae > JARBUG01. The sequence goes on along the minus strand of JARBUG010000029.1, from coordinate 35,212 downwards.
TCAAAGCAGACCAGCACCTCGTCGTCCACATCCGGTATGAACCAATGGCCCCGGCCGTTGCCGGCCATGGCCGTGGCCAGGCGGGCCCAGGCCCTGACCGGTTCGCCATCCACATCCGGGCACCAGGGGAGCGCCACCTCAAGCAGACCGGGGTGCTTCTCGTCAGCGTTGGCGGTCACCAGGGCCGGGTAGACCCCGTAAAAGCGATCTTGCATGGCGCTCAACTCCCCGTGCCGGGCCGCTCTGCCCGAAACTGCGTCCGATACCCCAGATCAAGCGTGTAGAGGTGCTTGACCTCTGTTACCCGGTACTTGCCCGAAAAGAGCGGCCCCAGGCCCTGCAAATCGACCTTCGCCGCCACCCGCAGGCCGGGGTTGCCCAAAGCCAGGCCGGTCCCGGTCACATAGCGCCGGGCCCGCTCCGCATACGCCCCCTCAGCCAGCGCCTTCGCCTCCTGGGCCGACACGGGCAGGGGCTGGACGATCTGCTCCACCGCATCGACCCGGGCCAGCTTCTTCAGGGGGCCGGAACTGCCCGTCAGCCCGCTCAGTTCCGAGCTGATGGCGCTCGCTGTCGCCTCGGCCTTGACCGCCGCTTTTTCGGCCGGGTCCCACCCGGTCACCACCACTTTGGTCCGCTGCGCGGCCAGGTCGGCCAGCACCGAGAACTCCAGCAGGTTCTCATCGTACGTCAGCGTTAGATCGCCGTTGTTGCGGGCAGGCCTGGGCGCCAGGTGGAGCGTTTTGCCCTCGGCACCCACCACGGCGCCCAGCCGGTCCGCCCGGTCCCGCACGAAGGCCAGGTCTGTCTGGTTCAGCTGCACCACGCAGCTCTGCTTCTCCCCGCCCTGCAGCCCCGACTTCACGGAAAGGCCGTGCTCCCCCGCAATCGTCTTGATGATGGCCTCATCGGTCATCTCCAAAAAGGTGCGGGTCCGGCGGTTCATGCGCATGGGCTGGAGCGCATCTTCCGCCAGCACCACAATCTCCGGCCAGCCCGTCTGCGGAAACCGGCCTTCCAGGCCCGTCACCACGCCTTCGAAGATCACGGTCCCCTGACCGCCGGCCTTCACCTTGACCGCCTGGCCCAGCGCCAGCCGCCCGTCAAAGTAGATGTACTTCGTCTGGGTGGGCACGTAGTTTTCGAAGGTCAGTTCGCACCGGCTGATGCCGTTTTCGGTCTCTTCCACCAGCATGGCGGTCAGCCGCTCGTCCAGCCCTTCCACCTGCTTGCCGTCAATCAGCACCGCGATGGCCGTACTCTGCTCTGTCATGGCGCTACGCCTTCAGCCGCTCGAGGCGTTCGGCCTGGCGGCGCATCACTTCCACGATATCCATGGGGCGCACGGGCGCGGTGGCCTTGCTGGTCTGGCCCGCGGGCGCCGGCCGCTCCTTCGGCTTCTCAACTACCAGTTCGAAATCGTTAATGATGACGGCCATCGGGCTTTATCCTTTCTGCTGTGACTTTCCGCCCATCCCCTCGTTACTGATCGAAAGGGTCACATTCGCCCGCAACGGGGTGCCGTCGGCGGCAAAGAGGTCAAACGTCTCGCTAATCGACGAGATCCAGCCGTCGAAGGCGAAGGAGCCCCACAAAAAACGGACGCAGCGGCCCAGCGGCAAGGGCTTGCCACCCTTGAGGAAGTAGTGCAGCTCCTTTGTGAGCACCTGCACGTCCGAGGGCGGCGAGGAGAGGGGCTCCAGCGCCGTCACGTCAAAGCAGAGGGTCACGCTCAGCGTTGCCACGGGCCGGCCGCGCACGAAGTCGTCCCGGCGGTTCTCTACGGTCATGCTCTCAGGGTTGAACTGCACCTGTACCTCTTTGGCGCCCAGCGAGACGCGATACGCCTCATCCAGCATGATCTCCCGGAGCGATGCCTTTGCAAGTGACTGCGGCAGTGGCATGAAGCGGTCTCTCCTCTCGGGCCGGCCCGGTCAGCGCCGGTACATCATCTCATACGCCAGGCGCAGCTCTTCCACCGCAACGCCGCCGTGTACGGCATCGAGCGCCGGCCCCTTCATGCCCACCGGGGTCACGCCCAGCAAGACAAAGGTGGCGCTTTTGGCGCGGTCGGGCGACTGGACCAGAATCGTCGTATCGGCCCGCAACTGCCGCTTTTTCCGTGTGACTGAGTTGTGGGCAGCCTCAAACCAGTTCCACAGCTCATCGTCCTCGGACAGGCCGCGCCTGAGCGTTAGCTGGCCGTAGGAGATGGGACCCGGCAGATGGATCGCCCGGGCGTTGTTGCCACCTTCCCGAATGGTGCGCGGATCCATGGTGATCTCCAGCCCGTCGCACTCCGAAAAGCCGGCCCGGCAGACCCAGTTGCCGTCGTGAATCACCGTCTCCACCAGGAAGTTAAAGGCGGTCAGCAAGGGCTGTTGCGGCATGTCACACCTCCTGGATGGTCAGTTCCTGGCCCGGGGCCTGCACAATGCGCAGCGTCATGTAGAGCAGCGGTTGGACGGGTGCCACCTGCACGTCGATGATCACCTCGCCGCGGTTCATGGCATCGGTGGTGTTGACGGCCGGGTCTACGGCCACTTCGAAGCTCTCGGCCGGTGTGGCGCCGGCAAAGGCGCCGCGCACGAACAGGTCGATCAGCAGCCGTTCCAGCCGGCGCTCCAGCGACCGGCGGAAGGTATCATCGTTCGGCTCAAAGAGGACCAGGGTGCCTTCCCGCATGATCAGCCGCCGCAGCAGCGCCAGCAGCCGCCGCACGCCGATGGCCCGCACCGCCGCATCAGGGCTGATGGAAGTAGCCGACCGGACCAGCACGCCGCCTTCGGGGCGCCGCACCAGGACGTTGATCCCTTCATCGAGCAGGCGGCCCAGCCTGTGGAGCTGGTCGGTCGAGTGAAGTTCGGCTGCGTCGCGCAGCAGCTTGTAGGCCGGGGGCGTCCAGGCGCCCGCCGTGCGGGCCACGGCGGCGATCATGCCGGTGACCGGGCCATCGGGCGGTGCGAGCCGGGGCAGGCCCGGCTCCTCTTCCTGCCAGATCCACGGGTAGTAGAACGCCCCGTAGCTCAGGGCCCGCCGGTCGTCGTCACGGGTAAGCTGGGCCCCCAGTGCGTGCACGTGGGCGATTACGTCGGGGGTGCGGTCGCCCAGGGGGAAGGAGAGCACGGCGAACAGATCGCCCCGGGCCAGGCAGAGACGGAGCAGGGCCCGGTGCAGGGCCAGGCGGGCGGACGGCAGGCTCTCGTCCTCCCGGGTGTTCATGCGGGAGGCCTGCCGCACACGGCTCCGGTCGTCCGTGCGGGCCTGGGGGTCGCCAAGCTCCAGGACGGGGGACCAGGCGCTCACCTGGGCGCCGGACCGGGTGCGGGCCCGGACGTAGACCACGCCCCGGGCCGGCAGCCGTGCGGTCACGCTGCTCCCGGCACCTTCGTACAGCGTAAGGGGCGCCGGGAACCGGGGGTCGTCGGAGAGCTGCACCGTGCACGGGCCGGGCAGTTCGCCCCAGGAGAGGGTCAGCACATCGCCTTCCTGGTGCCGCTGCAGCACCGGGGGAAGCAGTTCCGTGCGGGGGCCGAAGGCCAGCCCGGGGTCGTTCGAGGCGCCTGCGCCCGGTCCCGGGCCATACGCCTCGAACGGCGGCAGGCTGGCATAGCGCGACTTCCACCCCACATGCACGCAGTCCGGCAGACTGACCAGCGTCACATCGGTCAGGGGGAGGACGGCGTGCATGCCCCGCAGCTTCTCGCCGCGCACATGCCGCTTTGCCAGCGCCCTCTCCATCAGCTGTGCGGCCGGCTCGTCGCACAGGTCCGGGTCCAGGAAGCAGTCCAGCGAGTAGATCGCCAGCCCGTCACGCAGCAGCCAGTCATCGCCCGGGTCATCGCCGCGGCGGGCGCCCTCGCTGGCGGGCCCGTCCGCAGGCGGCAGCGGCAGGAGCCGGGGCAGCGGGTCGGTCTTGACCGCCGCCAGCGCAAACCGAGGCGCGGCCACCTCCGCCCACAGGCCGGCGCCCGGCCGGCCGCCGTCAGGCTGCGGCGGCTGTTCGTCCGCAGCCTGAAACAGCTGCTCATCGGTGGGCAGGTAGCCGACGAATCTTTCATGCAGGGGGGAGAACCCCAGCCCGCTCAGCAGTTGGGACTGACCGCGGTCATCATCGATGCGCAGCGTCAGGGTGAGCCGGTGCGCCCAGCCGCTGACGGCCTGAGACTGGCCATCGGGGCCAGTGCGCCCGCCGCCGGGGCCGGTAAAGTGCTTCTGACCGGCCAGGCGCCAGGTGGTGGTCGCTCCGCCCGCCGTCAGGTCCTGTTCGGCGCGCTCCACGGCGAAGTACAGGTGCGTCTCGCCGCCGGTGCTCCACCCGCCGCCGCCCCGGCTCTGGCCTTCGAACGTGATCTCCAAAAGGTCACCGGCCGCAATCGGCGTCGGATCATCCTGGGCGATCTCTGCATCCCACCAGCGATCGGGCAGGGCATGGTAGTTCGCCTTGCCAAGGTGCTCCCGGCGCACCTCCGTGCTCAGCCGCAGCCGGTCGGCCCAGGAGCCCGGCGAGCGGGCCTGAAGCCGGTAGGGCACCAGGCCGCCGCCGCCGTCCACCGCCGATACCCCGGGCACTTCGAACTGCCGGGTGACGGGCTCCCGGGCCACCCGCACCACCCAGCACCGCTCTCCGCCGTTGCGGAAGAACGACCGGACGGCTGGCCCCAGGAAGGCGTACTGAATCACGCCGGCTGCGGCGTCCCACGCGAGCGGCTGGTCATCACCGAAGATCTCGCGAAAGTGGGACTCGCCATGCACGAGCACGGGGGTGTCCGGCGGCCCTGCCGCGGCAAACCCCACAAAGGCAGCCACATCCATGCGGGTCAGAGGCTCCGGCACCGACGGTGGCACCACCCTGACGTCAATGCCCTGCGGCCTTACCATGACGGGTTAGGCCAGTTCCAGCCGTTCGAAGGCCAGCACCAGCTCTTCCACAGCCACCTCGGAGCCGTTGCCCGACATGGTCGGCCCGGTGTAGCGGACCGGCCGGGCTTCCTTCAGAATCCACTTCATGGCCACCTTCTCGTGCGACTCGTCCTGCAGCGAAATGGTGACCGTCTTCAGCTGATCCTGCTTGCCGTTGCGCACGGCATCGATCCAGGTGTACAGATCGAGCGCCCCCATCACGCCGCGCTTGAGCGTCACATCGCCCAGCTTGTGCAGCGTGGTGATCTTCATGGGCGAATTCTCCTTGGAGTTGCCCGCGCGGTACTCGGCGGCGGTAATCTCCATGCTCAGGCCGGAAACCTCCTGAAACCCCGCCTTCGCATCGGCGGCATCGGCACCGCCGTCGATTTCAACCAGAAAGTTAAACTGCGCGTAAGGCCGCGCCCGAAACTCTGCCACGGCAATCTCTCCTTATTGCGGGAATTTACTTGGACGCCGTCCACTGGCCGACCCGGAAGACCACGAACTCCGCCGGCTTCAGGGGCGCAACGCCAATCTGGCAGATCAACCGGCCGTTATCCAGGTCGTTCTGGGTCATGGTCGACCGGTCGCAGCGCACGAAGTAGGCCTCGGCCGGGGCGGAGCCCAGCAGCCGCTCGGACTTCCACTCATTAAAGAGGAAATCGTTGACCATCTGCTTCACCTTGTCCCAGAGCGGCTGCCCGTTGGACTGGAAGACGACCCACTGCGTCCCCTTATCGATGGAGTGCTCCAGATAGGCAAAGTAACGGCGCACGTTGACATACTTCCATTCCGAATCCGACGAGATGGTCCGGGCGCCCCACAGCCGGATGCCCCGGCCTTCAAAGAAGCGGAAGCAGTTGATGCCTTCGGGGTTCAGCACGTCCTGCTGGCCCTTGTTCAGCATGACCTGCAGGCCCAGGGCGGTGCGGACCACTTCGTTGGCGGGCGCCTTATGCACGCCGTTTTCCGTGTCGTTCCGGGCCCAAATGCCGGCCACAAAGCCGCTGGGGGGCAGGTTGATCTCGGTGCCCGTCACCGGGTCCAGCACCCGGAGCCACGGATAGTAAAGGGCGGCGTAGGCGGAATCGAGGCTCGACCGGTACTCCCGCACCTGGCTGACCAGCATGTCGTTGGGCGTGTCCAAAATGGCGACCCGGTACCGCAGCTGCGTGCAGTGGTTGATCAGCGTACGGGTAATCGTCTCCGACTCGCTCTTGTAGGCGTCATCGAGCTTGGGCAGGTAGGTCGAGCCCGGCGCCGCCACAATGGCGATGTCGTCCAGGTCGGCCAGGGCGGCAAAGCCGCTCTTCAGACCGGCAAACTTGTCGCCATCGTCACCTTCGAAGACCTTGGCCGTGGGCCGCTTGCCGTCGCTGCCGCCCGTCAGCGTCACCGTAAAGCTGGCGCTCATGTCGCCCGCAGCCGGGTCCTTTGCGGCGAGCGCCTCGTGGAGCAGCTTGCCGTTGGCATCCTTTTGCATGAAGAAGACGCCCTTCAGGGCTTCCTTGGCCGGCAGCCCGACCACCAGCGGCACGTACAGTTCGGTCGATTTGCTCGATGGATTCTCCGCGAACAGGCTCGAGAGGGCGTTGGCATGGAGGGGGTGGAAGGAGAGACCGTTAAACAGCTGGGCCGGAACGCTCTTGGCGCCGGGCACGTAGAAGCTGACGGCTACGTTGATGGTCAGAATGTGAACCGTGAATTTCGCCGGATCGAGGAGCTTGATATCGCCCTGCACCTCGCTGCTGCTCAGCGTCAGCTTGCTGTCCAGCAACTTGGTAATCACCTGGTCGCCGTCGCGGGTCACTTCCACGAAGTAGACCTGGTCCACCATGCCAGCGGCAGCCTGCTTACCGCTACCTTTGCCGGCTTCGGCTTCAGGGTCCTTATCCTTATCATCGCCCTTGTCCTTGTCCTTGTCCTTGTCGGTGTCGGCCGCAGCCGGCTTCGGCCGGACCCATACCATGTCGTAGTTGTTCACGCCGCGCAGCAGGTTCTTGCCGTCGGCCGCCGCCAGGATGTTCAGGCCCGCCTTCACCATAAAGGTGACCCGCAGGTTGCCCATTTCACCGGGGTGGCGGGCCGACAGGTCGATCTTTGGCCCGTCCGTGGCCGCGCCCTTCAGCGTCAGCCGGCCCTTCCCGTCGGTATTCTCATCCTTCTGCTCATAGACACGCGTGACGTAGACCCGGCCGCCGCCTTCGTTGAAGAAAGCCTTCACGGCCTGCGCCAGGTAGTTGGTCATCGGGCTGTCGCCGTACCGCACCTGCTCCAATCCGCCGTAAATGCGCTCAAAATCGGCGTAGTTGGTCAGCACCTCCGGAACGCCCCGGGTGGGGCCGAAGCGGGTCGGACCGATGAAACCGGCGGTACTGGTACTGACACCCTCCATCGACTTGGACCGGTAGCTAGTCTCCTCCACATATACCCCCGGAGCAAGATACTCGGGCATGGTCGTTCCTCCCTGTGCTGGCGATTCAGACGGTAACTTCCACCCGGAGGGCGGAAGCGGAGTCACTGCGCAAAATGAAAACCTCGCCAAAACGGATCGTGGCGGTATGGACGGCCTGCGGCCCGCCGCCGCTGTCCGGCAGAAGCAGGCCATCCGCCTGACTGCACGCAGCGAACGGGTCAACGCTGCCATACGGCGCCAGGTCCTGAGGGCGCCCCCCGGCCAGCACTTGCAGCTTCACGGGCCACTGCAGGCGCCGTGCCCCCACCGGCAGGGCCGGATAGGGAAAGAGCAGCGTCAGGCAACCCTCGGCGTCGGCAATGCCATAAAAGCTGCCGGACGCAGCCTCGGCCCGCAAAACGGCGTAGGCGGCGGGGCGCTCCGTCTCCTTCTGCACCAACTGGCCGGTGATGGTCGCAGCCTGCGTTGGCGGCCGCCTGGCACGGCCGGAGCAGAGCGGCACCCACCACTGGTCATCGGGCCGGCGCCGGGCCCGCTCGGGGCAGCGAAAGGCGCCGGTGCCCGGATAGGGCAGGCTGACGGGAAAGGCCAGGGGCATGAACCGCTCCAGGCTGTCAGCCACCTCGATGATGAAGGGCTGGCTCGCTTCCGGCACCGCCTGGCGGGCCGGAATCCCGGGCAGTTGGTGGAAGCTGTGCCAGCAGGCTCCGGCCCGGGTTGCCCGGGTTACCGGTCCCGCTCGTGCCGCGGGGCGGGCAGTCACAATCAGTCCATCGGTCACGGGCAGCTCCAGCGCCTGGTCCCAAAAACGCAGGGCCAGCAACGATGAGGCGACATCGATCTCCCGGCGGAGGAAGGCCATCTCGTTCATTTAGCCAACTGGCACCACCTTTTCGTCGCGGCTTGCCTCGTTGGGATCGATGGGCACAGCCCGGGCGATGTAGGGAATGGAGAGGTGGAGCTGCTGGCCGGGCAGGCGGTCCCACAGGCTGGTCAGATCCTGCACGGGCAGGTCGTCGAGCAGAATCTCCACGGTCTCGTCCGGCGGAAAGGTGCTGGGCCAGGCGGCGTTGAGCAGGGCCGGCGTCAGCACCGGGTGGTCTTCCAGGCAGCGCATGGCCCAGCCGGCAATGGCCTGCTGGAGCGCCGCATCACGGGCCCAAATGGTCACCAGAAAGTGCAGGTCGAGGGGCAGGGCCGGCTTGCGGCTCTTGCCGTCACGCCCCGCGCGGCCCGGCGGGTTCCTGAGCCCCTTGTTCGGCGCAATGCGGTAGAGAAAGAGGCTCACGCCAGTCTGCATGGGTGTCGACAGGTCGGCCGTGGTGTAGAGCTTGAACTCCAACTCGGTGCCGTCGAACAACGACGCCGGATAGTTGATGCTCAGGAGCCGCACCACTGCATCGCAGACGGCGGCCACGGCACGGTAGTCAGCCAAGGTGACCCCTCCGACTGAGGAAAGAATTAACAATACAATGTGAGTATTGGACATTATATACCTCATTCCTTCTGGTCTGTATAATGTGAGTGAAGCAAAAACTCACATTCACGGAGGAAGACGGGCATGGGGGCACCGACTGAGCATTTCGCCGCTTACGTCAGGGCGGCCGTAGGCGTGCTCCTGCAGCAGCTCCACCGCACCGGCCGCCTGGCGGAGGCGCTGGAACGGTTTCCGTTCCTGCTGGAGTACCAGGCGGTCACGCTGGCGGAGCCGGGGGCCGCCGTCGACTGGCTGGGCGACCTCCTCCGCCTGGAAGCGTTGGCCCATGGGGAGCGCCCGGGCGAGGCGGTCGCGCCCATCGCAACGCTCCGCCAGGAGATGGGGCTCGACATGCCACAGGTGCTCCTGCTGGTCCTGGCCGGCCTGCCCGAGCAGGACGCACGCTTTGGGGCGCTGTACGCGCACATGCTGCACTTTGCATCTCCGTACTGCCGGCCTTCGTGGCCGCTTTTCCGGCAACTGCTCGACGGCCTGGGCGATGTCGGGCAGGTCTGCCGCCCGCTGCTCCGGAGCGGGCTTCTGACCGTGGTCAACCCGGATTTCCCCCGCCCCGAGTGGGAGTTCGCCGTGCCGGCCCTGCTCTGGGACCTGCTCAGCGGCGCCCGGCAGATCGTTATGCCCGCCTGGTGCCGCCACCGGGAGGCGCAGGCGCTGCCGGCTCTGGAAGGGCTGCTCCTGGAGCCTGACCTGCTGGCCCGGCTCCAGCAGCTACCGGCCCTGATCGGCCACGGAGAGGCCAAAACCATCGTGGTCAGGGCGCCCGCCGGGTGCGAAGCGGCCGAAGTGCTGGGCGGCCTGGCCCGGGTTTTGGGGCGCGGCCTCGTGGAAGTAGCGGCCGCCGATTTGGAGCAGGACCGGATCCGCCAGACGCTGGGACCGCTCTGCACGCTGACGGGGTCGCTGCCGGTCATCACCTACGACCTTGGCCCCGGGGAGGCGGCCCCGCTGCCGGATTTGCCCGGGTACTCGGGGCCGCTCGGCGCCGTGCTCGGCCTCGAAGGCGGCCTCACCGGCGCCCCGGGCGACCATTCCGTCACCTTCGAACTTGGCATTCCCCCGGCCGCCCTGCGGCTCCGGCGCTGGCAGCAGGTGCTGGGCGACCGCGCCCCGGAGCGCCTCGGCGACGTCGCCGAGCGCTACGCCCTGGGGGGCGGTCACATCAGCAGCGTCGCCGAACGGGCGCTCCTGCAGGCATCGCTGGAGCAACGGCAGGTGGTGGCGCACAGCGACCTGCGGGCCGGCCTGCGCTCGCTGGGCGCCCACCTGCTGGAGAACCTCGCCGTGCGGTTGGAGGCCCGGGGCCGTTGGGAAGAGATAGCCGTCAGCGACCAGACCCTCCAGCAGCTCAGGCACCTCGAACGCCGCTGCCGCCACCGCGAGCGCCTCACGCAGCACCTGAGCCCGGCCTACAGCGCCGGCGTGGGCGGCGGGGTCCGGGCCCTGCTCAGCGGCCCCAGCGGTACGGGCAAAACACTGGCGGCCCGGGTTCTGGCGGCCGAACTGGGGCTGGAGATTTACCGGGTTGATCTGGCCGCCGTGGTCAACAAGTACATCGGCGAGACGGAAAAGAACCTGAGCCAGGTGCTGGCCCGGGCCGAATCGCTGGGCGTCATCCTGCTGCTCGACGAAGGCGACTCCCTGCTGGGCAAGCGGTCCGAGGTCCGTTCGTCCAACGACCGCTACGCCAATCTGCAGACCAACTATCTGCTCCAGCGGTTAGAGAGCTACAGCGGCATCGTGCTGGTTACCACCAACCTGGGCCAGTCCATCGACCAGGCCTTTCAGCGCCGCATGGACGCCGTCATCGAATTTCTGCCGCCCTCCGATGCCGAGCGGCTCCGCATCTGGCGCCTCCACCTGCCGGAAGGGCACGGCGTAGACGAGACCTTCCTCCAGGAGGTGGCCGGCCGCTGTAACATGACGGGCGGCCAGATTCGCAACGCGGCTCTGCAGGCCGCCCTGCTCGCCCTCGACGCCGGGCGGCCCGTCAGCCGGGGCGACGTGGAGGAGGCGGTCCGCATGGAGTACCGCAAGGCCGGTACGCTCTGCCCTTTGCCCATGGGGATGCGCTAGCAATCAACCGAGGGGGATCGACACATGGCGAAACTGGCGACAGAAAGACAGGCTGCGCAGCCCAAGCAGGCCCGGTCCGGCGCCCCGGCCGGGCCTGAGCTGGTCTCGCCAAACCGGTTGGCCCTGGGCGCCCTGGCCCCGGCGGCGCCCGGCCGGTCGGCGCCCCCGGCGGGCGCCTCCGCACCGCCGGCCGGCGTGCCCGCCCCGCTCTGGGCCCGCATGGAATCCGCCTTTGAGACCGACTTCTCCGGGGTTACGCTCAGGCCTAGCTCCGCCGAGGCGTCCGAGCTGGGCGCACGGGCCTTCGCCCGGGGCGACCAGGTCCACTTCGCCCCGGGCCAGTTCCGGCCCCACACGCCCGCGGGCCAGGAACTCCTGGGGCATGAGCTGGCCCACGTGGTCCAGCAGCGGCAGGGCCGGGTCGCGCCCGAGGCGACGCTGCAGGGCAACCCGGTCAACCAGAGCGAGCCCCTGGAGCGGGAGGCCTGGCAACTGGGCCGGGCCGCGGCCAGGGGCGAGCGGGCCCGGGCAGGGGGCGGCGGAGGCCGGGCGGCAGGCGACCCCGTCATCCAGGGCGCCTTCACCGCCCAGGCGATCATCGCTGCCAAGAACCCGGCCAACGAGGAGCAGTGTGCAGCCGACCAACTCCAGGTCGATCAGATTCAGATCCCCCAGGGAAACCGCCCCCGCACCAAGCTGGAGAACCGGCCCACGACCGAAGGCAAGATCGACAAGGACCGGCAGGGCGCCCACACCCTGCCCTGGTCCTGGAAGGCCGCCCAGTGGGCAGGCAAGCTCAAGGGCAAATCCTACAAAGCGGCCCTGGGCGAACTCTGGGCCATGGCGCAAAGCGACCGGGCCGATGACCAGGAGACCGAGGCCGCGGCGCTGCGGGCGCGCCTCATGAAAACCCTCCAGGAGATGAACCAACAGGGCCTCCGCAAACCCATCTCCTACTGGCAATCGTCGATGTCCTGGGCCATCACCGCCTACGCCCGCACCTACCAGAAAGCATCCTTTGCGGTCTGGAACGACAAGGACCCCAAAGGCCACGGCGAGGAAGATGCAGCCCTCGTCATTGACGACGTGGAAAACAGACTGGGCCTCCAGCCGATGACTGTCACCAACACGGAAGGCGAGAATGCGCTGGTCAAGGCCCGGAAAATGGCTGACGTCCATGCCAGCATGAGCAACCGTGACATGCACGCCGTCTTCGTCCGCTGGCTCGAACTGCTGAAGGACCGCTATCCCCGCTTCTACGGGCGCCTGCGCACCCCGACCAACCATGACGTCGACCAGATCCTCACCGGCGGCCTGGCTGCCTTCAACTTCCTGCGCGAACAGATGAAGTTCGACATCAGCCTTCAGCCGGCGACGGTCCCGGCGACAGCCAAAACGGTGGGCAACGAGAACATCGTCGCCCAGGGCTTCGATGCCGAAAAGGAGAACGCTGCCGACCCGGACACCCGGTTTGTCGTGGGCGTCAAGCTGTCGGGCGCCACGCAGGCCTACCTCGCCCGAGATCTGACCGTTACCAGCCTCTCGCTCTCCGACGAACGTCCGGCGACCCGATTCGGCAGCACCCAGCAGTCGCACACCATCCCCTGGAGCCTCAACCTGCTGGTCTGGACGAAACTCTTCAGCGGAAAACGGCTCGATAAGATCCTCAAGACCCTGCGTGAGCGCCTCGAATCTGACCAGTCAATGGCCGGACAGCGTCAGGAAGATGCAGGGGCCCAGCGCCGTGCAGCGCTCTTGCACACGGTCATGGGCGAGGAACAGAACCAACAGCAGCGGACGATTCCGGCATGGACCGACCTCCTCAATCGCATGATTCAGGAATACGTTGAGATCTACCAACTCTCATCCTTTGCCGTCTTCCCCACGCCCGTCAGCAACGATGGATCGAGCAGGGCCAGCAGCCACGGCGAGGCGGCCTCGCTCAAGGCGCTGAACGAATGGAATACCGCCGGGGCGGTCTCCGGCGACGATGTGCAGGAAGGCAACGAACTCATCTCCCCCGTGCGGGCCGTGGCCCGGCGACTTATCGACTTGCCCGGCGACCCGATTAACCAGCAGACCGTCAACGTCTCCGACCTCAAAGACCGGTGGAAGCAGGACTTCGGTCTGGTCTACGACAAAATCGGCAACCACGATGGCGACCTGGACCAGGCCTACGACGACGTGGCATCGAAGGCTTATCACGAGTGGCTGAAGCCGGTGGAGCAGGAGGTATTGACCCTAAACCAGGTCATCACCACGCAGCAGCAGGAAGTGGACCGGCTGCAGCAAGAACTCGTCCTCTTCGAAAACCGGATCCAAACGCTGAGCCCGCGCGACTGGAAGCAGATCATCGCCAATCTAACGCGACAGGCCACTGGCAAGCAGCAGGCGGTAGTCAGCCAACGGCGGTCCAGTCGCCAGGCCGGTATTGGCGGTAAGGTTGTAACCACCCTCAAATCGATCTCCCGCCTGAAGCTGCCCGGCCTCCAGAGCCGCTACCTGGCCTCCAAGAACGAAGAGGTGCTGGCCAGCGCACAGTTGTCCGACGCCAAAACGCGGGTATCATACCTGACCAACCTCAAGGCGCAGGGCCGCCCGACCGGAATCACGAAAAAGAAGCGCAGGGTCGTCAAACGGAGCGGGTCTTCAAAGAAGTAAGCCGCGATCAACTAAGAGAGCCTGTATCCTTGGAGACCCAAGGATACAGGCTCTTTGTCGCCGGTGGCCTAGTAGTCGGAGTGGTGATGCTTCTCCTCAGGAATGTCCAGGCCCTGTACTTCCTGCACCTTTGAGTCAACCGGGCACTTCAGGTCCGGCGGGGTGCAGTCATGCCCGTGCACGTCCAGATGACGCATCCGAACAACCTTCGCCCGCAGCTTGATGACTACTTTCTCCAGCAACTTTTGGAAGGTGCCGTCATCGCACCTGTCGATCAACTTGTCGAACTCGCCGGCCACGATCGCGTCTTCGACTTCGCAAATGTCCCCGTCCCGGGCGCCGGGAATCTCCACGAACAGGTGGAAGGGAATCTCCACGGTGCAGTGGCGCACGTCACCGCAGACCCGCTTCAGGTCGCCGTGGCAGTCACGGTCCTTCAGCGTCTTGAAGGTGATGTTCTTGAGCATCACGCCTGTGATAGGCGGGCAAGGGGGCGGCTATACCTCCTGCAGCACCACGGTCGCCGTTCCGTCGCCCGCGGCGACCACATGCTGTATGACCCTGACCGCCAACGCCCGGCGCCCCTCGGGACCCAGGGCGGCAAGCTGCTCTCTCGTCCGTACCACCGCCGTTTCCAGCCGGTCAGCACCGGCAGCAGCGCTGCGGGCCTGCCCGGCCCGCAGCGCTGCCGCCCGTTGCTCCAGCACAGCCAACTCCCCCTGCAACTGGCCGACCACCCGGTTGCTCTGCTGAAGCAAGCGGTCGGCCGCTCCCTCGGCCAGCCGGCCCTGCGCCTGCCGTCGGACGACCACCGCCTGCACCTCGTGCTCGGCCTCCAGCCGTGCCTGCACCGCCCGCTGCTCCTGCTCCAGGCGGGAAAGCACCTCCCCGTGCCCCGGGAATCTCGCCTCTTCCTCCAGGTACTGGCCGACCAGCTCCGGATCAGTCAGCCATGCCACCAACCTGCCCCAGACCTGCGCCTCAACCTGCTCCGCCCGCAGGTGCGGGCACCCGCACCTGGGCGCCCCCGGGCCGCCGTCGCCCGGGCGCCCATACCGCCGCTGGCACCGTAGGTACTGCCGCCCGCCCCCGTGCCGGGCATAAACCATGCGGCCGCCGCACTCCCCGCACCTGACCAGCATGCTGAGCAGGCCGGTGTCCCGGCGTCCGCCGCGCCTGGTCGTTGTCGCCAGGGCCGCCTGGGCCAGTTCCCACAGCTCCCGGGAGATAATCGCCGGCACCGGCACCGTGACCCACTCCGACTCCGGGCGAAGGCGGGCTGACAGCGGCTTCCGCTTGCCCGGCGGCAGGCGCCGGACCGCGCCCAGCCCCCGGAAATCCTTCCGATTGCACCGCATCGCCCCGTAGTAGGTCGTGTTCCTGAGCAGATCCCGGACCACCGAACGGTGCCACCTGCCGCCGTTCCGCTTCGTCGGCACGCCCAGTTCGTTCAGGCGTTTGGCCGCCCCATGCACACCCATCTGCTCGTGGGCGGCCCAGGCATAGATCCGCCGAACCCACTGCGCCTCCGGCTCGTATATCACCAGTTCGTCGGTCTCTTTTTGGTGGATGTAGCCGTACGGCGCAGCCCCGTTCGGGCGCCTCCCCGCCTTGATCTTGCCCCGCTTCCCGCGGGTCGTCCGCTCCAGGATCTTCGCCTTATCCAGCTCGGACATCAGCCCGCGAAACTGAAAGAAGGCCCGGCTCATCAGGTCATCCGGGTTGTAATCCTGCTGGACGAAGCAGAGCCTTGTCCCCTGCGCCTCAATATCGTCCGCGACGATCAGTTGGAGCTTGAGCGAACGGCTGAACCGGTCGGGGTCCATGCAGACCAGCCATGCCGGGCGCCGCAGGCGGACGAACTCGCGCAGCTCCTCCAGCACGGGCCGGTCAGCGATGTCCCCGCCGAAGTCATCCACGAACTCGACAACCTCAACCGGCCCCGTCCCTCCCGTCGCCCCGTGCTCCGCCACCAGTGCTTCAGCCTTGCGGCGGCAGGCCTCCCGCTGCCCGGGCAGGCTGTACCCTGTCTTCGCCTGCTCCTCGGTCGACACCCGCAGGTAGATCGCGATCGACAGCGACACCCGCTGCTGGCCGGGCGGCAACACACCGACCACCTCCGGCAGTAGCGTATGCACGGCAACGCGCGGGACAGGACCGCGGTCGATCGTAAGATCGATCCGCCGGAGCCGCCGACAGGAGGTGTCTGTACCTCCGAAAGGCAACTAATCAGACCGCGGTCGATCGTAAGATCGATCCGGCGCGCAAAGGAGCCGGCTGCCCGCCGGCTCCTTCATCGCGCTCTCTACTTGAACTGATAGGTCGTCTTGCTGACCATCACCATCTGACCGTCACCCGCCGGCACGAAGATCACCGGGCTGATGGAGGCGCCAACCGGCGGTGCCGTGGCCCCCTGCCAGTAATCGAGCGTGGCATTGGTCGCGTAATTCGTGGGCCAGGTCACCTGAACCGTGATCATCATCGAAGGTGAAGTGATCGGCGTCTTGGGGATGTTGACGCTGTCAGCCTGATCAGGCCCCGGCACGCTGAAAGCGACAAACCCGTCGGTCGGCATGTTCTGGCACTGGAAGCCGATATAGAGCGTGCCGCCGTCGGGCATGCCCGTCACCGGATAGACCTGCTGCCAGGTCGGCGTGGCCGCCGACACTTCGATCGTTGTGACTCTGGCTAGACTCATCGGTGGTTCCTCCTTGCGGCGTTACGAGAAGCGATAGGGGACGGCGCCGATCACGTACATCTTCGTGGGCGCCAGATACAGCATCTTCGGCGACTCAAAGGCAAAGACATGAACGGGGCGATGCCGGGTCGAAGCCTGCAGCTCGTAGGAGACCTGCGTTTGGGGAATCCAGAGCGTCGGGGTGATCGTGGCGCCCTTCTGCGGGGTCTGGGAACCCTGCCAGTAGGAGATCTGAATGCTCGACGAGAACCCGGCGGGCCACGTCAC
This sequence comes from Symbiobacteriaceae bacterium, assembly GCA_029239785.1. Classification (GTDB taxonomy): domain Bacteria; phylum Bacillota; class Sulfobacillia; order Symbiobacteriales; family Symbiobacteriaceae; genus JARBUG01. The sequence goes on along the minus strand of JARBUG010000029.1, from coordinate 18,694 downwards.
GGGCAGCGAGAGCGCCAGGTTGCCGTTGCTGATCTGCATCTTCGGCACGTTGATCGTGTTCTGGGCGTCGGGACCCGGCACGTTGAAGGAGACGTAGGCGTCGTTCGGCATGTTGGTGCACTGGATACCGATTTGCAGGAGGCCGCCTTCGGTGGGACCGGTAATGTTGGTCACCTGCTGCCAGGTCGGCGTGTTCTGGCTGACATCGATCGTGTTGCGCCAGGCCATGTTCGGGGTGGAGAGAATGTAGTTGGCCAGGTCCTGTGTCGTGCCCATATAGCCGGTGGGCGCCGGCGACTGCGGCGGCGAAGAGAGCGGCGGATTCTCGGCAAAGGCGACCACGCAGTAGTGCGTGTTGTTGCCGCCCAGGGTCGGGGGGGTCCAGAGGAAGGGCGGGTTGGTCACCCCAATCTGGTTGCTGCTGGCCTCCATGGTGGTGTAGTTCAGATTCGCCCCCTGCATCTGAATGTTGCTGGACCACCAGTTGGACGGCCAGAGCGCCAGGTCGCTCCGGGTGTAATAGAGCCAGATGCGGGCCGTCTCGGCCGCCGTGGTGTTGTTAAAGCCCCGGACATAGACATAGTTGATCTGGTTCAGGTAGACGGTGGAGCCATAGTCGGTATTGTAGTTGGCAGAGTTGGTGAAGATCGTCGGGTCGTTGGCCGGCTGGGTGCCGTACAGAATGATATCCGGTGAAGCGGACCAGCCACCGGCGTTCTGTCCGGGCTGCTGGCCGATATAGCTGCGCAAGAACATGCCTGAGTAAGTCACGTTGATTCCTCCCTTGCTTTTGCCTGGCTGCGTCAGTTGCCGGGCTGGACCTGCTGAATGATGCCAACGTTGTTGCTGTACACGTTGGCCGTGAAGATCTGCGAGCCGTCGGGCAGTACCGCGATGCCGTACGGATCACGGATGTTCGACGTCCAGGAGATCGTCTGAATGAAGCGGAACGAGGTGGTGTCGATCACCCGGATGCCGGCGCTGACGCCATCGGTGGCCAGCAGCCTGGTGCCGTCCGGCGTGATGGTGATGTCGTTGAGGGAGACAGCGGTGATGTTCTCGGGCAGGAAGAAGCTCTGCACCTCCATGGTGGCGGTGTCGGCCACCGAGAAGCTGTTGTAGAAGCCGCCCTTGTTCAGCACGAAGACCTGCGAACCGTCGGGCATGACCGCAATGGCGCCGGGAACGCTGCCCAGCTTGGCCGGCGTGCTGCTGACCTGGTAGGAGGAGTTGGTCCGCGACACCTTCCACAGTTCCCCGTCGACCGAATCGACGACGAAGGCGACCGAGCCGTCCGGCACGATGCCAAGCAGAATGTAGGTAGAGGGGGCCGATGCCGTGAAGAGCGTCACGTCGGCGATGGACTTGTAGTAGGCGTCCGAAATAGACGCCTCGTAGACGACCAGACTGTACTGCTGGTTGCCGTCCGACACCACCGCGAAGAGCAGCGTGCCGTCTGCCGACATGGCGATATCCAGCGGGGCACGGGTGCCGGTGCCGTTCTTGGCCGGGATCGCGATGGGCGTCTGGGGCTGCCATGTGGTGGTGTTGAGCACGTTGATCTGGCTGCTGCCCAGCTGAAGCACGTACGCGGTCTGCGCCTTGGCCGTGGGGGCAAAGACACAGTCCACCACCTGGGTGCCCTGCATCTGGGCCGTTACGGTGCCGGAGCTCCGGTCGTAGACGTAGAGCCCGGTGGAGGGCTTCTGCTGCATGGTGATCGTGGCGTTGTGCCAGGCCAGGACCTGGCTGCCATCCGGCGAGACGGCCACGTTGGTGGGCAGGGCGCCCACCGGGGCCGGCTGGGTCTGCTCCTGGTAGGTGGCCAGGGTCAGCACAGTCAGGGTGCTGCCCGTGCTGTTCGCCACCACGGCCAGGCCGCCTTCCGGCGAAACGGCGATGCCCAGGGGGCTGGACCCGGTGGCAATGGCCGACTCCAGCACTTTGCACGACTGGGCGCTGCCATAGATGCCGATCAGCGAGACCGTGCCGTCGCCCTGGTTGGTGACAAAGGCGTAGGCGCCGCCGGGGGCCATGGCGATCTGGCGGGGCGTCTTGCCCACGGCCAGGGCCGTGCGGGGCGAAGTGCCGGCGTACTTCGTGCTGATGGCGAAGACCGTGTTCGAGCCGCTGCATGCGACCAGCAGCGTGTTGCCGTCGGCGGTGACGGCCAACCCGTTCGGCTGGCTCTGCACGTTGGTGATGACATTGACCGGCGAGTGGACGCCGCCGCTCAGACCGATCACCGCGATCGTGTTGTCGCCCGCGTTCGCCACAAAGATCTGGGCGCCCGAGGGCGACACGGCCACGCCCCGGGGATTCAGGCCGGCGGTCAGGCTGGTCAGTTGGCTGAACTGGTTGTTTCCCTGGTTTTCAAGCACCACCAGCGATCCATTCGCAGTGCCGTTATCGATGGTGACATATACGTACTTGCCGTCCGGCGAAACCGCAACCTGCTGCGGCGCCCCACCGACCTGGGGCGTGGCCACCGTGGCGAAGCTGTAGGGCGGGGTGGAGCCCGTGGCGGTCACGCCTATGACCGAGACCGTCCCGTCGCCCGAGTTGGCCACGTAAAGCAGGCTGCCGTCGGGGGAGAAGGCCAGGCCCAGGGGCGACTTGCCCACCGTCACACTGCTGCCCATGGCCTGGTAGCCGATCGAATCAAGGAAGGAGACCTGATTGGCGCTGGTGCCTACCGCCGCCACAAAACCGGCGTTCGGCGCCACGGCGACATAGCTGGCCGCTGCGCTGAGGCTCTGGCTCTGGGGCTTGACCTGGAACGCGTTCAGCACCAGGCTGCGCTGCACCAGCGTGTTCGACTCCTGGCCCGCCGGCACCAGGGTGATCATCTGCGGGGCCGTGATCGTCTTTGTGATGTTGTCGGACGGCTTGTACTGGTTCGGGTCGCTGATGTTCAGGCTGCTCAGCAGTTCAACCCGCTGGTTGGTGTTGACGTTCCAGATCAGGTTGACATCCCGCGGGAAGTCCTTGTAGTAGATGGCGGTGGGCGTCGCCTCGAAGGAGTTGATCACCGGGTAGACCACCGCCTCGGTGTTCTTGAAGGCCACGTTCCCGGCGTTGGCCAGTTGCAGGCCGTCCGCCTGGAGCGTGTAGGTGGTGGTCTCCCTGACCGTTGCCACGAAGCTGCTCTTGCCCGTCACATCCTGATAGAGCGGCATCAGGGTCAGTGTGCCGGCGTTGTAAGCTTCCCAGGCCAGCGTCACCTGCGCGCTGCCATCGGTCAGCGTGACCGGATTGGGCGTGGCGGTAAAGGACTGAATATCCACATGGGGGACCTTCTCCAGCAGGATGGTGTAAGAGCCGTCCTGATAGCCCGGAACGCCGGTGTAGGAGAGCAGCAGCACCGTGGGACCGGGCTGGAAGGTGGTCTCCACGTTCTGAATCAGGAACTGCACGGTGGACTGCACGCCGGTGCCGATAATCGGCTTCCCGGCCGGGGGCTGGAGGAGCCACGACGGGTTCTGCTGGTCCTTGCCCGGCGTGATCGTCCAGTTCTGGCTCAGCGTGCCGGAGATGACCGACATCTGCAGGGCGTTCGCCGTGGTGGTCAGGGCGCCGTACCCGGGGGTCTGGTCGGCGTAAACGAAGGTCAGGGTGAAGGCGGTATCGTCCGTCGCCTTGACCGTGGTGGGGTTGGGCCCGGGGCTGAAGACCAGCGACAGCGAGTTGGCCACGTCGGCGAAATCGGCAATGCTGGTGACGACATACGGCTGCGGCACCGTCACGGCGATGGCCTGGTGTAGGTCGGCATCGTGGGTGTCGGGCGGCAACTGGAGCAGCACCTTGAAGTTGGCGGGAATGCCCAGGCTGCCGCTGGTCACGTTGGTCACGTGGTAGTAGGTGACCGTCAGCTGCACGCTGCTCCCCGACGGCGGGTTGGCCAGCGCCATGCCGGCGATGGAGACGTTGATGGCGTCACCGGGGTTGGCGTTCAGGGTCATGTCGGTCGTCGGCGTCATGCCGACCGTCTGGCTGGAGGGAAAGGGTTCAAACTCCCAGCCGGTGGCGCTGAAGCTCAGGGCGCTGAACTCATCGGCGGATAGGTTCAGGTTGGACAGGTCCAGGTACAGGAGGCTGCCCTTGGCGGCCGCTGCCTGGTTCATGGGCACCACCTCGGCCGACGGGCTGAAGCCCGTGGCTGCGGTGTTCGTCATGATCTGGAACGTCAGCTGGTTCTGCGTCGCATCTGTTGTGATGTAGATGGTGTTTGCCGTGCTGCCATTGTTGATGGCAAACGAGAGCTGCGGGAACGTCTGCTCAGCCATGTTTCGTCTCCCCCTCGTCCTACGAATTGCTGCCGGACTGCACAGCCAGCAGTTCTGCATAGACCCCGTCGTTCAACCCGTCTACGTTGTAGTAGTCGAAGTAGACTTGGGCCTGAAGCGCACCCGCCGCAGCGGCCAGGTTGGCCACGCTGATGCGCAGGGTCTCGGTGTTTTGGAGCGTGACCGGGCTCCCGACCGGTGTGGCGGCCCAGTACTGGCCGTACTTGCTTGAAGCGAAGCTCTGGAACGACCAGCCGGGCGCCGAGAACTGAATCGCTGCCACATCTGCCTGGGCGACCAGGTCGCCGAAGTGGATGTAGAAGATCGAGCCCTTGTTGGACTCGCCTTCGCCAAGCAGCTGCCCGGAGTTGAAGGTGATCTCCCGCTCCTTGCGGTTGGTCAGCACCAGCGTGACGGCGTTGGTCGTGCCGCCCGTGACCACGGGCTGGTTCGCACCGTTCAGCAGGGCGAACTCCAGCAGCACCGGGTTCATGCGGAGCCAGCCTTCGGTCAGCTGCTGGGGGGTGTAGGCCCAGACCGCCTGACCGGTGGATGTGGCTATGTCAGGCGTGACCGACCACTCGGTGCCGCCGGACTCCGCCTTGGTCTCTTCGACCCAGGAGAACTGGTAGCCCGGCTCATCGGGAATGGGCAGGGCGAGCCCGCCGGCACCGCTGAGCACCGGGGTGGTCAAAAAGGACATCTCCAGCGTGCTGAGGGCGTCGTGGTACTGGTCGGCTGGAATGCTGATCGACTTGGTCGGCAGAATGCCCATGGCCGCGTGGACCGCCACCCGGGGGTCGACCAGCATCAGCACTTTTTGGGTGTAGGGGAGGAAGTCGGGCGGCTCCGCGGCGTCCAGCTTGGGGGTGGGGGTCAGCAGCAGGGTCTCCTGCCCGGGCTGCACCACGCCCGCAGTGGCGGCCGGGTCGGCGCCTTCGCTGAAGAAAGTGGTCAGGTCATAGTCCGACTTGTCGCTGGTCTGGCGGAAATAGCCCACCAGGCCATCGCCCAGCTTCTCCAGGTCGCCCAGGAGCACCGGGAATTCCACACCGGTAAAGCCGTTCTCGGTCTCGGTGTACGCACCGCCCGCGAACGTCGCCCAGCCCTGGTTAGTGGCCGGGGCGCCCTGCACCTCCAGCCGCAGCGATGCCTGGGTCAGCGCCACCGGGCGCCCGACCAGCACGGCCAGGCCCGCATCGCTGGCCGCGGCCGGGGCGGTAATCGAGCCGCTCGCCGTGTCCACCGCCCGCCAGAACGCCTTGAAGAAGGCGGCGGAGCCGTTCTTCAGGGCGATGGCCAGCTCGCGGAGCTGGGCGTTTTCGTACTGCAGCACCTCTTCCACGCTCTGGTTGATGGTGCTGTTATTGCCCGGGGCCGACTGCCACTCCACTTCGGTCTCGTTCCCGTTCAGGGAGAGGGTGCCGAGGGACTGGCCCTGCTGGTTGTACAGGAAGAACGAACCGTCCACGTGGTTGGGCAGCAGCCAGCCGCAAATGGGCGAAGCGGCGGGGTGGGGGTTCATCTCCTCCAGCTCGGTGGCGTCGGCCGCGAGCCAGCGGTAGAGCAGCCGGCTCGGCTGCGCCAGCCGCGGCGGCAGATAGGCGATGGAGGGCTCCGGCTTCTCATCGATATAGGTGGTCAGCGATTCGGCTGTGATCAGCTGTGAGAACTGCACGTCCCGCTTCTGGCCAAAGACGTCAATCGCCTGAAGCGACAGCTTCAGATAGCCCGCCCGAATCGGGTTGAAGTAACCGTTGAACTGCGGCCCGACTTCGTTCTTGTCGCCCACCACCGGTGCGATCGCCTCGGTCAGCTCCGCGTACTGGCTGCCGTTAGGCACGGCCACGTTCAACTGGAGCGTCTGCTGCCGCATGATCAGGCTGCTGTTCAGGCCGCTCAGGGGGTGCAACTGCATGCTGCTGGCCTGGAGTTGGTCCAAAATCGTCTGGAGCGTGCTGTCTGAGTTGGTTTCAAGGTAGGTCGTCAGCTGGTCGGCAAAGCCCTGGGCCGCGCTGGGGCTCAAAATGGCGCCGCCCTGGTACCGCTGGGTAAAGGTGGCGGTCGCCGGGTCGACGACAATCGCACCCGTTCCGCTGCCCGGCGTGTAGCTGACGAAGCCGCCAGCATCGGGATCGACCTGATAGTTGGCGGTGAAGAACTCGGGCGTATACTCCGCCAACTGGCCGTTCTGCACGGTGGACTGGAGCGGCAGATAATCGACCGTCCACTCCACAAAGATCGGGAGCCACGGGTTGGCGCTGCCCCACCAGGCCACACCCACCGGGGAGGGCGCCGTGCCCCCGGTCACCGTGTAGGTCGACTGGCTCTGCCCTTCCAGCAGGCTCGTAAGGGCGGCCTCTAGCGTGGCGGCGCTCACGCCGGTCAGCGCTGCGGTCAGGCTGGTGTTGAGCAGGCAGGCCTCGGCCAGCAGGGCGCTGGCATCGCCGGTGTAAGGCAGGCCGTTGGGCGTCGGCAGCGTGACGGCGGCATACTGGCCCGCCGTCAGTGCGGTGCTCCCCACGGTCAGGCCGGTCAGAATCTGATTGGTCAGCCGGCAGATCAGGTAATCGTCCGGCGAGTAGCGGCCGTCGCCGCCGTAGCGGAGCGGGGCGGCAATATCGGGGCCCGACAGGAGAACCTGCGGCTCGGTCGGCTGCCAGTACCGGGGCGAGCCCGTCAGCTTCAGCTCCATCTCGCTGGAAAGCTGCATCTGGACCACGCCCACCTGGGCGGCCAGCTTGTTCGACAGATCGGTGCAGGCCTGCTGGAGGGCGTCCCACTCGCCGTACCGGTGGTAGGCGACCAGGTATGCCTCGTTCTGGGTATCTGCGTTGGCCTGGAAGATCCGGTACCAGTCGGCAAAGAGCTGCCAGCGGAACTCGTCCAAGTGCGCCTGGCAGAGGTCGTACTGCTGCTGGTAGACGTTCAGCAGGTTCAGATCATCTGCCAGTTGGAGCGGCAGATCGATCATCTCCGAATCATCTTCATCATCGTCGGAGCCGGCCTTGACGATGGTATAGATCTGGCCGGCATCCTGCGAACCAAACTCCTTCTCGTGCAGCGACTCCTCCAGGCTGGCCAGTTGGTCGGCCGTGGGTTGGGCGAAGGCGCTGAGCAAGCCGTACTGGAAGGCGGTCAGCAGGTCTTCAAAGAGCGGGATATTCGGATGGTTCAGGTTGCGGAAGTAAGCGGCGAGCGCCTCGGCCGGGCTGTTGCCAATCGCCACATCGGCCGTGATCGGCTTCTGGACCGGCTGATGATAGAGGTAGGTGGTCTGCGGGTTCCACATCACCTGTTGCACCATGCCGTTGTACAGGGTGTAGGTGGGCGTCGCACCGCTGTCGTCCGTGTAGGTCCACTGGAGCTGCGACTGGACCGCCTCCAGGGCCGGACCGGTGGACAGGGGATCGTTCGCCGGGCTGCTGTGCCAGCCCGTGACCGTGTACATCAGCTCCACCGGGGCCGTTCCCGTTACGGTCAGATCCGACAGGGAATCGGTAAATCCGAAGACGCTGCGGCAGTTGGGATAGTACGCGGCGAAGGTGACGACGCCGCTGGCGACGGCGGTCAGTTCCGCGCCCGTCAGGTCCTGGAACTGGGTTCCGCCCGGCTCGGTCCAGGACTGGTCGAAATCGACCCACTGCCCCACGTACCGGTAGTTCTGATCGAGGGGCGAAACCGTCTTGACCGGGAGGGTGACGGGCTTCTGGCCGGCGGGCTGGGCGGTACTCAGGGCATCGCTCTCCACGATCCAGGAGCGGGTCGCAGTGGTGGTGCCCTGAAGGGCGAAGCGGGTGACCAGCCACCGGTTGGGCACCACCGGGAAATCGAGCCCGGCATCCGTCGAGGTGGCCGTAGTCAGTGCATCGGGCAGCGCCCAGTGCAGGTGAACCCCCTGCTCCAGCGGCTGCCAGGGCGGGTCGGTGAAGCCCCGGGTCACGTTTGCGCCGAGGAAGGCCTGGTTCTCGGCGGTCACCTGGTCGGTATAGACGACCGTGGCGCCCGCCAGCAGGTTTGTCGCCTCCTGGGCGTCGATCTCGCCCACGCAGAAAGCGACCAGATCGACCGGAACGATGAGGCCCGTCTGGCTGGGTGCGCTATCGCTGGTGTACTCTTTCACGTGATCAACCGCCTTGCTGGAATTCCACCTTGACGACACCCTTGACCATTTCAAGGGCGAACTCGGCTGAGGTGAAGGTCGTTACATTCTGGCTGAAGTCGTTGTTCAGCTTGGTCATAATGGCATCGGCCGTGGCCTGCACCATGAGCGTCTGCTTGTCCGAACGGACGGAGATGGCGGCGTCGGGGCTGCCGCCCTTGGGGTCGGTCAGGAACTGCTGGCCCGGGGTATCGCCGGTGATCGCCCGCAGCGTGGTGGTGTAGGTGCCGTCGCTGCCCTCTGCGCCGGAGTGAAGCTGCTCGGGCGGCTCATGAATCGCCACCATCTGAACCACGCCGTCAAAGAGGCAGATCACCACCTCGTCCGAAAGGCGGGCCATACGCAGCTTGGGAATCTCTACTGTGCCGTTCAGGTCGGCGTAACCGTTGGCGTTCAGCCGGGGCCAGCCCGCCACCGCCTGGGAGCGGAGCAGGAAGCCTGTCACCTGCCCGGTCTCGTTGGTGTAATTCAGCATGGGCTTCTGGTTCTTGCGGAGCAGCCGGGTCCGCTGGCGGGCCAGCTGCTTGACCGGCCCAATCAGCATGGCGTCGGACTCCTGTTCACCGGTCGAGGCCCGCCCGATGCTGAACGCCCCGTCCATCATGGCGTCGATCCAGTTGAAGTCCAGGTAGAAGAAGCGGAGCGACTCGGGCGGGAGCATCCGCTCGTCGGGCACCAGGTAATTGACCGGCACGCCGCCCAGCAGCTTGAGCTTGGCCAGCCAGTTGACCACGTCGTCCGGTGGCTGGGGCGGGCCGGCGTCGGCCTTCAGCCGGCGGGGCTTCAGGAAGGATTCCAGCACCGTTACGCCGCCCAGTTGCTGGTCGAGCAGCGCCTGCTCCTCGGCGATCGCCTCGCTCTGCTGGACCGTGCGCTTCCAGTTGTAGAGCGCCGTGGCGTAGCTCCGGTTCTGGAGCGCCAGCAGCAGCCCCAGCTGCCACGCCGCCCCGTAGGAGACGTCGAACAGGCCGGTCTGCGGGTTGTACCGGTTGGCGGCATCGGGCCCGGAAATCGGGATGGTCAGGGTCGTGCTGACCGGGTAGGCGACCAGCGGGCCCCGGTACCAGGAGACCGTGTTGCCCGCGTGGCGCAGGTGGTGTCCCAGGGGCACGTAGCCCATGGTGAAGGCGTTATGCACCAGCACCTGGGCGTCCGTCGCCGTCAGCTGCCCGTTCGCCTGGTGGTTCATGGCCAGCTCCACGTCCGCCTGGGCGGGGGCCGTGCCGGCAAAGGGGAACTGCAGGCTGGTCAGCCCGAGGGTCCCGTCGGGGTTCCGGTTCACGTTCTCCAGCAGGTTCTTGAAGGTCCCATCCATGGCGTTGGCCGTATAGCGCCAGTACCGGTAGACGAGCAGCCGGACGGCGGTCGTGCCCGTGGGAATCTGCCCGCTGGGCGTGCCGTCGGCGTGCGGCAGATACGGCCCCAGGTTCTCAAGCGACACGAGGTAGGCGTGGCTGGTCACACCGGTCTTCGGCAGACGGTTGCCCAGAACAATCGCCAGTTGCGCCGAAGTGGTGGTGCTGTCCTCGCTGTCGGTGGTGTCGACCTCGCGGATGTGCGCCAGGTAGGGCAGGTCCGCGGCACTCGGCGCGATCTGGTTGAAGAGGGCGAGCGGCACGTCGATCACGGTGCACGCGTCGTCGGGCGTCTCGCCGTAATCGAGCGGATTGATGCCGGGGTAGCTGAAGGTGCCGGCAGGCAGCTGGCCCGAGCCCGTCAGCGTCGACCCGGCCACTGTGATCGCGGTACCGGCGGCGATCAGGTCCTTGGCCGTCACTTTCTGCTGGGCCGGCTCGTCGCCGTCGTCAAAGAGCAGTACGGCCAGCCACGGAGCCGATTCTTCGGTTTGGACCGAGGTCCGCTCCCAGGGCAGCGTCCGCCGTGTAAAGAGCACCTGCGGAAGCACCCCGGCGAACTCGCCCGTCGCCACGTCGGCCGGGTAGACGCCGCTGATCTCGCTGGGGTCGATGGCGAACCGCTCCCCCGCAACGGCAAACCGGCGGGTGAAGGCAAACTGGTTCTGCGAAGCCTGGTTGACGTTGTGCTGGACCGTGACCGTGTACTCGCCGGCCTTCAGCGGCGGCACGTCGTACTGGATAAAGGTGACCAGCTTGGTTTCTGCTGTGCTCATGCTCGTAACCACCTGTTCTCTCAGCGCTGTTCGCCCAGGAGCCGGAGCACGGGAGCGGCAAGCAAGTAGTTGGTGGCGGGGTTGGCCAGGTCGCTCACGTCAAGCTGTGTGGAAATCTGCAGGTCGGCCGCCACCATGGCCGCCAGCAGCTGGCTGCGGTTGGCCTCGGCGGTGGCGCTCGCGATGGTGCCAGATACGGTCTCGTTCGAGAAGCTGTCGGTGGTCGGGTAAGTGGGGGCGCTCCAGGCGAAATGCTGGATATTCTCGTCGATGGTGTACTGGAGATACTCGAGCGAAATGGGCAGGGTGTGGTCCGGGGCGGGCACGTAAGGCACCAGCCGGTAGCCGGCCACGGTGTTGGGCACGGTCGTGTCGTTGAGCGGGTCGACCCCGGACGGCACCCCGTGCTTGTCGAAGCTGCGGGTCTGCCAGAGGGCGGAGGGGGCGTTGTTCAGCACCCGGACCGCCAGGAAGGTGCTATCCTCGTTCGAGGTGATGGTGACGGTGTGGGTGGATGTAAACTGGTCGCTGCCAATGCCCGACGGGCCCACGCCGAAGTTGCTGTTTGGCTGGATCAGCTGGCCGTTGGCATCGTGGGGCTGCAGGGCGTCGGGCGCCAGGGTCAGGTTGGCGCTGAAAGCGTAATCCTTGGCCGGAATGGCGGTCTGGGTGGTCAGTTCGCACAGCTCGCCGCTGACCACGAAGTTCAGGTCCCCGTCCTTGTCGCTCAGCTGCTTGAGCAGCCCCTTCGACACGACCAGACCGACGATGGGCTGGGTGTTGCTATCGCTCGTGGCAGCCGACGCCGTGAGCGATGTGCTCTTGTTCTTCTGGCTGGTCGCGCCGCCCGGCAGCAGTTGCGTCACGAAGTCGCTCCAGGCGATCGTCGTCGTGGTCTGCTTGCCGCTGGAACCAAAGCTGATGGTGAACGAGATGATCGACAGGTCGATGGTCGCCTTGCCGGTGAAGTCCGGCCCCCACACCTCCAGGTCGACGCCCAGGTGAATCGTCATCGTCACGTGGGTGAAGAGCAGGTTGATCCGGAAGGAGGCGCCCAGCTGCACCCCGGCGCTGATGTAGTAGTGGAAGGGCTGGAAGACCATCAGGAAATCGGCTTCCACGCTGAACCAGGCCTTGATGCCGCCGCTCTCCCAGGTGGCGCTCATGCTGCCACCGGCCATAATGGCGGCCGATGTGAGGGCGAAGTAGAGGTCGCCCTTGATGGTCAGTTCCGGAACAACACGCCAGTTCAGGCCCAGGCGGGGCACCTGTGGGTAGTGCGACGGCGGTGAGAACTTGGGGCTGTAGCCGCCCAGTGTGGCGACAAAGTCACCTGCGTGCTCGCCGGTGAACCAGACGTAGAAGGCGAAGCCGCCGGTCAGATGCGCATCCTTGGAAAGCACGTAAGACTGGGGCGTCAGCTGGCCCGAGATTCCCATCAGGCCGGACGATGTCGAGAAGGAGGCCTTCAGTTCGAGCTGGGCGTATGCGACCGGCACCGGACCGGGCGGCAGCGAGACCGTCGACAGGCCCAGCAGCGCCACTTCGAACTGGGTGCCAAAAACCAGCGTGAGCAGGGCGAAAGAGTCGACCAGCTCAAAGGAGGTAAAGCGGATGCCCGCCGCCAGCCAGTAATCGCCCACCGATGGGGCGATGACACCCGCCTGCGAGAGCCGGGTCAGCACATCGTTCACCTGCTGCCCGATGTTGCCCGTGGTGTCCATGCCGGGCGGGTTCCCCGTGCCCACCGCCCACTGCACCAGCGGGAAGGTGGCAACACCCGACACGTCGGGAATCAGCAGCTTGCGGTTGTAGCCCACGCCGCCCGCCAGGCCGGTCACGAAGAAGTAAGGCGGCCCGCCGATGGGCATGTCCAGCACGGCGTACACGAAGAAGGAAGGCTGCCCGTCGGTCTGGGCATAGCCGCCCAGGCCGGCGATGGTGAACTCGGGCGTCCCGATTAGCAGTTCGCCGTAGAAGTTGATCTCCGGCTCGAGGGTGCCCAGCAGGCCACCGCTGATCGTCACCGGCCCTTCCTGCAGCGTGATATTGATGCCGCTGATGGTAAAGTGCGGGTCAAAGGTGGTGAGCGGCGAGCCGGCGCCCAGCCCGACCACACCGATGGTCAGCCCGCCGGTCGAGAGCGAGGCGTTCATCAGGAACCAGAGGATCGACTCACCGTTGTCGGTGGTGTAGCGGATGCCGACCTTCTGGAAGGTGATCGGCCCGAAGGTCTTTTGCAGCGTGAACCAGACGGTGCCGTCGGAGGCCGTGGCCGGAACAGGCGCCACGTTGGGACTCTGGCTGTTGTTATCGACCATGGCGGAGCCGCCGCCGTTGTCACCGCCCCCGCCCTGGGTCTGCGTGCCTGAATCGGTGCCAATGCTAAGCGGAATCGACTGCTGGCCCGCCTGCAGGTTCATGGAGACGCCCACGCCGCCGGCGATGCCGGCATCCGGCACCTTCGGGTAGCCCGACTTGATCAGGCCATTGACGATGCCCGCCGTCTTCGCGTCGATGGCGCCCGAGGCGATCACGAACTGAATGTGGCCGATCTCCACCGTGGAGTCCGGCCCAAGTACCGTCTGAATCAGGGGCAGGTTGGACAGGTTGATCGTCGGCTTTACGCCGATGCCGAAGAAGAAGATCCACTGGCCGTTGCTCTTCAGGCCCACGAAGTCGGCGGCGCCGTAGTTGACCGAATCGGCCTCGAAGATCACCACGTTGTCGGTCAGGTCATAGATAAGCGCCGCGTAATCGAGCCCCAGGTCGAGGTCGGGCGGAATCGCCGGCGCCTCAAAGCCCAGGACGGTGCAGATGTCGGCAATCTCCAGGTAGCTGTCGTTCAGGGCCGTCCAGGAGCCGGTCAGCACCTTCTGGGTCGCCCCGAGGTCGGCGCTCACTTCGAAGTACGAGTTGCCAATGCCCAGGCCGCCCTTGAGCAGGTAGGACATCGTGCCGTTGTTCGATGTGACGTAGACGTGGAAGTCGGTGGTGAACTTGCCGCCCAGGGCCGGAATGTCGAAGTTGGCATCGGCGTTGCCGTACATCGACCAGTTGTAGGTGGAGTCCGACGCCTCAGAGAAGGTCATGCCAAAATCGGTGAACTCGATTTCGACAAACTGGCTCGGAATGGTGACGGTATGGTTGGAGAGCTCGTCCACCAGGGTGTTCAGGCTGACTGAACCCTTGAACCCGGCTGCGATCGCCATGGCCGAGGAAGTCAGGTCGTAGTTGATCTCCACCGTGAAGAGGCCCTGGAAGATGTTCGGGTAAAGCTCGGCGGTGGCCGAGAAGTTGAAGAGCGTGGCGCTGCGGCTGGTGAAGGGGCGGAGGAGGGTGTAGCGCAGCGTCAGGTCATCAATCTGGAACTGGCCCATCTGCCAGGGACCGGAGGAGCCGATGGCGGCGGAGCAGCTGATAAAGGTAAGCGTGCTGACCTGGAGCGACGCACTCAGGCCTTTGAGCGCCACGGCTTCGAAGATCGACTCGAACTCGGGCGGAATCGCCTGGGTGTAGTCCGAGCCACCCAGCAGTTCGATGATGTTGGCCGGCGTAATCGGCTTGGTCGGGTCAGGCACGATGCCGAAGGCGAGCGTGACGGCATCCTGGAGCAGGGCCGCCTTGAAATCGAAGAACGGCTGGCCGTCGACGCTCAGGGTGGTGATAAAGCTGAGCCAGACATCCTGGCCGCTGTCGCCGGGGGCGCAGGTCAGCCCGATGCGGGGGTTGCTTAAGGCGAAGTTCGGAATTGCCACCAGTTCCTTGGCAATCGAGCCGCTCAGGGCCAGGTTCGGATAGCCGGTGGCGATATCAAGCAGGCCGCTCGGGTCGATGCTGCCGGAGAAGATCACCTGGTCGCTCGCCGTCACATCTTCGAGCACCTGGAGCAGAATGCCGAGCGCCCCGGTCAGCGCCAGCGAGGAGACCACGTTAAGGCCCTGCACGATGGCGATGGGCTGCTGGTTCCAGGTGAACGTGTCGGTCGGCGCAGTCGTGAAGGCATAGTTGGAGCCACTGAGCACTAGCTGGTTAAAGGGGTAGCCCACCAGCAGTGCGAAGCTGCTGGCAAATGTCCACTGGTCGCCCAGCGTCACGCCCATGCGCAGGTCGATGGTCTTGCCGTCGGTGCCCAGCAGGAACTCCAGGGTGGCGGCCACCCCGGACAGGCCCAGCAGCGAGACCGTCCCGCTGACGGTCAACTGGGTAGCGGTGGGGGCGGGAATGGTCCTGGTAGTGACCGTCAGCGCCCCGGTTACTTTCAGGTATGACTGGAGCAGGGTATCGAACCCGGTGCGGGGCGTCAGCCCGGCATCTGCAATCACCGCCGCAGAGACGCTGATGGTGCCGGAACTGTCGGCCTGCTTCTGAAACGCCGCCTGTAGGTCAAGCAAGCTCATAGTGGCATCTCCTAGACGTCCAGAATCAACGCCAGATGGTCGCTGACGCTGTGGATCTTTCCGAAGTTGTTCCAGCCCTGAAAGTTGATCGGGTCAGGCGGGCCGTTCACGCCGCCCGGCTGGGGAATGGCGTTGGCCAGGGTGGCGCCGTAGGCGTAGTGGCCGGCCATGGCAGCCGGCACGTTGGCCGGCAGCGGCGTGGCGTTATAGGGCGTCCCGACCACGGTGTTGACCACCGTCATGTTGGATGCGCCGGGTGCGGCCGTCAGGGGGCCGTAGCGGGTGAAGGCGTTGTCAATCGCCCCGGCATCGGAGACCTGCTGGAAGTTCTGGCCGCCCATGGAGCCCATGTAGCCGAAGCGGGGGTAGACGTTGTGCTGGGGGTCTGTGCCCAGCGTGTTGTTGTACGGAACGGCCTGGGCCGTGGGGAGCAGGTGGGTCATGCAGTAGGGCTTGCGTGCGGCCACGGCGGCGCCCAGGGCGTTCGGCTCCAACTGCATGGTGTGGTTGGGCAGGCCGGTGGTGTAGGCACCCCGGTTCGCAAAGGAGTCCACGTTGAAGTCACCGATCACCACCGAGACCTGGTTGTTGCCGATGGCCTGAATCTCGGTGGAGTTTGCCAGGCTCTGGACCGCTGCGGTCGCCGAGGCCGGCGAGGTGTGAATGGCAAACAGCTTGATCAGCCGGTTGTTGGCACCGCCGGTCAGGTCGTAAAACTGGACGTGGTAAGGGCTGCGGTTGTAGTTGTTGGGGAAGAAGATGCGATTCTGGGAATCGTACACGCAGGCGGCGCCACCGGCGCAGAATGCGACCTGCGCTGCGAACTGGCTTTCGGGAATGTTGTAGACCACGCCGCCTGCGGTCACCTGGCTCGTCCGATTGAGGGCGACCGGCAGCCCGTCCCGCCAGTCGGTGGGGTAGTTTTTCAGGTTCGCGATGTTCCCTTGGGTCGCAGCGCGGGAGTAGGTGACATCGTTTGGCGGTTCGGCCCAGATGTAGGGCCCGGCGAACTGCAGGTTGGTGGAGTTGTAGAAGACCGCGACCGATTCCTGGAAGCCGTACCCGCCCGTGTTGAGCGGCGGCACCAGGCACCAGTTGTTGCCGGCCCGGGCCCGGATCTCGTCGAGCAGGAGCAGTACGCCGAAACCGGCCGAGGAATCGCTGCGAAGCGCCGTGCCTTCGATGTTCACTTCCATCGTTCGGCTGTAGACCTCCACGATGACGAAGATGTCCGGGAGGTTGGCCTGGAAGACCTGCTGCACGATGTGATTCAGGCGATCCTGCGACTGGTCGTAGGCCGTGTCATCGTTGCTGTCATTGAGAATCTTGTTGCGCGAGAAGTTGTTGATGTTCCAGTAGAGAATCCTAGTCAACGCCTCATCCCTCTTTTCCGGCGTAATCTCCGCTATGTGTCTTTTCGGTCGTGAAAGAATATTTCTACGAGACTTAGATATCCCCTGTTATATATCAGAAAAATAGGCCAACAGTCCCGATTCAGAAGTATCGCGCGTGGGACTATTGACCTATGGACATTTTTGGGGCTGCCTTAACCGGGAGCTGTACGGAAAGAAGACGGGCGCGAAAAACCCGGTCATCCGTTACGGGGATAACCGGGTTTGATGTCTACCGCAGAAGTGATGTTCTTGATCAGGCGCCCGTTGATGATCACCTTGTCGCAGACTGCTGCGCAGTCATCGATCTCGGGTCAGGTAGGCGTCATCAGAAATGAAGTCCCTCGACTGGCTTGTTAAATCCGTCGAAGGTTGATGGCATGAGCTCTCGCCAGATCCATCAAATCGTCGTAAGTGATGATCTGAATGTTTGGGTGCTCGGCGTTTTTTCTGGCCAGCAGTTTCCTGCCGCTCTCACCGATTGTCCCTCTACGACCAATAACTACTAATGCCCTGGGCTCGTTGATGTTGGGCAAGGTGTTTCTCGCGTAGCCGACATTATCATGCACCCACTGTCTCCAATCTTCCACCTGGCGTTGGGCATGTGTCAGACTGGACGATGGGTTCCCTGCTCTTGTGAAGACTGAGAGGTCTGGCCTCTCGATTTCAACGAGTGTGTACCGCTCTCCAGGGTCTTCGATCACGAAGTCAGTCACATATTCAGATCCGAGTGGTATCTTGGTTAAGACACGGTTGGCCGTTGGTGCGAGAAGAACTGTGTGTTTGGTCAGGAACTCTTGTATGAGTTCTTCCCTTGGACAGGAGTCCAGCAGCCTTTCGAACGCAGCAATCAGCTCCAGAATCTTGTCCGAAAGATGTACTTGCGGTGTTGCTGGAGCTGTTTGGCTTGAGGTCAAGGGCGTCACCGGCCCTGAACTTCGATTCACATCTACAACCCTAATTGTTCTGTCGTTCCCATCGACGTAGGCTAGGCGGTTGAGGAGCGGATGGAATTCCAGCCCATGAGTTGGAAAAGCGTCTATATCAGAGGCCTGGAAAGCCAGTTGAGTCCCGAAAACAGGGTCCCACACGCGAACCCCATCTGAATCGATCGAGGCGAGCGTGCCACCGTCCCGTGAGTATGAGATACGCGCAATATCTCCGCCATGCCCCGCCAACTCGTGCACAAGCATCCCGGTTCGGCTGTCCCAAATGCGGATAACACGGTCTGTGCCCCCAGAAGCCATCGTGACTCCGTCCGGTGAGAATGTCGCCGTAGAGGTGATTTGTTTATCACTTTCGAAAGAACGGATCGACTTCCACGTAGTTGTGTCCCACACAACTACGGTGCCATCGTCCGACGCTGACAGTAGTCGACTTCCGTTTGACGCCCACTCCAGGCTGTTAACGTAATCAATGTGGCCGAACAGGCGCTGTTGAAGTTCTCCGGTCAACGGGTCCCAGATCTTTATGGTGAAAGCCTCGTCGCTGCAGGTTGACGCTAACAAACGCCCGTCCGGGCTCCATGCTACGTGAACTCCGAAGTTCTTCTGTATGAGCGGAGAGAGTTGTAACGCGTTAACGTGGAACAAAGTTAGGCACTCAAGGTCGAAGCTCACCGCCAACTTCTGGCTGTCTGGCGACCAACACATGGAAAGTCCGCCCCTAGTCGCGGGAAGCTCGAGGGAACCTATTGTTTTCCAGGTTGAGGCGTCCCAGATCCGAAGGACTCGGTCGAAGGTTATGGAACTCAATTTACTTCCGTCTGGAGACCACGAAAGGCACACGACGTCAGCGCCACAGTGTAGGACTGCTATCGTTGGCAAATCATACTGTTCATCCTGGGGCGATGCGGCTGGCATTGGACTACCCCCAAAGTACGGTGCTGTCAATCTTTAGGGTTGGATAGATCAGGACGAAATCCTGTCTCGGCGACGGACATTTAGTACAAATGCCAGAACCAGCGGTTTTAATTTTCCGGCGGTAGCACGGAACAGTATTTCGCGGCATTGCTAATGTGAACACCGCCCCTGCTGACAACATAGAGACCAGGTCGGACTTTGGACGGTGCGATCTGGTCTCTAATTCACACAGTATGGACTACAGGCCGCTGGTAGCAGGACGAGGCCTTTGAACCTCTCGGCCGCTCTGCACAATCCCGCGACCAGAGTTCGATCCTTGACGTCGTGCCCGCTGTGGGGGAAGAATGAGCTCCCAGTCGCGAGGGACGGCAGGGCCGAAATCTCGCAAGCGTACGGTGATAGCGGAGGCGTCAGTCCGTACAGACTCGACCAGAGAGGCCCAGACCCGCTGCCGTTCCCGGA